>NZ_JAYGIM010000016.1:0-228822 GCF_034930985.1 Arcicella lustrica
GCATGAGATTGATTTTTAACACTAGTCTGTTCTGCTTGAAGCATTATTCTTTCCCGACATAGATGTTTCAAGAGTCGCATTTGAATACTTCCCGGTTGCCATAGTTTAAGTTTTCTTTCAAGACCCATTTGAGCGATAGCCTGGGCATCAATGTCATCTGTTTTAGACTTAATATTATGGCTTTGCATAAAGAACTTGACATTCTTTGCTAATTGAACACTCACAGATTTACCTCTTTCTAGTAAATCGAATGCAAGAGCTTCGTAATAAATTCCAGTAGCTTCCATTACATAAATTAATGGAAACTCAGAGTTAGTGAACTTTGAAACCCACTCTTGTAAGGTATGATAACCACTAAGAGAGTTGGGAATCTTTTTAGTACTTTTTACAATGATTTCATCGGTCGAAGTCTTGTGACTAATACAAGCAACAAAACTATCCTTACTGATGTCTATTCCCACACATTGACGTAAAATAGCTTGATTGTTGATTACTTTTTTGCTCATGGTCTTAGATAGATTAAATTGTCTTTTCTCGTCCTATACAAGTTTACCACCATTTTGGTGATGCTTAAGGTGCTGTTGTGACTCTTAGCAATGAGTGATGGGGAATCCCTTGAAATGTACATATCCAAATGGATTGTTTAGACAAGAATCTCCTCTCATCACACAAATGCTAATTTCGGAATTTAATCTATTCGAACATGATTTTTAGTAAGACAAACATACGAGACAAAAAGTAAGGACGAGAACAAATCCAAAAAACTTTTAAATCTTCTAAAACTCGCTATTTTAGGAGAGAATTCGGGATGACTCATGTTTATGAGTAAAATTTTAGTTTATGCTTCACTAAGTGTTTCGCCTTCCCATTTACTGACAACTACTGTGGCAACGGCGTTTCCAACAACCGATGTTGCCGAACGACCCATATCTAAGAAAGGATCTACGCCAAGAAGTAATACCAAACCTTCTTGTGGAAGTCCAAAGAGGGTCATTGTTCCCATAATTACCACCAAACTAGCACGTGGCACACCAGCAATACCTTTGCTCGCTAATAACAGCGTTAGAAGCATTGTGATTTGTTGGTCTAAGTTTAAAGGCATTCCATAAGCTTGCGCAATAAAACCCGTTGCGAAAGTCATATACATCATCGAGCCATCCAAATTAAAACTATAACCCAAAGGCAAAACAAAACCGATGATTCTTTCGCTGATGCCTAAACTTTTCAAAGACTCAATTTGCTTTGGCATTGATGCTTCTGAACTCGCAGTACTGAATGAAAGTAAAATAGCATCTTTCATCGTTGCCATTAAACGCCAGTAAGGGATTTTCAATAAATAGCAAATCAACCAAAGTACCACAAAAATAAAGAAGAGTAAAGCAGCGAAGAAGCAAATAATTAAGTAAGCATAAGATACTAAAACGCCTAAACCATTTTGTGCAATTACATTGGTCATGGATGCAAAAACGGCAAAAGGAGCTAATAACATAATATAGCCTACGATTTTGAAGATGGCTTCGCCAATCCAATCAATGCCTTTTGAGATTTTTTTGCCATGTTCGCCCATTGTTGCTAAAGCAATTCCAAAAACGATTGAAACCATAATGATTCCTAAAGTTTTATTTTCTGCAAAAACTTGAAAGATATTATCTGGAAAAATTTCGAAAAGGAAATCTCTGAAGGTTTTTAGAGGTTTTGCGGTTACTCCAGTTTCAATACCAGAAGCTGGTAATTTCCAAGTGCCAAATTCTCCGGGACGAGTAATATTTACGAAAACTAAGCCAACTAGTAAAGAAAGAATAGTAGCGAAGTAGAAATAAGCTAATGTTTTTAATCCGATTCTGCCTACCAAACGGAAATCACCTAATTTGGCAACGCCTACAGATAAAGTACAAAAAATAAGCGGACCAACAATTAAGTGAATGCTTCTTAAAAAAATATCTCCTAATAGTTTAATGTTCTTACTAACATCAGCAATTTGCTCAACACTTAGTTGAGTGTGCATGATTTGTCCTACAATTATTCCGATAATAAAACCGATGATAATTTTAGTGGTAATGTTTAGCTTCATTTAAGATTAAGTTTGTTTGGGTCGAAATGATGAGATTTTACTCGTTGATTTCAATGAAATGTATTTTGTCAAAACGAATTAACACAAAAAATCCACTCTTTGCAAATTAGAGTGGATTTTGCTTTATTGAAAATATCGTTTATAAATGGGTTTTCTGTATAAAAATTGAAGATAAAGTAAGGGATACATTAGATAATCCGTCAAAATAAAAGGAGTGTTGAATGTTATCTCATCAATAATTACCGTACCCGATTCTTCACTTAGCATTGTATGTTGATGATGCCAATATTTTAGGAAAAATGGGAGTTTCGTTCCTTTGTCAATAAAGTAAATGCTAGATTCTGTCGTTTTTTGTTCAATAATTGAAGAAATCCAATCTTGTTTAAAAAGAATAAAATTTAATTCTAAATGAACAATATCACCTTCGAGACAACCATCAAATTGTCGGACAATAACAGGAGGAAAAGGAGGGGAGAGTGCTTTGAATAAAGATAGATTAAAACCTTTCCAAACATTAAAAAGGCTTTGATTTACTTTAGTTTTAATTTCTATTTTCATGGAATTTTAGCTTAAGTAGCTATGCTATTCCAAGCTGTTTATGATGTTTTGTTATCAATGATTTACCAAGCTTTAGAAGTAAATAAACTAACGATAGCGGCAACAATAGCTTTTACAACACTTACAAAAGCACTAGTAATAAATTCTACAGTTGACTTTACTCCATTCGCAATCCATTGAATCAGGGATTTAGTAAAGTGATTATCAGCAGGTTTTTCAGGCTCTTTTTTTAGCACTTGGTTTGCTTGAATAACTTCAAAATGTTGACTATTGTTTCGTAATGTATCTTGTTTATTACGATGTTTGGTATGCATCACTGTAGAATATTCAATCAATCCAAAACCAGAAGCTTCGGAAAAAACCATTAAAGAAAATATGAAGATAAATATGGTTTTCATTTGATTTAAGATGTTGAGGTTCAATAATACTGCAATTTACTAAAGGTTTTAAAATTGTTATATAATTTGATGAAGTTTAATGCTTTGAAGTGTCTGAAACTTTTTGAAAGATGTTTAGGCAAGTCTAGTTCCATTAGGCACTTTTCTTTCAACAGAAGCCAAAACTACTTCACCATCTGGCAAAACAATTCCTGTTACTAATACTTCTGAGAAAAAATTAGCGATTTGTCTTGGCGGAAAATTCGTTACACAAATTACTTGGCGACCAATCAAATCTTCTTTACTGTAAAGCTTTGTAAGTTGGGCTGATGATTTTTTAATACCTAGTTCATCACCAAAATCAATGGTTAATTGATATGCTGGCTTTTTGGCTTTTGGGAAATCTTTTGCTTCTAAAATTGTCCCGACTTGAAGTTTCACTTTTTCAAAATCTTCCCAAGAAATAGCCTCGTTATTGGTGTTATTTATCATAGATTAATTTGATTAGGTAAATTTCCTTTTTCGTAAAACAGGTATTTTTACGCTAAAATCTTCAATGAAAACTCCCTTATTTTGTTGAAGAAATACATCTAAACATTGAAAAATTAGATGCTACACCTACACTCTGTATGTTTTTCATCATTTAATAAGTACATTTTATACATTTTTTTTACTTCTATCAATCTTTAAAAGCTATGAATGAAAATGTATCTTTTCAGTTGAAGGACGAATCAGGAGATGTGTTCAAGCCAGATGATGTATCATTTGTATTGTATTCACAAGTACTTAATATTCTCTACGTAAAGTTAAAAAATAATTTTAGTGAAATCGTACAAATTGGAGTACCTAAAAGAAAAAAAAGCATACTCCAAGAATGGTTAGATTACCATAATATTTACTATCCGCCTGAGGATTTTTTATGAAATTACAATACCTATTTTCAGTATTAATAACGACTAACCCTTGCAGATTTTTAGTTCAATTACACAATTACCTCTATCCCTTAAAGTGTTGTGGTGCTATTTTTCAAAAGAAAGTAGTACCACTTTTTTAAGCTTGAAATCCATTATTTCTCATAAAACTCAATGGGTAGTCCATCTGGGTCACTTATAAAAAAGAATTGTTTATCAGTGAATTCATCAATTCTGATACTCTCGCAGTCGATATTGAATCCTGTTAAATAATTATGTGTTTCTTGGACATCATTTACTTCAAAAGCTAAATGTCTTAAACCACAAGATTCGGGGCGAGAAGCACGAGCAGGAGGGTTTGGAAATGAGAATAACTCTATTTGATAGATTCCATTTACCGATAAATCTAATTTATAGGAATTTCTTTCGCTTCTGAACACTTCGTTTTCTATTTTGAAACCAAGTATTTCTGTATAAAACTTTTTAGAGATTGTATAATCAGCACAAATAATAGCAATGTGATGGATTTTGTTGATGGCTAACATATTCTTATGTTTTTATTTCAACAAAGATATTGATTGAGCTAGCATTCATCAAATAATAATTATCTAATAATTACCTTACTTGCAGTGGCGGCTGCCCCAATCTCTCATGGCAACATGAGAACTTTTGGTGAAAAAAAACCTCATCTCTTTTTGAGATGAGGTTTGAGTAGGGTCTTTAGCAATTAATATAAGCCCATTTCATCTGCACTTGGTCCATAACAGCCAGGAATTGGAATATCAAGTAAGCGGAGAAAAACACCTAATTGAGCTCTATGATGTACAATTTGACAATAAGCATGGCGAATTGTTTCGCTTTTTGGAGTAGTACTATAAATAGTGTCGCCGTTTCTTAATGTCCAATTATCATTTAGCTGTTCTTCACTGGCAGCTAATAAATGAGCTTTAGCATCTTCAATATTTTTTTCAAAAACCTCTAAAAGTTCAACGGTTGAATTAACTTTCAAGGGTTCATAAGGAGCCGCTGCAAAATCTAATTCGCTAGTAGTTAAAGCAAGTCCAACCCATGAAGGTAACTCTGCAATGTGCGTTGCAAGTGTTAGAACATTCATACTTCTAGGGTGAGGTTGCCAGTTGAATTTTTCATTTGGTACTATTGATAACATTTTACGAGTACTAACCGCTTCTTGGTCTAACTCTTTTAAGAACATTGCAATCATCGTCATGTTGTTTGTTTTTTGGTTGATAATGCAAATAAAACAGACGCTACTGACAACCCTATGTCAGTGATTTTTCAAGAATTTTAAATATAATTTAATAGTTTACTGGAAGTAGTTTCATATAGTCAGACAAAGGAATGTGGTCGTTTTTTTGAAAAGGTATTTGGGTATTTTTAACATCTAAAATTCTGGATACTCTAAAATCACGATAAGTATTTCGCTTATAGCACCAAGCAATTAAATGCCAATTAAAGGCATAAAAAACCAAGCCGATAGGTTCTGCTCGACGATGACTAATTTCGTCTTTGTTATTTTTATAATCAAAATCAATGATTGTTTTAGCAGAGATAGATTGTTGTAAATCAGATAAATATTCATAGTTCTGCTCAATACAAGGAGAAATTTGGTATTTGATATTATCTGAAAGTAAATCAATTTTATCTTTTTGAGCATTCGGCAATACAGATTTTACTTTATTCAAAGCATTTGAGTAATGTTTTTGAATGGATTTATCAGTAAAACGATAAACGATTGATTCCATTAAAAGTAAAGCATTTGCTTCGTCGCTCGTCAAAGAAATAGGCGGAAGAAAAAAACCTTGTACGATAAAATATCCTTTGTTCGGTTCAAAACCTAACGGAATTCCCGACTCATTTAAAGCTTTTAAATCTCTGTAAACAGTACGAACACTGATTTGAAATTTCTCCGCAATTTTTTCGGCTGAAGTATATTTTTTAGATTGTAAAAAAGTGAAAATGCCAAAGAGTCTATCAATACGATTCATGAAAAATTAGTTTAGATTAAGCAGATGAATTCAAATTTATGATAAATAATTTGTTGACTAACTATTATTTATCATAAAACATTGTCTTTGAGTTTGTTGATTTTATTATATCATGTTTAAGAGAAAGAATTGTTAGCTATATATAAACTGTAAAATAGCATAAAAATAAATTCTTGATTGAAAGGGATTTTTTTTCGATTAAATAATTGTTTAAGCGTTCATCTTTATTATCTTTGTTGTAACAACACACTAAAATATATATCATACTATTAAGGTTCATTTTTGTTAAATATGAGATTTTGTTTACCCAACGTTGGGTATTGAGGTCTTGTAATTTAATTACTGTGAATCAATACTATGTAATTTGAATCCGAACTAAGTAATAAATGTTAATTTCTCAATTTCTCAAAAGAATTGTTCTGTTAATTGTATGCTTTTATTTTAATGGGTTAAGTGTATCAGCGAAAGGCATAGATTTATCAAAAACTACTTCTCCGATAGATATTTCGTCTTTTGTAGAGTATTATGAAACGAATAATGTTAAGTTAACACTTCGTGATATTCAACATCGACAGTTTATTGCTCATCCCCAAAAAGCAATTCATTTTGGTTTTTCTGACGTTACTCGTTGGTTTAAAGTTACTTTATATTCTTCAAAAACTACTAATTGGTCATTTGAATGTGGAAATCCATTAATTGAGTATTTTGATGTTTTCATCCCAAATGGAAACAATAATTTTGATATTATACGAGGAGGTTGTTTTGTGGCTAAAGAAAAAAGAAATTATAGCTCAAATCACCCAATTGTTCTTTTTCCTCTATTAGCTAACCAACCCAAGACACTTTATATAAAAATTACTAGCCAAAGAGGTTTTTATACAAAATTTTTAGTAATGCCCGAAAAGGCTCAAGAAATTAAAAGCCGTTCAGACGACCGTAGAAATTGGTTTTTCGATGGGGTTCAACTTTTTGGAAATCTATTGATTGGAATCATTGCTTTTTTCTTACTAAAAACCAATGCCTATAGCGTTTTTGCCTTTTATTCCTTTTGCATTTCTATCACTGTGTTAGGATATCATGAGTCACTTGGAGATTTATTTACCAGTAATCCAATCCTTTCATCGCTTATTAATACTTTTCCTTATCGACTTTTAGTTGTCCCTGAAATCGTTTTAACATTTTATATTTTGCCAATCACTACTCAATTTCCAAGATGGATAAAATGGTATTTATATTTCATTATTCTTGCCACTTTTACCTTGTTATTTGCAATATGTGTAGATTATAATTGGAAGTGGATAAAAATGAATGTTTGGAATTCTGTGCTTGCAGAAATCACAATTCTTTTACTCTTTGTTTATGCTTACTACAAAAAAATCAAACTTGAAGGATACTTTGTCTGCTCTTTTTTATTTAGTTTTTTAGGTTTTTTATTTCTACAATTAAGGTTATTGCAAGTCATTGATTTCGATTGGATTCATCATATTATTTTTCTTGCAGAAATGTCAAAAATTGTATTTTTCATATTTTTAGTCTTTCATTTTTTTAAGCGTATTCAACCTGAAAAAGTAGAAGCTAATACACCAGTTTTGGTAAATACAATTGCTGATTTTTCAGAAGAAGAATTGATTGAAACAAGTAATGTTGATAAAGAACAAAACAAAAAAAATAAGTTAAATAAAGCCTTAAAAACAACAAAAAGGGAGCATGTTTTGAGTCCACCAGATGATGTTTTTTTACAAAGAATAGATGAAATAATTGAAAATAAACTTTCAGATAGCACTTTCAATATTGTTGATTTAGCAGATGCTTTGAACCTGAGTGCGGTTCAATTAAGAAGAAAATTAAAGATACAGACTAATCAAACAACAGTAGAATACATCAGAAATTATCGATTAAAAAAAGCTGCCGAATTATTAAAAAATCGTAATGGAAATATCTCAGATGTTGCCTTTCAAGTAGGTTTTGAAAGTCTTTCATATTTCACAAAGGTTTTTCAAGAATTTTATGGAAAATCACCCTCTGATTGGTTGAAAACGCATTAATAGTACTTTACCTAGTATTGTTTATTCAAAATAGTATTTTTTTTGGTAAAATGTACTAAATGAGCTAATTTTTGTCGATTTCGAGCTAATAACCTAAGAACTAAAAATTGCATTTTTGTAATAGTAATACTTGCCAAGATTATGAAAAAATTATACCTAACAAAAAGTAGTCAAATCGCTCTAAACGAAATTTTATATTTAAAGAGTGATGAAAACTACACGACTGTCCATACCACAAATCAAGAACGTTTGCTTGTGGCTCGTACTTTAAGAGTGATGCAAGAAAGGATAAATGATGAATTCACGTTTATACGCATAAGCAACAATCATGTAGTGAATATTGCCTTTATGAATGGATGGAGAAAGGAAGATAAAAAGTTAGTGATAATTCTGGAAGATGGTCAAGAATTAATTGTATCAAGAAGAAGAATAAGTGAGTTCAGAGAAGCTATTAGGAAAACGCCTAAGGCAATTTTATTGAAGAAGAAGTCAAGATAAAGTTAAACACATAAAGACATTCTAATAAGTAATGTCATTGTCTCTCAAAAACCTAACACACCCAAAGTAGAATCTAGTTTTCTGGATTCTTTGCCTGCTAATAAAGTTTTTACTTTAGTGGCAGGTTTTTTTATTAAAGGCATCACCCAAAACAAATGTTTCGGATGATGCCTTTTTAATACTATTGCAAAACGTTTACTCTGTAAAAGAATGGTGAGCTATAAAAGGCTCCACCAGTAATGTTTGCACCAGTGTTAGCAGCATTGTAAGTCTTACCGTTAGTAAGTTTCATCGTGCCAGTAATTTCAAAGCGATCACCTGCTGCAATATCTCCTATAACAAGTTTAGATGCCGCTAAAGCTTCTATTCCTGTTACCGTAATTGTTGCTCTAGGATATCCTGTAATAGCATCTTTAGTAAATGCTGATGCAAGAATTGTTTTAAGAGGGAGTATTGACGTAGTTTTTGTGCCATTTGAAGCAGTAGCATCCACAAACTTTACAAACAATTCATAAGATGCAAAGTCTGCTCCTTTATTTGGCGTTACAGCCTCAGCAACAATCTCCATTTTTGTACCACCCATGTCTGTAATTTTATAGTTGAAAGTAGATGAAGAAACAGGGTATGGACTTACAGTACGGACATATCCACCAGTTTCAAGAGCATCTAAATCAATTGGTTCAACTATTTCGGTTTTGCAAGCTAATATTACTAGCCCGCAAATCATTAAAATTGAATATTTTAAAATGTTTTTCATGATATTTTAATTTTAAGGAAATTCAAAAGCTAATATTATTTGAATAAAGTTGCAGGATTATTATCCCAGAATACCGGAGAAGTCATATTCGCCTTTTGTTTAGCATTTGCGTTTCTACTAACAAATGAAGTAGGATAATAGAAAGAACGAATAAATGCTCCAGGATTTGGGTCTAAAGCTGGCTGTAGGTTTTTAGGCATTCCCGTTCTTCTGTATAAGTTATAAGACTCAATACCATTACCATATAAAGCAAAGTAATATTCAGTCGCTACGATGTTAAGTCTGTCTGCATCTGAAGTCGCAGATGAATAAGCACTTAATACAGCTGTAACATAATTGTTTACCTCGTTAGCCCATACTATATTATTAGCGGCTTCGAAAGTTGCTATTTTTCCTCCTTCAGCAGAAGCTAAGATAAAAGTACGAACATCAGTCATTGATTTACGAACAGCAGATTCCAAAAGCGTTTTAGCATCGCCAGTTGTACCCAATGTAATGGCAGATTCAGCCAACATAAAGTCTGTAAATGAAGACATTAAAATTGGGTGAATTCCAGCACCAGCCGCACCTGTTACTAATGCTACTGGTTTACCATTATCATTGTCGTATTGCCCTCCAGCAGGGTATAATCCCCAAGCTGTTCTTCTTAATCCATCTGGTGGAATACCTTCGTTACTCAAATGGTCACGTCCCCAATACCCTACGTTAGTTGGTAAACAGTAGTAATCTGTTGCAGCGTAGTGGTTAGGTTTTTGATTCGTAATACAACGGATTTCGTTGACATCCTTAGAATTCACAATAACTTGACGATAAAAATATGAACGAATTCTTGGGTCTTTTTTATCATACATACTACCCATGTAGGCATTAGACTGATAATCTCCACCACCTGTTGACGAATATTGACCAGCATATCTAGGATGTCTATTATCTGGGTTTACTTGGTTAATACCAAATTTGAAAGTAAAATTCTGTGAAGTAGATGAAATTAATTTTCCACCAGCTATTAAGCTATTGATTGCTGTTCTTGAACCAGCTGCATCAATCAATCTTTTGTTCAATAAAATTTTCAATTTCAAAGTATTTGCTGCACGAATCCAGTTATCAACATTTCCAGAATAATAAAGGTCTGTTGTTAAACCTGATTTAGATTTAGCTCCGAAGTTCTCAATAGCTTTATCAACATCCGCTAAAGCAGCGGTATATATAGAAGCACCACCATCAGTTTTAGGGTTGAAATTACTTGCATCCAAAGCTTCTGAGTAAGGTACATCACCAAAAGCATCAACTAAGTTTACCATTACAGATGCTCTAAGGAAACGAGCCATACCTGAATGAACAAAAAACTCGCCTTTTTCAGCTAAAGGAATGAGCGTTTTTATATCATTCAAAATACCAGCATAAGCAGTATTCCAAGTTCCATCAAGCCCGCCTGGGGTAACAGCATTATCATAAATGGCAGCTCCAGCATTCAACATTCTGGTTAATCGCATTCCTGGGTCACTTAATTGGTTAAAATGACCTGAGTAACTAATCTGGATTTGGCTCGCTAAGTAGTTTATATCGGTATTTCCAGTTGTTACTGCGTTTGGATTGTCAAGTAAGTCGAGTTTACACGAGCTTACCAGTATGGCTGACAAAACAAACAAATATTTTATGAATTTATTTATCATCTTTTTATGAATTATAATGAAAATATCATTAATTAGAATTCCCTAAGCAATGTTTGTCGTTGTTTAGAAAGTCAATTTCAATGTTCCTCCTAGTCTTCTAGAGCTTGGTCCGGTCAAGAATTCAAAACCTAAACCATTACCTACACCTAAGCCTAAATTGTCTGTATCAAGATTCAAGCCTTTTGGAATGTGTAAAGCTTTATACCATAAGTTATTACCCGACAAACCAATACTTGCTCCTTTAATACCTAATTTACCCAAAAACTTTTTAGGCAAGCTATAAGACAATGATACTTCTTGCAGACGGATGGTTGAACCATCGTAGATTCTACCTTCATCACCAAAGAAATAAACGTTGTTGAAGTTAATATCAGAACCAGTAACTTGGATGTCGTTTGCTGAACCGTCTGCTTTAACACCTGGGAAGATAAAAGTTTGAGCTCTGTCATAACCAGTTTCACTACCTGATTCAATCGTTAAACCACGACCTAACAAAGCACCCGCAGTAGATGAATACAATGCTCCACCATGACGATAAGAAACCATTACATTTAAGCTCAAGCCTTTATAATTGAATCCATTAATCATACTTGAAACAAAGGCTGGGTTAGGATCACCTAAAATCACTGGAGAAGTAGTTGCCTGTAAGTTTCCAGAACCATCAATCAATAATTTACCTTCAGCATTTCTACGGAAACCAGTTCCTTTAATTACGTTGAATGGCTGACCTACGATAGCGTAATTACCCAATGATGAACCAAAACCTGTTACTTGTACTTCTTGGATAGTTCCACCTAAATCTAATACTTCTGGAGTATTGCGTGAGTAAGTCAAAGTTACATCCCACGAGAATGGGCCTTTTGTTACAGGTGTTCCTGTTAAACTAAACTCAATCCCTTGGTTTCTGATTTTACCAACGTTAATTGTAGTACTTGTATAACCTGTAGAAGCATCCAAAGGAGCGCTTGTAATCAAGTTTCTAGTATCTCTACGATACACAGTAAGGTCGAAGCCAATTTTATTATTGAATAATTTACCTTCTAAACCTAATTCAGTTTCAGTATGTAATTCAGGTTTTAGATTTGGGTTACCTAAACTATTATCAACTGAATGTGTTTGAATTGGAGAAGATGTTAACCAACCTCTTGCATTTTGATTTAAGATATTTCTTGTTTGATATGGGTTAGGGAAACCAGCAGATGTACCAACGCCAACTCTAAGTTTTAAGAAATTAAGCGTATTGCTACTTAGATCTTCAAAAGCAGACGTAGGAACAAATGAAAGGCTGGCAGATGGATAAAAAATTCTACGATTTTCAGCCTCTACTGTAGATGTCCAGTCATTTCTTCCAGCTAAATTCAAGAACAAATAGTTGTTATAGTCAGCAGTAATTTCACCGAAAATACCATAACGAGTTTGTTCTGAAGTAAAGTTTGATGCTACGTTATCAATAAAGTTTGAGTGGCGAAATAAATTACGTGCTAATTGGTTCTGGCTTGAGATATTATAGAGAGAGAATCTATCATTTCTCATGTTACCCCCTAATTTAGCTGATAAGCTTAATTTATCAGATACCGTTTTATTGTACGAAAGAATCATTGAGTTATCCCAAATTGTGTTCTTGAAGTTTAGTGTATTGTAAAAACCATTTACAAAAGACACCCCACCTTTGTTTAGTAAAAACTCTTGCGTTTCATCATAAGTATCTAAACCGATTTTATAAATCAAAGCAAGTTCTTTAGTGATATCTAAATTGAATGATGTTGCAGAAAAGAATCGGTTTACAACACCAGTGGTTTTATAATTATTCAATATCCATCTTGGGTTAGGAATATCGTTACCACTTCTAAAATATACAGAGCTACCATCTACTGGGTTTTCGTAAGGCCAGCCCATTAAATCTACTTGGCGTGGTGTAAACATTACGTTTGCCAAAACTGAAGGGAAATCATTGGCATTATTACCTTGTCCAGCACTTAATGGAGGAGATGTTTGGTCTGTATTAGAGAAGTTAAACGAAGTGTTAACCGTCAATTTTTTCGATAATTGAGCGTTTAATCCTAGCCCTAAATTCAATCTTTTCAAACCATTGTTCGGAATATAACCCTGTTCATTGTTATAACCCGCCGATATGTTATAACTAACCTTTTCGCCACCTCCAGAAATGTTCATAGAAGTATTTGCAATAATACCAGTACGGAAAAAATCACTAACGTTGTTAGGGAAGAATTGCATGGTATATGGAGTAACGGATGCTACATACGAAGCCATTGCATCTCTAGCAGCAGCGTTAGTTAAAAATGCGTAAGGGTGAGTTGTTAATGCTGTGTTGGTATTCTGTGAAGCATAATTTTTAGCTTCTTCTAATGAAGGTCCCCAGTTACTAAAGAAGTATCCTAAGTTTTGTTGAAAACCACCCACATAAGAATTTTGGTATCTAGGCAAGTGAGCCGTATTGGTAAAAACAGACTGAGTAATAGAATATTCTGTTTTTCTAGCCTTTTTAGTGCCGTTTTTAGTAGTAATTAAAATTACTCCATTTCTACCTTGGTCTCCATAAGTAACTGTAGCTGCCAACCCTTTCAATACTGTTACGTTTTCGATATTGTTGGGGTCAATATCAAGAAAACGGCTTGAAGACGACTGTCCACCACCTGTAAAACCACCACGAGTATTGGTATTTGAGTTGAAAGGTACACCATCAACAACAAACAAAGGCTGTACAGAACCCGTAATCGAAGAATAACCACGAATCGTAATGTTTGTACCTGTACCAGTAACCCCTGAAGTTGAAGTGATGTTTACACCTGGAATTTTACCTTGAAGTACACGACCGATATCTGATTGAGGTTTGTCTTCAATAACCTTTTTGTCTAATGAAGTAACAGAATAGCCAAGTGCTCGTTTTTCTCTGACAATTCCTTGTGCTGTTACTACTACTTCAGATAATTGTTGATTGTCACTAGTAAGCTGAACATTAATAACAGCTTGACTACCTACTGCGACTTCTTTAGGAGCGAAGCCAACAAATGTGAATCGGATTGTGCCACTCGAATTTACTGGGAGAGAGTAATTTCCATTAGCATCAGTGGTTGTTCCTTTGGTACTACCTTTCAATTGAACAGACACTCCTGGAAGACCTGAGCCATCCTCGGCTGCGGTCACTTTCCCTGTTACTTTTCTGTCTTGCGCATAAATACTTACACAACAAGTCATCATAACGAGGAAAATCGTTAGTAATTTTTTGTTCATTTAATAATTTAGTTTTGGTTTAATTTAGTTTAATGATATTGTGTTATTTCTAACAATATCTAATTTAAAAAATTGTACTTTACCAACCAAGTAATTATTAAAAATATTTAATAATTACTTGGTTGGTAAATGTATTTTCGATTTTTTTATAGACTGGATGATTTTTATGGTTTTTAAATAAGCAAAATTGTGCGACAAAATGTTTTTTTTTAATGATTAATAGCTGTTTTATTGATATAAAATCAATATTTGAAATATGTATAAATTACTTAATACAATGTGGTGTAAAATACTTAATAATAAAAAGAGCAATTAATGATGAATACTTATTTTGAACTTTTCCAATATAGAGAAGCTAAGGGAATTATTAAGTTTATGACATGATGATATCAAAAATGGTATGCAATAAGAGGTTTCACTTATACTATATTAGAGGCGATTATAGCTTTAATGATTGAAATAAGAACTAAAAACAATCTGCTTGAGCGAAAGCCATAAAAAAACCTCCTTAAAAAGGAGGTCTTTTAAAAATACATACTTTTGTAATATTATTTTGGATTTTTTACTGGAGCACTACCAGTAGCAGCAGGGTTATAAGCTAATTCATTATTTGGAACATCCCAATAATCAAGATAACCATAATTGATTGTTGCCTTAGTGTTAATTGTTTTTCCATCTTTTGATATGACTACTGCATTTTTACGACCACTATCTAATATACCCCAACGACGGGCATCATAAAATGAAAGTCCTCTAAAAGCTAAAGCCACTCTTCTTTCCTTGCGTAATTCTTCTTTAACAGTTGCTAAATCAGCTGAAGATATTGGTGCTAAACCAGCACCTTGGTAACTTCTTACAGCATTGATGCTTGTTACTGCACCAGCAATGTCTCCTGTATAAAGTTTAGCTTCGGCTTTCATTAACTCATTTTCTTCATAACTACCAACCATATATAATTCGGCAGCACCAGCTGCACGGTTTGTGTAAACCATTACACCAGGTAAGCCATTTCCTCCGTCTTTAATAGCCCAACGAGTATTGAACGCATTACCACGATCGGAGTTTCCAACCCAAACAGGATATTGATTAAAGTTATTGGCTAAACGCTTATCTCCGGTATTAAAATCTTGAATTAAACGTTCTGAAATTTTATAGGTACCTCCAGAAGCATTAGCACCAACACTTCTTGCCGCTACACTGTAAGATAATGGAGCAAAAATATCACCTGTAGCATTTGTATTGCCAGCAAAAACTGGGTCAGCTGTACCAATACCTGCATTTGTTAAGGTTAAAATATTTCCCCATTGTGCAGCAGTCACTGATGAAGTTGGTGTATTAACCAAGATATTACGAGCTTTCATGGTGTTCAAGTTTTTCACCCATTGTGCTATAGTTGGTACAGCACCTTTACCTCCTTGAAAAAAGCTTGGAACCAACAAGGTCATTACACTTGTATAATCAGCGGCATTGGTAATAGCAGTTAAAGTACTTGCAGCTTTGTCAAAATTGGCATTTGCTTCTTCTATTATCTTTTCTTTTGTTACATAGTTGCCATTCGTTGAGCTTGAAGTATTATTAATTAGACCAGCATAATACATTGAACCAATACGAGAATATGCAAAACCTTTCCAGAAATAAGCCCAAGCTTTGATTGTACTCTTTTTGGTTGCGGCATCTCCTGAAAATGTAGTTTTTTCAACTACTTCTAATACTGAATTTGCTGCATTGTTTAAGCCATACATCATTGACCATTCATGAAAACCGGGGTTGCCACCTTGTTGAGAGTTTACATTTATAGCTCTTAGTAAGGTAATCTGTGCACTTGGCGAATTAGGATTAGCAACTTTGGTGCCATCATCTAAAATTACTTCATTGGGCGCTGAAAGGTTATTCATGTAAGTGTTAGCTGCTTCCGCAGCGACTACATCACCCATCATTTCATGAAAGCCAACAACACCGTTGTAAAAAGCACCAACAACACCGTCGTAATACTTATTTCCAGATGAAGTAAAACCGTTAACATATATTGCGCCCTGCGCTAAACCAATGACACCAGTTTCTGTTGCAGCACTAGCAGGCGTCGGCTGATTTGGGTTTTGAATATCGAGTTGATCTTTGCACGATGTTAATACACTACTTATTAGTAGCAATGACAGTGCGGTTATTTTTATCTTTTTCATTCGTCGAATCTTTTTAACTGAATAATTATTTCTTTTCTTGGAAATGATTTTTCCTTTTAGATATAAATTATGTTTAAGAATTAGAAACCAACATTCAAGCCAATTTGATATGATCGTAAGTTTGGCATTGTGTTATGATCAGTTCCTCTATCCCAAGCAGAGTTATTTGAACCTGATGAAATTTCTGGATCCAAACCTGTGTAATTTGTAATGGTAGCTAAGTTACGTCCTGTTAATACTAACTGAAGTTTTCTAAAACCTTTTAGACCAGTTGCTTTAACTAAGTCAACTGCAATTGAAAGGTTACGTAAACGAGCGAAAGAAGCATCTTCATAAAAATAATTTTTAGTACCATTACGTGAAACTTCTGCATAAACACCACGATAGAAAGCGGACCAAGCACCAGTTTGTCCACCGATAGTAATTGGTACTTGGTAGTCATAATGAATACCATCACGATACATCCATTCTTTTGTTTGGTTGTATAAATGCGCTCCATTTACCCAGTCAATTTGAAAACTTACATTTACTATGTTTTTCCAAGAAAAATCATTGATAAATGACATATTAAATTTGGGATTTGGATCACCAAAGCTGTATTGTTTCGTAGAAAAATATGGTGCTTTAGT
This sequence comes from Arcicella lustrica, assembly GCF_034930985.1. Classification (NCBI taxonomy): domain Bacteria; kingdom Pseudomonadati; phylum Bacteroidota; class Cytophagia; order Cytophagales; family Flectobacillaceae; genus Arcicella; species Arcicella lustrica. The sequence continues at coordinate 16,958 of NZ_JAYGIM010000016.1, forward strand.
AGTTTTATTAACTACCCATCCATTACTTGCTACTTCGTAATTAGCACGTTTATCTGCAGGTATTGCTTCTGTACCATCTGGCAATAATGCATCTAAACTATGTACACCATAAAAGCCATACAATTGCCCAATTTTCTCACCTGCTCTAAGTACATAACCAGTACTACCAGCAGCTGAAGTAACAACTACTTCGGCACCACCTCTTACGGAAGTAATCTCAGAAGTTTGCTTGCCAAAGTTTGTTGTAAAATTCCAAGAGAATTGAGTGTTTTTATAAACATTAGCATTAACAGAGAACTGGAAACCATGTGAGGCCAATGAGAAAGCATTATCTAACAAAGTACCTACACCAGTAGAAGGCGCAGCATCAACTTTATAGATAGCGTTGTCTGTTGTTCTTTTCCAATAACTACCTGAAATCGCTACATCATTCAACCAAGGTGTTCCTTTTGCTAAGGCTAAACCTATATCTGTACCAATTTCTAATTCTTTAGATACTTCCACATTCAAATCTGGATTTGATTGCCCTAATGGGAAGTAGAAACTATTACTAGAGCCAATCGTTTTGGTATTCAAAGTAACGTAGCGGTCGAATGGTTTAGGTTGAATACCTGCTTCTCCATAAGCTGCTCTAATTTTGAACTCTTCAAGCACGTTTGAAACCCTTGAATCTTTCCAGAAATTCATAGCAGATAATCTAACATAACCATCACCACGAGGGAAAGTAAATGGAGTAGATGCAGCACCAAACGCTGATGAATAATCAGTACGGAAACCACCAGAAATACCTGCAAAATCACCAAAGTCAATACGTTGATTTACTAGGTAACCATACGTTACAAATGGCTCTTTGTAATCACTTGCAATACGATTAGTTGGTGTTTGCGAAGCATTGAATGGAGTATAAGTAGGCAATCCTAAACCATAAGTATAATATTGTTTATAGAATTTATCTCTCCAGTCGAACGAAACCTGCGTTGAAGTACGGATTGGAATATTCAGATTGAAATCTTTTTGGAAATCTGTTTTCAAGAATAAAGACCCCATAAAGTTTTGGAAAGTGGTATTGTAATTATATTGATCTAATTCACCAGTTCCATCAGAACCATAGTTAGTGTAAAAATACTGTTGGTCAACTGCATTTTTGTTACCTTCTTGATTCAAATAAGTATAAGTATCTTCTTGGTGTTGGTAGTTGATACCATATTTAGCATCTAATTCAATAAAACGAGGAAATTGATAGTTCAAGTTTAAATTCTGAACAAGGTCAACTTTATGAATCAAAGACTGAGTATATTGATTAACAAAGTTAGGGTTGGCTCCGTTTACCCCTACAGCATCTCCAAAATATACTGGATAATTTCCATCAGCATCTTTGAAATCATAATTAGCAAATGGTCTTGAGTTAAATACAGAATAAATAATACTTCTACCTGATGCATCATTTATTGTATTTTTAGTGTAAATCATTTGCGTAATAGAACGAAGTTTCAAACCTTTTGCTAATTCAGCACCAACATTCAAGGTAAAGTTAGTTCTTCCTAGCCCCCCCAAGTTTTTGAAATTAGTTTCTTGCTGATTGTGTGATAATGAAAGTCCAAAGTCACTTTTGCCATTTCCACCCGAAATTGAGATTGAATTATTATAGTTAGTAGATGGCTTGAAAAACATATTAAAGTGATCGTAATACTGCAAATTTTTGTCGTAAGGTTTATTGATCAACAAAGTTGGGTCAGTACTATTCCATATAACGTTCTCACTATACGAACCATACGTAGGGTCTAAAACTAATGGCTTTCCAGAACCTCCCACTACTTCATTATTAGCGTTGGTCACAAAGCCATGTAAATTTGCTTTTTTAACTCCACCAATGTTCAAATATTCACTTCGAATAACACTTGAAGAAACATCAATACTCAATTGCCCATTTTTACCTTTCTTGGTAAATAGTTGAATTACACCATTAGCACCTTGTGCACCATAAATAGTTGCTGCCGCTGCACCTTGGATAACCTCAACTCTGTCAATAGTGTTAAGGTCAATAGAGTTAAGATCTGTTGTTCCTAATTGGATACCATCCATCAAAATCATTGGGCCTGTACCACGGTTAATCGTGTTGATACCTCTCAGAACGATATTTACAGGCTGTCCTGGCATTCCATTACCACTTGAAATTTGTGCACCTGCAATTTTACCTACTAACGCTTGGTCAATAGAAGCAGAAGGAACTGAAGGTAAATTTTTTGAACTTACTGATTGTACATCAATAGCAAGCTTCCGCTTATCAACAGCAGATCCAGTACCTGTTACAACAACTTCAGATAGTTGTCTGGCATCTACTACAAGTTTTACATCAATTGTTGATTTTGTGCTAATAGCAATCTCCTGTGAGGTCATTCCAACAAAAGAAAATACAAGAGTACCCGTTGCTGGAACAGGTATTGAATAGTTTCCATTGTTGTCTGTTTGAGTACCCTTAGCTGTTCCTTTTAATTGAACAGAGACTCCTGGAAGACCTGAGCCATCTTCGGCAGCGGTCACTTTTCCTGATATTTTTCTGTCTTGCGCAAAAATACTTGCACAACAAGTCATCATAACGAGGAAAATCGTTAGTAATTTTTTCTTCATTTAATAATTTAGTTTTGGTTGAAATTTGTATAATGAAATACATTATTATTCAATTTAAAAAATTGTACTTTACCAATCAAGTAAATATTAAATTTTTTTATAATATCTATCGTAAATGGCTTGTGTTTTGTAATAAAGAACTGATGTTAGAGATTTGGAGAGATTGCATTTATTGTATTTATTAGACTAACGGTAATATTATTGCGATATACGTCATTTTTATACAGATAAATGGAGTTTTTTGAAATTGTAATAAATACTTAGTTTAAATTCCCTAAAAATACTTAAACAAGGATTGTAATTTGATCGTGAATACTCAATTTGTACTTTTTTAATAAATGTAATATTAGGCATTTATAGAATCAAGCTGAGTAGATTTAGAATATAAACAAAAAAACCACCCTGAATTTAGGGTGGTTTTGGGTAAGTTGTAATGATTAACTAATACTCAATAGCCAGAATTCTGTATTAATGACTTATTTGTATCTATTTCTCTTTGTGGAACTGGGAGTACCAATGAATTGGCATTATAGTCAACAGTACCTACTTTTAGTTTATTTCTTTTGATGTCAAGATAATTACTTCCTTCAAATGCTAATTCAAGCCTTCTTTCTTTGATAATATCCGAGAGTGTCAGACTTGAGAGAATATTTGCTTCTGCACGTGTTCTAATTAAATTAATATCAGATAAAGCTGTTGCACCTACTGAAGTACCTAAGCGAAAGTTACATTCTGCTCTGGTTAAATACATTTCTGATAAACGAATAATCGGTAAGTCTGCATATCTATCTGCAAACTTCAAAGTAAATACATTTCTATTAAGAACATTGAAGAATTGACCTCTAGTGTCTTCAGGAGAATATAGCGCTAGATGCTTTGATTGAACACGAATGTCTCCACGTCCTTGGTTAGAGGATGAAGCATAGAATGTATTTAAATCATTAACGCCGTCTTGATCCGTAACAATAATTCTGAAAATTAATTCTTCAGCATTAGCATCATCGTTGAAGGCATCTTCAAAAGTAGGAGCTAGGCTATGTTTTCCTGAAGTAATTACTCTGTTAGCAGCATCACGAGCTAAAGCGTAGTTTCCTTGAGCTAAATATACTCTTGACAATATTGCTGCTGCTGCATTTTTTGTAGCAAATCCAGTATTTGTTAATGAAGAAGGTAGTAGCTGTTCAGCTTTAGTCAAGTCTTCTAATACTTGTGTATAAATCTGAGCTACAGTAGCACGAGTACGGTTATCTTCGGCAGTAATACCACGAGTAGGCGTTAATACTAAAGGAACTGCTAAGTTGGTATTATTATCACCATCTCCCCAAAATTTACCATATAAATTTACCAGTTCAAAGTACAACATTCCTCTAATAAATCTTGCTTGCCCTTCTACAGAAGCACGTTCAGCTTGATCAACTTTATCGATTGCAGACATAACATTGTTCACTCTGTTGATAGTATTATAACTATCCATCCATAAGTTTGTCACATCGGCATTAGTCGTGCTGATTGTTTTTCTCCAAATTTCATCTAAAGTAGTGAAAGTGCCACCGAAGACAACGTCTCTGTCATCTACTAATAATTCTTTAATATACTGGTTACCACCACCAAGTACATTTCCATCACTCAAGCCATCATAAGCACCCACTAAGGTTACTTGCACATCTTTTGATGTATTAAGGGCTGCTAATTCATCGATACTAACTTTGGGTTCAATATCAAGCTCTTTGTCACAAGCTGTAAAAGTGTTTAAAGCTATGCTTGCAATCAATATATTTTTTATTATCTTATTCATATTATTTTCTTCAATTAAGATTAAAAACCAAGATTAATACCAAACGTAATAGTACGAGCCTGAGGTGCTGTGTAAAAGTCATAACCTTGAGCAATATTTGAAACTACGTCATCTGCATTTACTTCAGGATCCCAACCAGTGTATTTAGTTAATGTTGCTAAGTTCTGAGCTGAAACGTACACTCGCATATTATTGATTTTAGCTTTACTTAACACACTTTTTGGAAGATTATAAGCGAATGTAACAGTTCTCAAACGCAAGAAAGAACCATCTTGAATAAATCTGCTAGAAGGTTGGGCACCATTATTATAGAATAAGCGTGCTTCAGGAATATTGGTATTTCTATTATCAACTGTCCAAGCATTTAATTGATCTACAGTTTGATTATCTTCAAAACGACCATTTGCTGAAGAATATCTACCTACACCATAGAAGTTGATTTCATTACCTAATTGACCATTGATAAAAATACTTAAATCAAAACCTTTGTAACTAAATGTATTTGTCATACCACCAGTCCAATCTGGTAATGCTTTTCCTACTACTACTCTTTGCGCTTGTGTGTAAACATTTGTAGTAGAACGATCAATAGAACCGTCTGCATTTTTAGTGTTTTTATACCACAACGCATTTCCGTTGGCTGGGTCTACACCAGCGTATTCAGCAGTAAAGAATGTACCAATAGGTTCACCTTCTACAGCACGGCTCATGTTGTTTAATCCACCTTCAATAATTTGTCCTTGAATGTTTGTCACCTTATTGGCATTTTTGGCAATGTTAATGCTTGTTTTCCATTTGAATTGTCCAACTAGATTATCTGAATTAATTACAAATTCTATCCCTTTGTTTTGTAATTTACCGATGTTTCTAGTTTGAGTCGCAAAGCCTGATGAACCCGGTACGTTAACATTTAATAAAAGATTTGAAGTGTTTTTTTGATAAATATCAACTTCACCAGATAAACGATTATTGAAAAAACCGAAATCAACACCTAAGTCAAATTGGTCTGTAGTTTCCCAACTTAAATCTGGATTAGCTAATTGAATAGGTCTTTGTCCGGGAATAGTTCCATATCCTGCATCACCTGCATATAAACCTCTCTGTGGGAAGTTGATAGTATTCGTAGAAGCACCACTACCATCTGCACCGATTTCAGCGTTACCTGTTCTACCAAAACTTGTACGTACTTTTAAGAAACTAATGCTTTTATTGTTTTTTAAGAATTCTTCTTCAGATACTACCCAGCCTAATGAAGCAGCAGGGAAGAAGCCATATCGTTGGTTCGTACCAAATCTTGAAGAACCATCAATACGTGCACTAACACCTAACAAATAACGATCGTTAAATTTATAGTTTGCCCTTGCAAAATATGATAAGAAACTGAAAGCTGTTTCGGATGAATTACCATCTGTTTTACGTGCTGCCGCAAAGATTGTTTGATATGAATCTGAAGGGAAATCTTGCCCTTCGATGAAATGACGTTTTGTTTCAGATTTTTGGAAAGAGAATCCAAGCGTTGCATCAAAGATATGCTTATCAAATGCTTTGGTATAACCAAGGAAATTGTTTGTATTGAAGTTTTCGACACGTACAGTTCTTGAACGACCTAAGCCACCTGGAACACCAGTATTTCTAGCGGTTAATGAATTATAAAATTGTTCTTCTAATTGGCTCAAGACATCAACACCATACTCTGAACGCAAGAATAAATCTTTTGTAATTTTTAACTGTCCATACACACTACTAATTGTACGATTTACAGTTGTATTATAAAAAGCATTACCAATATTAACAAGAGGATTATAGTAATAAGGAATACTTGCATCGCCAGGAAGCGATCCCGTTGGTAAGCCAGTAGCAGGGTCTGTTGAAGGAGTCATTGGCGGTAATGCCACCATTTGCATTGGGTTATCAAACTGACGGTCACCAGACAAACGTTTGTTCAATGTTCTCGACATCGACATATTAATACCTACTTTGAATCTATCTGTCAAGGCATGTTCTAAGTTCATACGACCAGTTGCTCTTGTCAAGGCGTTTCCAACTAGAATACCTTTTTGGTCTAAATATTGACCAGACATAAAGATAGAAGTCTTTTCAGAACCACTAGTGATATTCATATCATATTGGTTCATAGGAGCATCTTGATAAGCTAAATCACCCCAAGTAGTTGAAGTTTGTTGAGGAGTACCAAAAGTACCTAGACTTTGTGTTACATAGAAATTTTCCATGTAAGAAGTATATGAATCAGGGTCAGCTTGATCTAAGCCATCAATTCTATCAGAATTTGCTGCTGCTTGTCTATAGAATTTAACATACTGTTCTGTATTAAGGAATTGCAATTTTTTGGTTGGTGTACTTGAACCAACTTGGTATCCGAAGTTAACTCTAGTCTGTCCAACTTTACCCTTTTTTGTAGTGATTATGATAACACCATTAGCTCCACGAGCACCATATATTGCAGAAGCAGCAGCATCTTTCAATATATCCATTGACTCAATATCTTGAGGGTTAATATCTGCTAATGGGTTTGTTGAACCAAATTGGAAAGAAAGGTTATTCGTTGTTAATGGAATACCGTCAATCACAAATAATGGCTGTGTGTTTGCAGAAATAGAAGATTGTCCACGGACGTTGATACGAATACCTTGTCCTAGTTTACCACTACCGGCATTAACAAGTACACCCGCTGCTTTTCCTTGAAGAGCTTGGTCGAATGTTGGGACTGGCATATCTGCAATATCAGAAGATTTTATTTTAGCTACATTACCAGTCATGTCTCGTTTGATTTGAGTACCATAACCAACTACCAAAACTTCTTCTAAAGATTTAACATTTTCTTTTAATGAAACATTAATCACTGATTTACTACCTATTTCAATTTCTTGTGAAGTAAAACCAACAAAACTAAAAATTACTGTTTTTTGATTGCTCGAAACGCTCAATGAATAGCTACCACTAGCATCCGTTTGAGTGCCTTTAGAAATCCCTTTTATTTGAACTGTTACACCAGGTAAAGCAGAGCCATCGCTTGCTGAAGTTACCTTTCCTGAAATGCGACGATCCTGAGCAATCATGCTCAAAGAACATCCCAAAAACAGAAGTAGATTGATAAATAATAAACGTTTGTTCATGAAATATTGGGGTTAATTGATTAAAAAAATAGTTTGTGAATTGTACTTTTCTATGTATTTAGTTTTGGGTTTCTTGATTTGTTACAGATTGACGTTTTGAATGGAAAATCTGATTTTGTAAAATTCCTGAAAAAAGGATTGCAAAATGTGTTTTGTAAATACACTTTTTGTGAAAAAATGAAAATTAAGGATGCTAATTTGCTTCATTTTTTGATAAAAATGAAATTTTATGTTTTTTGTGTTGTAATTAAGTAGCAGCGAGGAGAGTTATGCTAAGTTAAAAACACTTTTGGATATTGTCAATATAAAATCTAATAAAAAAATATTTTTTGCATTTTTTTTAGATTAAATTATCTTAAAGTATATTTTCTGGCAAAGATAATGACTTGGCATATTCATAACCAACTTTGAAAATATCATGTGCTTTACGAATATCCTGAGGGTCAAATTTTTTAAGAAGAGGCGGTTCTATCAATAAATCGCACAGGGCTAGGCGACTTTTTGAGTTATTATTAATCGCTAAAAAAAGAGATTTTTGAACCATCGAAGCCATTGATTTTGGTAATTGGTTCATTCCATAAGGGTTACAATGGCTACCAATAATGAAATCGTATTTTCCCTTTAACGGTTCTATGGGCATATTGTTTAAAATTCCTCCATCCAATAAAGTCTGATTGTTCATGATGATAGGCTCAAAAAGTCCTGGAATACAACATGAAGCCATTACTGGTTTGAGTAATTCGCCACTAGAAAAATAAATACTTTCACCCGCATACAGGTTGGTAGCGTTAATGGTAAGCGGAATTTTTAAATGCTCAAATGAATTATGAGGAATGTATTTTAGATAAGCTTCTTCTGCTTTTTTCATATTAAGCAATCCCACTCTGCTCCAAGCAGGTCTTAAAGCTCGCAATGTATTGGTTGAAACTACTATTTCAAAGATTTTATCGGGCGAGTACCCCGCAGAAAACATTGCTCCAGCAATAGCACCAGCGCTACAACCCGAAATCGCCGAAATTGCTACGTTTTTTTCTTGTAAAGCTTTTAATACACCAAGGTGAGCAATACCTCTGGCGCCGCCACCCGAAAGAACTAGACCGATTTTCATAGTTTTAGATTGTTTTTGCTTGATACTCTTTGTAATCCGTTCGTGTAAAATACTTCTCAAAGTAAGCAACTTCTTATAAATTGCAAAGCTTATTGAAACAAAATCATATTAAGAATGAAATTACATAGCATTGATGCGGGGAATTTTAAATTAGATGGTGGAGCAATGTTTGGAGTAGTTCCTAAATCTTTTTGGCAGAAAACTAATCCTGCGGATGAAAATAACCTTTGTTCATGGGCAATGAGGTGTTTATTAATTGAGGATGGAAATCAACTGATTTTGATTGATACTGGGATGGGCGATAAACAAGATGCCAAATGGCAAAGTTATTATTATCGACACGGGGAAGGCGATTTGGTGAAATCTATTCGAGCAAAAGGATATGCTGAAAATGAGGTGACGGATGTTATTTTGAGTCATTTGCATTTTGACCATTGCGGTGGTGCCGTGAAATGGAATGCTGATGGAACCCATTTTGAAATGACTTTCCCCAATGCTCGCTATTGGACTCATTCAGCGCATTTTGAGTCTGCGATTCATCCTAACCAAAGAGAAAAATCTACTTTCTTTAAAGAGAATATCTTGCCGATTCAAGAAGCAGGACAATTGTTTTTTACGGATAAAGTAACAGAAAAACCATTTAGTAATATTGAAATATTGACGGCTGACGGACATACAGAAAAAATGTTAATGCCACTGATTACTTATCAAGAAAAAAAAATACTTTTTATCGCTGATACTGTTCCTTCACAATCACATATTCCTATTCCTTATGTAATGGGCTATGATGTTCGACCGCTACAAACGATGAAAGAAAAAAGTGTTTTGTTGAACCAAGCTGTTGAAAATGACTGGATTTTGTTTTTCGACCATGACCCAACAGTTGAATGTGCCAGTATTAAAATGACAGAAAAAGGCTTTAAAGTAAAGGACAATGGAAGATTGGATGCTTTTCTTTGATTTCTATTTCCCAAAGTGAAATAATTTTGTTGCATCAATTTTCGTTATTAACTTTAAGAAATATAAAAATAAGTTTATTTATATAATTTCTAATTCAAACAAAATATCTTCTGAATTAAGGGCGAATCGTTCGGGAGTATTTTAAAATTTTAAGATTGATTCGTTCCTAAAACAGATGAAATTAAAGAATATCTTACTTTGCTCAAGCGTAGTTTTGACTCCATTTTTTGTAAATGCACAAACTAAACCAACTGCTAAAAAAGTAGCTGTAAAACCTAAAACAACTGCCGTTAAACCAGCTAACACCTCAACACAATCAATTGCTTTGGCTTCTTTAAAAGATTCTGCTAGTTATGGACTAGGAATTTTAGTGGCACAGAATTTTAAGATGCAAAACATTGAAATCAATGCAGAACTTTTGCAAAAGGGTTTCAATGAAGTGATGAAAGGAGCTACCACGCCAATTACAGATATGCAAGCGAATCAGTTACTTCAAAAGTATATGCAAAAAGAACAGTCTAAACAATTTGAACCAAACAGATTAGCAGGCGAGAAGTTCTTGGCAGAAAATAAAAAGAAAGAAGGCGTTGTTACTTTGGCGAGCGGTTTACAGTATCAGATTTTGAAAAAAGGTGATGGACCAATCCCAACAGCGAATGATAAAGTAAAAACTCATTATCACGGAACATTGATTGATGGAACCGTGTTTGATAGTTCAGTAGATAGAGGTGAACCAATTTCATTTCCAGTTACAGGTGTAATTCAAGGCTGGGTAGAAGCGCTTCAATTAATGCCAGTAGGTTCTAAATGGAAATTGTTTGTTCCTTATGAATTAGCGTATGGTACTCGTGGAAGTGGCCCAACAATCAAACCATATTCTACTTTAGTTTTTGAAGTAGAATTGTTGGGTATTGAAAAATAGACTAATGAAAAATAAGATGATGAAATACTTTCTTGCTCTTGTGCCAATTTCGCTGCTTGCGTTTTTTGGCTTACAGTCCTTCTCGCACAATAATAGTGCTCTTTCTGGAGCAGATTATAAATTTGCGGCCGATGATTTACAACCGACTGCTACTCAAAAGAAAGTCGAAAACTTAGTGACAGAGATACTAAGTAATTATCATTATCGCCGTGTGCCTTTGAATGACTCTCTTTCTTCTAAAATCTTCGATAATTATATCAAAGAATTGGATTTCAATAAAATGAATTTCACGGCTGCTGATATTACAGAATTTGAGAAGTTTCGTTTTCAATTGGATGACCAATTAAGAAATGGAGAATTGACTGCCGCTTACCAAATCTATAATGTATTCAGAAACAGAGCCAAAGAGCGTTTTGCTTTTGTAGCTTCTGTGTTATCTAAACCAGTAGATTTTAAGGTTGATGAAACCTACACTCCAGACCGTGAAAAAGCTGCATGGGCAAAATCTAAAGAAGAATTAGATAACATTTGGAGAAAAGCCGTAAAAAGCACTTTACTCGATTGGAAAATTAGCGGAAAAGCAGATACTTCTGCCATCAAAGATTTAAGAGAGCGTTATAAGCGTACCGAAAAGTACTTTGATAAAACCAAGAGTGAGGATGTATTTCAGCAATTTATGAATTCCTTCACTGAAAGTGTTGATCCACATACGACTTATTTTATTCCTAAAACGGCTTCAAGTTTCAATCAAGAAATGGCACAATCTTTTGAAGGAATTGGTGCTACGCTCAGAAACGAAGGCGATTATGTAATGATTGTAGATTGTATCGTAGGTGGACCAGCTTTCAGAAGTAAATTACTGAATCCGAAAGATAGAATTGTTGCTGTAGCTCAGGGCGACGATAAACCTTATCAAGATATTGTAGGTTGGTTTACTGATGATGCTGTTAAGTTAATTAAAGGACCTAAAAACACTGTGGTTCGTTTGAAAATTCTTTCAAGTGATGCGCCAATTGGTTCAGTACCAAAAGAAGTACGTTTAGTTCGTGAGAAAATTAAACTTGAAGACGGAACGGCTAAAAAAGAAGTATTGAATTTTAACCGTGATGGTAGAGAATTCAAATTAGGATTGATTACGATTCCACTTTTTTATCGTGATGCAGAAGGCGCTAGAAATGGCGAACAAGGCTATAAGAGTACCACTGCTGATGTTAAAAAATACTTGAATGAATTGAAAGCTGAAAAAGTGGACGGAGTAATTGTTGACCTTAGAAATAACGGTGGAGGTTTCTTGAACGAAGCTGTTAGTCTAACAGGTTTGTTTATTTCGCAAGGTCCAGTTGTTCAACGTCGCCAGTCAGATGGAGAAATTAGTGTTGAAAATGACAGAGATCCTTCTGTAACTTATGATGGTCCTGTTACTGTATTGGTTAACCGTTTTTCTGCTTCTGCTTCTGAGATTTTCGCAGGTGCTATCCAAGATTACAAACGTGGTTTAGTAATTGGAGAACAGACTTACGGAAAAGGCACAGTTCAAAGTTTAGTTGATTTAGACCGTTTCTTGAAAGGCGAACCAGAAGGAGTAGGGCAATTGAAAATTACGATGGAGAAATTCTATCGTGTTACAGGGAGCAGTACACAACACAAAGGAGTAACGCCTGATATTGAATTTCCTTCGTCTTTCAGTGCTTCTGAATTTGGAGAAAGCTCTCAGCCAAGTGCTTTGCCTTGGGATATGATTGCTTCTACCAAATATTCCCCAACGACTGATGTAAATGAACAAGCGGTTGTTAAATTGAAAGCTTTGTATCAAGATAGATTAAAAACAGATGCTGATTTGAAAAAATTAGTAGCTGATATTAATTATATCAAAAAGGCTAAAGAAAAGAAAACAATCTCTTTACAGGAAGATAAACGACGTAAAGAAATAGAAGATCAAAAGAAGAAAAATTTAGCTGATTTAGGAGATGAGTTGACAAGTGCTACAGAAAAAGAACCTGAAAAAGCACCAACAGATTCGACGAGTATAGCTCAAGCTAAATTGAAAATTTTGAAAGACAGAAGAAGTAAAGATACTTATCTAAAAGAAAGCGAGAGAATTTTAACAGATTTCATTATGTTGAATCCAGCGACTTCTCAGGTAAAGCTTACTAATGTTGATAAGAAAAAGTAAATTTTTGTTTTTTGAAAGCAGTTTAAAAAATCCACTCATATTCTGAGTGGATTTTTTGTTTTATTTGATGAGGAAATACTAAAGGTCTCAAATTTGCTTTGGACGTTTCAAAAGTAATGTGTTTGACGAACAACTTCTATACACCTTCCCTAAGCTCAAAAAGAATAAAAGTGCCATTGGTTGTTGCCCCTTTTCCTTTTTCTTCAAATCCTTTTCTTTGATAGAATTCTACTGCTTTGGTATTATTGGACAAACATTTCAATTTGATAGGTAAGCCAAATTTATCAATGACAGCTTTTATTAATACTGTTCCAATTCCTTGATTTTGGTGTTTTTCGTCAATAAATAAATGATGAATAAAGTTATCTTCTTCCCAAACAGTAATAAATCCAACGATTTTGTTATCTTCTTTAGCTACAAGTACAAACTCTCCTGCTGTTTCTTTGTCAAAATCAGCAATGGAAAATAAAGAAGTATTTAGCCAAGTAAAAGTGTTTATTCTTTCTTGAAGAAATAATGTTCTTAAAGCTGGTAAATCTGTTGGTTTACTTTCTGTAATGAGTATCATCTTCTAAATATCTTACTCCACCACAATCTCATCCACAAACAACCAAGGTTTATCGCCTGCACCTGTTGTATTGGCTGGAATTGTACCGAATGAATGGGCAATGATTTTGATAAATCTTAATGATTGTTGATTGAACGTTACTGGTAATGTAACAACACCTTCTTGTTGAGGAACGCTTACTTTTTGAGAAGTTATCTTTGTGAAATTTACGCCATCTTTTGAACCTAAAATTTCTACTTCAGAAGGTATCCAAATCCAACTTGATGGTTTATGAAAGAAACGGAATGTTGCTTTTTGAATGGAAATTTCTTTGCCAAAATCTAAAGTGCCTCCAAAGTCTAAACCATTCCAACCCAACCATTCTTCGTCGCCAAATCTGCTTTCTCCGCCAAACATACCGTTGGTTAAAGCTTTTGCTCCGCCACGATTATAGCGTTGGTCGGCAGGAGTATCTAAATTAATTACTTTTCCTGTGGCTTTATTATAAGTTATTCTTCTTGTGATTTCATCGACTAATTTTCCTTTCATTACGGTAGAAGCCTTTACCGTACTACTTTCACGAATAGCAATTGGGCTTTTGTATTGAGCAGATGCTAAAGTCGGACTTGTTCCATCTAAAGTATAATAAATAGGAGCGTTGCCATTGTCACAATTGAAAGCTAATTGAATGGCATTATCTGCCGTGGTTGACATGCTCGTTTTTATTTCATAAAAATGTTTGGCATAATTTACTTGTCGATAATCCATACGATTCAAATAACTGCTCAAACGGTTTAAGAAATGGTCATAATTTCTTGATTCTTTCGTTGACCAATCTACTTCTGCTAAAGCGACTGCTCTAGGAAAAGTCATGTATTCCACATGTGAACCCACAGGTACTTGTTCTGTCCACAGATTTGCTTGTCCACCTAAAATATACTTTTCTTCTTCCTTTGTTAATCCTTCTGGAATAGGTTCAAAACTATAAATTTTAGGCAAATTAATAAAACCACTAAAAGCCAAAGGTTCGTTTGGGTCTTCGGATTGATAATAATCTAAGTAGCAATGCGAAGTAGGAGAAATGATAGCTTGATGTTTTAATTTGGCAGCCGTTCCGCCACTTTCAATACTTCTCCAAGCCATTACGGTTGCGTTGGGTGCTAAACCTCCATCCAGAATTTCATCCCAACCAATAATTTGTCTGCCTTTTTGATTGACGTGTTGTTCGATACTTTTGATAAAATCACTTTGTAGCTCATCAATACTTTTCAAGCCTTTTTCTTGAATTCTTTTCTGACAATTCGGGCATTTATGCCAAGCAGTTTTTGAGGCTTCATCACCGCCGATATGAATGTATTTACTTGGGAAAATCTCCATTACTTCATCCAAAATATCATTGACAAAAGCAATAGATTCATCTTTCGGACAAAGTTCTCCTTGAAACAACAATTGTTTTCCTGTGCTATCTAAACAGGCATATTGCGGATAAGCCACCAAAGCAGCGTTTGAATGTGCAGGAACATCAATTTCTGGGATAATCGTAATGAATCTTTCAGCAGCATATTTTACGATGTCTCGCATTTCAGCTTGTGAATAAAAACCTTCATTGGTTGGCCATTGAGGTGATTTTGCAGTATGTAATAAAGGATATTTTTTACTTTCAAAACGAAAAGCTTGTCCGTCGGTAAGATGCCAATGAAAACGGTTGAGTTTTAAAGCTGCCAGTTCATCCAAGTACTTTTTTATAAAATCTACTGGCATAAAATGACGAGAAACATCCAACATGATACCTCTGTAAGGAAATCTTGGAGCATCTTCAATCGTCAGAGCTTGAAGTTTACAGTCTATTTTTGAAGAGAAAGTACTCTTTTCAATTTCAGGAGGCATTAATTGTAAAATACTTTGTACGGCATAAAATACACCAGAAGGATTGGCTGCTTTGATACTAACTTTTGAAGGAGAAATCTTTAAGAGATAAGCTTCTGGATTTGTAAGATTTTTATCCAATTCAATCACAATGCAATTTGCTTTGCTGATTTTTGTTTGAAAACTAAGATTAATACCTGCTGATTTTTGTAATTTCTCTTGGAGAGGTTTTAAAGCATTTTTTGTTTCAGCATTGTTCGTAAGGTTGATAATTTTTGTTTCTTTGTTGATTCGGAAGAAACCTTGCTCTAGGCTAAGATGCTTTGGTAATGGAATAATATTGACTTGTGCTTGCGCAAATACTTTGCTAAGCGAACAAAGACAAAGAAGTAAAAGAATGATACGATTCATTTTAAATTGGATTGAAGTATTTTAAAATTGATACTTGTGGATAATTGACAAAGAGTATTCTAAATATTAAAAAAGCTTAACAATTATGATTAATACATTTCTCTGGCGTAAGCATTTTACGAAATTCCGCTGTTTGAGCGGAGCGAGTTTCGGAATTTCTTGACTTTCTTTTGTTACTTTTCTTTTGTCAAGAAAAGAAAAGTAAAGTCTTTCGAAAGGAAATATTAGTTTTGATGAGTAATCATTAAACTAAGTTAAATTTTAAAACATACTCTTAATTGAGAAGTAGAAATTTATAAAAAAATACTTATTAAAACTTGTCAACATTAAAATGAATGGCTTCTGAGGATAATCTTTAATTAATGAAGATAGAATCGTATTTTTGTAAACATATTTTAATTAATTCCTTTTGAAAACAGATACTTTACATATTTTACCGAAAGTGAAATTCATTTCTCCATATTTTGATGCTAAGAAAATCACTCAGTATCAACTTAGTATAGCGTTGTCGGAGACGTATTTTCATTATTGGGTAAAAGATTCGCTTGATAATTCACTGCTTGCTTTAGAAAGTTATCAATTGCCCGTTGAACCACATTGCCATTCGATAGTTGCCAATTTAGAAATCATTTTTGCAGAACACGATTATTTGAAATCTTTGAAATGGAAAAACGTTTATATTTCAATTGATAATCATTCGTTCACATTGTTGCCTTTGTCATTGTTTAGAAAAGAATACACGAATAAGTATTTACAATTGGCAAAAGGGAAAATAATTGAAACAGACGAAGAAGTAAGAGTAAAAACACATGCTGATTTAGGTATTATTAATATTTACAGTAGCGAGCGACAATTGTTCAATTGGTTTGAAGAAGTTTATCCACTTTTAGACATAGAATATCAGCATTTTGCTAGCCAGTTGATTGATTTTGCAGTACGTTCTAGTAAAGCACAAACGGCTTTTCTACATTTTGGAAAAGATAGTTTTACGATGGTCATTTCGATTAATGGGACATTGAAGTTTTGTAATCGTTTTCATTATAAAACATCAGAAGATTTAGTTTACTACGTACTTTTTGTAATGAGTGAACTAGAAATTGAGCCAGACGAAATATTTATTAGATTGTATGGAAATGTTGATGCTGAATCGGTTGATTATTTATTGCTAAATCAGTACTTGCCTAAAGTGAAAATTGGAGATATAATTCATGAAAATCTGTTAGAAAATCAAATAGAAGAACATCGTTATATTGGAATATTTAGTGTTGAGTTTTAAGTATTAACAATTCAGCATTTGTAATTAGAAAAATAAAAACAAACAAGATCGTGCAGAAAAAAATCGCATTCTTCCCTGGTTCATTTGACCCTTTCACGAAAGGGCATGAAGATATTGTTGTAAGAGCATTGTCGTTGTTTGATGAAATTATCATCGGAATTGGGCATAATAGCAGTAAAGCTCGCTATTTTCCAATCGAAAAAATGATTACTTGGATAGAAGAAACTTTTGAAGGAAAACCCGTAAAAGTTGTTGCTTATAATAATCTTACGGCGAATGTGGCGGTAGAAATGGGTGCTAATTTCTTGTTAAGAGGACTCAGAAATACAACAGATTTTGAATACGAAAACTCTATTGCACAAGTAAATCGCTTTTTGGTGGATGGTTTAGAAACCGTTTTTCTAATTACTTCTCCACATTTAGCACCCATTAGTTCAACTATTATTCGTGATTTGTACCGTTACGGAACCAATATTGATACTTTTTTACCTTATAATATTAATACTTAGCAGGAGTCGGTTTTGCAAGATTAAGATTTAGCACTGCTTTATCGCTGATACAAGTGCTATTCAATTCATAATAAGTCGTAATTTTAGATAAAAGGTCAATCAATTGTTCAAGTTGTTCTCGACCAATTACATCCGTAAAAGTCATTTCTATTTTTTGGGTACATTCTTTCCAGTCGAGCATCGTATTCACGCCTTTATCACTGAGTTTTACAATCAGTGTTCTGGCATCGTTTGGATGTTTTTCGATGGTTACATAACCTTCATCTTGTAATTCTTTTACTAGCTTACTCATTGCTTGTTTCGTAACACCTGCCAAATGAGCTAAATTATTGATGTTAGAACCTTCTAAATCAATATGAATTAGGGCAACCATGTGTCCTACTCTAAAATTAGTATATCCTTTTGCCTGTAAAAATTCACTGGCAATTTCACGAACAAATCTTTGTGTTTTAGAAACTAAGCGACCGATATGGCGGTCTTTATCTTGTTTAAAAAGATAAAGTTCCGATAATTTATCCTCATTCATGGCTTTTTATGCAACACGATTTCAACGTGTTGTTGATTTTTATAAGTCTTTAATATTGTTTGTATGGATTTAGGAGAATTGAATCTACTAAATTTTATACAAAGATAACATAAAAAAAATAATTGTCAATATACTTGACTAATTTAGTAAACTTAGTTTACCTTTGTGTCGTCAAAAGATTTTATTGCCTGATTCTCACGGGCTTTTTACTCAAGAAAATCATTTTATTCAACGACTTAATCAATCATTATTACCTTAAAAATTATTAAAAGGATGGAAAATCAAAATCCAATTAAAACTTATCTTCCTCGAATAATACTATTTTGTGTTTTAGCAGTAGGTTTATATTTAGGTTATAGTAAATACCAATATGCACAAGCGCATGAGGATACAGACAATGCACAAGTAGAAACTTATTTTGTGCCAGTATTACCAAGAATGGCAGGTTATGTAAAGGCTGTCAATGTAAAAGATTATGATGTAGTGAAAAAAGACGAGTTAATCTTAGAGATTGATTCAGACGAAGCAAAACTAGCTTTAGACGAAATGGAAGCTGATTTATTGCAAGCACAAACAGATGTTGAAAATGCGAAAGCAAACATTTCAAATTTGTCGATGACGGTTAAATCAAACGAAGCGAATCTGAAAGCTAATTATTTACGCAAAGAAAAAGCTAGAAAAGATGCAGACCGAGATGCAGCTTTGGTTTCGGAAAATGCCATTACTCGTAAACAAGGCGATGATAGTAAATCTGCTTATGAAGTCTTGTCTGCACAGTACGAAGCGGGTTTGGCGGATATTTCTGCGGTGAAATCAAGAATGCCAATTCTTCAAGCGGCATTACACAAAGCTGAAGCTACTTTGGCAGTGAAAAAAGTGAAAATTGAACAACAAAAATTGAAACTTACTTATTCAAAAGTATATGCTCCAACTTCTGGAAGAATCGGAAAGAAAAGCGTAGAAGCAGGTCAATTTATTCAAGCTGGACAACCTTTGATGACCATCGTACAAGACACTACTTTCTGGGTAGTAGCAAATTTCAAAGAAACACAAGTAAGTCGTTTGAAAATTGGTGGTGAAGCAGAATTAAAATTAGATGCTTATCCAAACAGAATTTTAAAGGGAAAAATTATTTCAATTGCAGAATCTACAGGTGCAAAAACATCTTTATTACCTCCTGATAATGCTTCTGGAAACTTTGTAAAAGTAACGCAACGTGTACCAGTGAAAATTGAAATTCATGATTTAGAAAAAAACAAGGATATTCTAAGAGCTGGTCTTTCATTGGAAGTAAGTGTTGATGTAAAATAATAGTGATGGAGTGAATGAGTGAGTTAGTGAATTGTGAATTAGTGATTTTAATTTATCTAAACTAATTCAATCAAAGCTGAAATAATCACTAAATCACTCATTCACTAACTCACAACTAACTGACTCACAAATAAAAAAAGAGACATGGCTGCTAAAACAGGATTTGCAAAATATATAATCGTTATCACGACGGTTACGGCAGCAATCATGGAATTGCTCGATACCACCATCGTGAACGTGGCACTCAATCAAATGGCGGGTTCTTTGGGCTCAACGATTGAAGATGTTGCTTGGGTGATTACTTCTTACGCCATTGCCAACGTAATCATCATTCCCATGACGGGATTTTTAGGAGAGTATTTCGGTAGAAAAACCTATTACCTTACTTCAATGGTACTTTTTGGAGTAGCTTCCTATTTTTGTGGTGCTTCTGATGGTTTATGGGAATTAGTTTTCTGGCGTTTTATTCAAGGAATTGGTGGCGGAGCATTACTTTCTACGTCGCAAGCAATTTTATTTGATGCCTTCGACCCAAAAGATAGAGGAATAGCTTCTGGACTTTTTGGGATGGGGATTGTACTTGGACCAACATTAGGACCAGCTTTAGGCGGTTATATTCTTGAAACGTATAACTGGTCACAAATTTTTTATGTAAATATTCCGATTTGTGCGCTTGCTACGGTTTTAACACTGATTTATATTGATAGAAAAGAAGGAGAAGGCGAGCGGAAACAAGAAATTAAAATTGATTATATCGGAATTTTACTGCTCATTATCGGTATTGGTGCATTACAATTTGTATTAGAAAAAGGAGAATCGGAAGACTGGTTTGAATCAAGAATGATTGTTACCGTTAGTTTGATGGCAGCTGTTGGTATCATCGGTTTTGTTTGGCATGAACTCCACACCGAACATCCAGTAGTGAATTTAGGCATTTTTAAATATAGAATTTTTGCTTTTTCTACGATGTTCAATTTGGTTTCAGGTTTAGGTTTGTTTACTTCTGCTTTTGTGTATCCAGTTTTGGTACAAAGAGTAAACGGTTTTACGCCACTTGAAGCTGGGATTTCATTAGTCGCACCAACGATGGCAGCCGTAATTCTTTTTCCAATAATTGGTAAAAGAATGGGAGCAGGCGCTTCGCCAATTCCTTTTATGATTGCAGGAATTTGCTTTTTTGTCTTCTTCGGTTTTTACAGTGGAACAGCTACGCCAGACATGGGCAAATGGGATTTTTTCCCGATGCAAATTTGTAGAACCATCGGTATTTCATTATTACAATTACCACTCATCAATCAAGCTGTAGCAGGTTTAAAGCCGAAGGAATATCCAGCAGGCATTGCACTTTCGAACATGATTCGTCAACTAGGTGGTGCTTTTGGAATTGCTTTGGCTAACAACTTTGCTACGAATCGTGCGGCGCAACACCGTTCAGATTTAATGGCAAATATGAGTACCGATAACCCACTTTTCAATGAAAGAGTAGCCAATGCCACCAAAAATATGATAGCATCAACAGGCGATACTTTCAATGCTGCCGCAATGGCATATAAACAATTAGAAGTTGCGGTAGCTCGTCAGGCGTATTACTTGGCTTATTTAGATACTTTTAGATTGATTTCCATCTTCTTTATTTGCTTACTTCCTTTTGTGTTTTTACTAAGAACCAAGAAGTTGTCGCCAGAAGAAGCCGCTGCTATGGCAAAAGCTGCTGCGGAAAGTCATTAATATTTTGGAGTTGAGGTTTCGGGTTGTGGAATCATCTTCTCAATTTTTAATTCATGAACTTGATTAATTTTTCAAACAATGAAAATCAACAATAATTATATCGCTTCGTTTTTACTTTTTGCCGAAGTATTGGTAGGACAAGAAGTATCGGCGCAAGAAAAAACCGATGAGACACTCAAACAATTGGTGCGTTCAGCCATTGAGTATGCTCCGAAAATCAAGGAACAGCAACAAATGGTTTCTATTGGTGATTATCGTACCAAAGTACAAGAATCAGCTTTGAAACCACAGATTCAATCTGAAATTGGAGTAACCCGAATTGACCCAGTTGCCAAAGCTACTTTTGGCACGACCAGTTTGCAGTTTCAACCCAATATGAATTACAATGCAAATATTGGTGCAAACTATGTATTGTACGATTGGGGAAAACAAGCTATCAATATCGAGAAATCTAAATTAGAAACTGAGCTTTCTAAAACGGGTGTTGAAGGCTTAAAGAACATTTACGCTTATCAAGTAGCCAATTTGTACTACGGGATTATTTACACGCAAAAAGCGATTGAAGTACAAAAAGAGCAATTGAAATTGGTAGAAGATAATGGTAAAATTATCGGTGACCGATTGAAACAAGGCGATGCTTTGGATTACGACCAAGTAACGATTCAGGTAAGATATAAAAATGCTGAAACTCGTTTGTCGGATTTACAAAGTCAATTAGAACGCCAGTATATTTATCTTTCTTCACTCATCGGAAAAGATGCTCATGGAGTAATTCCAAACAATGCTGATTTCAGTTTGGGACTAGCATCACTTAGCACTGAAGAAGCTTTGAATCAAGCTCAAAACAGTAATTTTGATTTAAAAACCTTGAAAGACAGAGATTTGATTGCTGAGCGTGAAGTAAAAATTGCCAAAATGGGTTCCGCACCTTATATCGCTGCGAATGCTTCTTTGGGCTTGAGAAATGGATATTTACCAAGAATTAACGGAGAAATTCCTCCAATTTCTGATGATTTTAAATTTGGAAGTACTGTAGGTGTGAAATTGACAATTCCTGTCTATTCAGGAAATAAAACGGCTCATCAAACTGAAATTGCGAGATTGAATCGTGAAATGTTGAAATACACCGCAGAAGTAACGAATCAGAATTTGAAGCGTGATTTAGAAGCGGCTCAGAACGATTATAACACTGCAAAAAACAAATTAGATTTATCTGAACGTAACGTTTTTCAAGCACAATATGCCTTGAAATTAGCCAACGCTCGTTTTAAAAATGGAGTAATTACCAATGTGGAAATTGAAGCTTCGCAAACGGCTTTAAGAGAAGCGCAACTTACACAGTTACAATATCAGTATCAAATGTCGATTGCTCAATTAGAACTTAATCGTTTGACGGGAATCAAATTTTGGTAAATAACTTGAGACTGACTATCTTGTTTAGTCAGTCTCAAATTCAATGAAGAAAAAACTACTTTTTTACCTCTTTCTCTCCGCATACTTTCAGGCAAAAGCCTCTGAAACGGATTCTACAAAGCATTCTCAACTCAAAATCGTCAAATTTCTTACGGGTCATAAATACCTTACTTCTCCTTTTGTTTTCTATATGCCAGAAACCAGTTGGGTGATTGGTGGAGGAGTAAAACGCTTTTTTAATGGTGGAGGCGAAGGCGATTCGCTTACTCGTGTGTCAAATACAGCGGTTTTTTTACAATACTCCTTGAACAATCAAATCATGTTCGAGCATAATTATCAAATCTTCACGAATAAAGAAAAGTACTATATCGTTGGTTATTATGGTTTTAGCCGTTTTCCAGTACTTTTTTACGGAGTAGGAGCGGAGGCGAAACCCGAAAATGAAGAAGCCATTACTTATGATTTAATCCGTTTTGATAATTTGACTTACCGAAAAATTGCCAAGCATACTTTTGCAGGTTTGGGTTGGCGATACTTCAATATGTACAATGTTCGTGGAAAAGTTAATGGTATTTTAGAAAATGGCAATAATGTACTTGGAAGAAACGGTTCAGTCGTTTCTGGTTTAAATGCTTCTATACAATTTGATAATCGTGATAATGTTTTGACGACTTCAAAAGGCTCTTTTTTGCAATTAGAATATTCAGCCCATGAACGTTGGATGGGAAGTACGCAATCTTTTCATCGTTGGCAATTAGATGCTAGAAAGTTTTTGATGCCTTTTTCGCATCGAAAAGATGTGTTGGCTTTTCAAGGTTACGCTTATTTGACAAACGGAAATGTACCTTTTCACGAACTTGGTTTGTTGGGCGGCGATATGATTATGCGGGGCTATTATGTGGGTTCAAAAAGAGACAAAAGTTTGCTGGCTTTTCAAACAGAATATCGTTGGCAAGTATTAAACCGTTGGGGAGTAGTTGGTTTTGGTGGTTTAGGTTGGGTAAACGAGCAAGTAAAAGACATGAATATGAACAATATTTTACCAAGTTATGGTGCAGGACTTCGTTTCAAAATTAATCGAAAAGAGAATGTAAATGTTCGGGTTGATTATGGTTTTGGAAACGGACAGCAGAATTTATATTTCTTTATTGCGGAGGCATTTTAAGTAAGAGTTGTGAATGCAATTTTAGTTCTACAAGATTAGAAATCTCATAGAACTAAAATGAAATAACATCAATAATTCACTTTATTTAAGCCAAAGCTTCACTTGGTCCAAAGAATTCATAATGTAATTGCGAAGATGGAATTTCGGCACTTTCTAACATTTGTTTTACACTTTTCATAAAACCAACTGGTCCACAGAAGTAATATTCAGCATCTAAAGTTGATAATTTTTCTTTCAAAATATCAATCGTAAGCAAACCTGAAAATTCTTGAATTCCATCAGTAATGTCTGTACTCAAAGGTTCGTCATACAAACTGATTGTTTGTAAAGAAGGTTTTTGTTTTGCCAGTTTCTGGCTTTTTGCTTTAAAAGCATGCACCGACGAATTTTTAGCACATTGTACAAAAAGTACTTCATTATCAGCAAAATGGAAAAGCTCCATATACATACTCATTAATGGCGTAATGCCTACTCCACCAGCAATTAATACGATTGGCTTTTCCGTTTTTGTCAATATAAATTCACCCGCAGGAATACCCAATTTTACAGTATCGCCAACGTTTAAATGGTCATGAAGGAAGTTTGAAACTACTCCATCAGGACTTCCAGTTTCTCTTTTTACTGAAATTCTCAAAGTATTTTGCGTAGGACAACCCGACAAACTATAATTTCTGGTGTGTAAATGTTCCAAATCTGGAATTTGTACACTTACAGCTACGTACTGTCCGCCTTTGAAACTCGGTATTGCTGAACCATCAACAGGTTTGAAATAAAACGAAGTAATAATGCTACTTTCAGCTTCTTTTTTGGTGATTACAAATTCTTTTTGTCCTCTAAAACCACCTTTTTTAGCTTCCGCATTCTGGTACAATTGTTCTTCTTTCGTGATAAAAAGTGAGGCCAAATCTCCATAAGCTTCTGCCCAAGCGTCCATAATTTCTGGTGTTGCGGCATCTTGTAATACTTCTTTAATGGCTGCCAATAAGTTTGTTCCAACAAGCTGATACATCGCTGGCGTGATGCTTAAACTACTGTGTTTTTGAGTGATTTGCTCTACAGCAGCACTTAAAACAGCTAAATTGTCAATGTTTGCAGCATAGGCATAAACGGCATTGGCTAAGGCTTTCGACTGTGTGCCATGTGTTTGATGCGTCATGTTGAAGACATTTTTTAATTCTGGATGATTTTGAAATAAAAGCTGATAAAACACCTTAGTGATGTTTTCTCCATGAATAGCTAATACTGGTGCTGTTGATTTTACGATTTCAATTGTTTTTTGACTTGCCATGATGGTTTGAGTTAATTTTAAATTACATTATATAAGGAATAAAAGACCTTTATATCTTTTATTTGAAAATGAAAAAATTGAAATAAGGTTTAAAATTCATGAAATATTAAGCTTGATTTTGTATTGATGTTAAAAAAGTAAGTCCAGAAGTAAGCCCAGTTGCTAATTCTTCTAAGCTTGTACTTTCTAGCAATTTTGTAATATCATTTCTGATTTTAGCGAATTGGTTATGAAGCGGACAAGGGTTTTTAGCCGAACAATTTTTAAGTCCGAGTCCGCAACTGATAAAAATATTATCGCCATCAACAGCTTTCACGATGGCTGAAAGATTTGTAGAACGCATTTTTTCTGGTTGAATTTCAAAACCTCCGTTTGGCCCTTTGATAGAATCTACCAAATGATTTTTTGAAAGTACTTGTAAAATTTTAGCCGTAAAAGCCTCTGGCGAAGAGATTTCATGAGCAATTTCTTTTATCCCAACTCTTTTATTCTCAAGAGATTGGGAAGCGATATAAATGCTCGCTTTAATGGCGTACTCACAAGTTTTTGAAAACATAAAAAAATATTTCTGCAAATATAGTGACGAAATAATAAAAGACAAAAAACTCTTTTATTTTATTGCTACCGTTGAACGAAAGTAATTAAGGATTTTTAGCAATGTGAGAAGATAATAAACCAAGGAGAGAAACTTTATGAAAGAGTAATTTCATCAGCCAGATTTACTGAAATTATTTACATCACAAGCCCCAATATTTAAAGAAATAGCCATTAAGTTATTTAATCTAAATAAAAATTATTTTAATGTTTCCTGCAACGCTTCTTTTCTTTTGTCGGTCATAATGTTTAAACGATTTTGAGTGATAAAGCTTTTTCATTGATTGATGTACCGAACCTAACCATTTTAATGTACAGATATTTTGGAAAAACCAGAAAAACTTTTCACTGAAACACCAATATAAAACCTTCTTTCTTATGACTAAATCAAAATTATTTTACGCTCTTTTTCTAATGAGTGCCGTTCTTTTTACTTCAGGAATAATTTCTTGTAAAACTGCTTCAGAAGATGAAGTAATTGAAACTGGTGAAGAAGTAATTGTTGATGGTGACTTTGATACAAAAACCAAAGACACCACTCTTGCCAATGCCGTAGTAATAAAATACTCAGGAACTACCGCCACAGTAACCAATTCCTTAGAAAGTTCGGGTGTAAAAGTAAGTGTAAGTAACGGAAACGTTGTGGTTACTTCTACGACTACAACTACCGAAGTAAATTATGTTTTGTCGGGTTCAGCTACGAATGGTAGTTTTAAAATTTACAGTGATTACAAATTCAATCTTGTATTGAACGGAGCAAGTATTGTTAATAGTAGTGGTCCAGCAATTAATATCCAATCTGGTAAAAAAGTATCTGTCAATTTATTAAGTGGTACAAATAATCGTGTGGTTGATGGCAGTACTTATGCAACCAGTTCAGAAGATCAAAAAGGAGCTTTCTTTAGCGAAGGACAATTGAATTTTGCAGGAACGGGCGCTTTAACAGTGATGGCAAATTACAAACATGGTATTTGTAGCGACGATTATATTGCCATTACAGATGGAACTATTACGATTACCAAAACGGTATCAGATGGGATTCACGCCAATGATTATTTTAAAATGAGTGGTGGTACACTGAATATTACTGCCGCTGGTGATGGAATAGATTGTGAAGAAGGATATGTTGCTATTTCTGGAGGAAATATTACTGTAAATAGCGTAGATGATGGAATCACGGCATCTTATGATGGTACAGACACAGCCATTACTCCTTATGTGGCAATTACAGGTGGAACAATCAATGTAACAACCACAGGAGATAAAGGAAATGCTATTAAAAGCGAAAGTTACACAACCGTTAATAGTAGCGACGCAATTACCTTAAAAGTATCTGGTAGAGCATCAAAAGGTTTTAAAACGACGGGTAATTTAACGATTACCAATGCAAATGCTAATATTACAACATCTGGAAATGCTTTCTATGATACTTCTGATGCAGATATTGCTTCGGCAGCTGGTATTAATTGTGATGCAAATTTTGTGATGCAACAAGGAACTGTAACAATTAATAGTACTGGAATTGCAGGGAAAGGCATTACAGTAGATGGTACTTCAACTATCAACGGAGGGACTATCAATATTATCACAACTGGAGCTACTTATACTTACAATTCGGCTAATACTAGCGAAGCAAAAGGCTTTAAAAGTGATGGCGCTTTTGTCATGAACAAAGGAGAACTCAACATTGCTGCATCCAATGACGGACTCAAATCTGGTACTTCTATTACAATAAACGATGGAACAATCAATGTAACAAAGTCTTATGAAGGCATGGAGTCTATTTTCATTACAATTGCAGGAGGTGTGTGCAATCTAACAGCAACGAATGATGCTATTAATACTTCTTATGGAACAGTGTCTGGAGGAACAGAGTCGAACGATAATAGTCACTTAAAAGTAACAGGTGGCGTGTTAATTGTAACGGGGTCTGATGCGATTGATAGTAATGGTAATTTTACCATAAGTGGCGGAGTTGTGATTAGTAATGGTAATGAAAATATTGATATAAACGGTAATTTCTTGGTTAATGGAGGTACATTGATTGGCGCAGAACCAGCGAATAACATGACAAAAGCGATGAGTACTTCTTCTACTCAAGTAGGCTTTTTTATTAAATCAAGTGCATCTGTGTCAACCTCTTCTTTATTTCATATTGAAGATGCCACAGGAAAAGATCTTGGAACATTTATGCCTAAAATGTCTTCTAGCTACTTCCATTTCTCTCATCCAAGTATGGCGAAAGGTTCTCAGTATAAAATCTATTTTGGAGGAAGTTACACAGGAGGCAGTTTTGTTGGGAATTCTTCTGGCTGGGGCTTATATACGGGCGGAACATACTCCAACACAGGAGCAACCCTAAAATCAACAACTACCACGTCGAGTTCAAGCACAGTTAATACGATTACTTTCTGATTCAATTTCAATAAAAAATCCCTTTAGCATCAAAAAGCTAAAGGGATTTGTATTTTATTTCTATCAATCTTATTCCGAAAGCCGAAGGCTGATAGCTCAAGGCTCACACCTCATAGCTAAAAATTACAATACACTTTCAAGACTTGAAAGCGCTAAGCCCCAAGCATCTGAAACGCCTTTATAAACGATTTTTCCAGCTACAACGTTTAATCCTTTTTTCAATTCCTCGTTATCAGTACAAGCTTTTTTCCAACCTTTGTTGGCTAATTGAAGTGCGTAAGGTAAAGTAGCGTTTGTCAATGCTAAAGTTGAAGTATAAGGTACAGCACCCGGCATATTGGCTACGCAATAATGTACTACGCCATCAATTTCAAAAGTTGGATTTTCGTGAGTAGTTGGATGACAAGTTTCTATACAACCACCTTGGTCAACAGCAACGTCAACTAATACTGTTCCTTGACGCATTTCTTTCAACATTTCACGAGTAATCAAATGTGGTGCTTTTGCCCCGGGAATCAATACTGCTCCAATAATTAAATCTGAAACTTTGATTGCTTCACGAACATTATATTCGTTCGACATAACAGTATCAACATTGGCTGGCATCACGTCTTCCAAATAACGTAAACGTGGCAAGCTAATATCCATAATTGTTACATTTGCTCCTAAACCTGCTGCCATTTTTGCCGCTTGTGTTCCTACGATTCCACCGCCTAAAACCAATACATTGGCTGGTTTTACGCCTGCTACACCGCCTAATAAAATACCTCTTCCGCCCATAGGTTTCTCTAAGTATTTTGCTCCTTCTTGAATCGCCATTCTACCTGCTACTTCCGACATTGGTACTAATAAGGGTAACGAACGGTCAGTTTTTTCAACAGTTTCGTAAGCTAAACAAATTGCTTTGCGTTCAATCATCGCATGAGTCAACGGCTCAGAAGAAGCAAAGTGGAAGTAAGTAAAAAGTAATTGATTTTCTTTGATTAAGTTATATTCAGAAGCAATCGGCTCTTTTACTTTGCAAATCATCTCGGCAATCGCATATACTTCTTCGATTGTACTTAAAATACTTGCTCCAGCTTTTACATATTCTTCATCCGAAAATCCGCTTCCTAAACCAGCTTGTGTTTGGAT
This sequence comes from Arcicella lustrica, assembly GCF_034930985.1. NCBI lineage: Bacteria > Pseudomonadati > Bacteroidota > Cytophagia > Cytophagales > Flectobacillaceae > Arcicella > Arcicella lustrica. The sequence continues at coordinate 45,861 of NZ_JAYGIM010000016.1, forward strand.
GTAAACTGTATGGCCGTTCTTTTTGAATTCTGCAACGCCAGCAGGAGTCAGAGCAACTCGGTTTTCATTGTTTTTAATTTCTCTTGGTACACCGATAATCATGGAATTGTGGGTTTTATGTCTGCTTTTCTGTTATTGGTTAAATCAATGCCACCAATAACAGAACCGCAGAGGTGTTTGGAAATGAAGTGTATGCAAAGTTAAGAAAACAGGAAATAGTTTTACATTTGCTGAATAAATAAGGAAAAAGCATTTATTTTTATATTTTCAAGCGAAAAAAATCCTGTATTAAGTAAATATTACCTTTCTGTAAAGTAAATTTTTCTTTATGACTTTAGATGCGACTGATTTGCGGATTCTCCAATTGTTACAAGAGAATGCCCAACTTACCATAAAAGAAATCTCAAAGCAGATTAATCTTTCAATGACTCCTACTCACGACCGCATCAAAAGGTTGGAACAAGAGGAAATTATCGAGAAGTATGTGACCATTTTGAACAAAAAAAAACTGGGAAATCCGCTCGTAGTTTACTGTAGCATTACTTTGGACAAACAGCAAAAAAACCATTTTGAAGAATTTGAAGAAGCCATCAAGCAATTCCCTGAAGTAATAGAATGCAGTGTAGTTTCTGGAAGCTATGATTATTTGGTAAAAATCATCGCCAAAGATATGGAAGCTTATAATGAATTTTATCAAAAGAAATTAACCGCCTTAGAAAGCGTAGCCCACATCAGTAGCTCATTTGTGATGTCGGAAGTAAAGAATACGACGGTGCTACCTTTGTGATTTGGGATTTCGGATGTCGGCTTTCATTTTTATTGATAGCCAATAAGCTCTTTTTACTAAGTACAATAAATAAATCTGACATCCGAAAGCCGAAGACCAACATCCGAAATCCCACATCCAAAATCAAATTACTTTCCCATGCGTAGCTCTAATAATCATTCCTAAAGCTGGTTTAAAATTCTTTAAACTCAGTAAAGCAACTTCAGAAAGTACTTCGTTTCCGAATAATTTTTGTACGATTCTCCCAACCCAAAGTCTTTGAGCAAAGGTTTTTTGCCATGCTTTTTGATAGTTTTCTTCTAATTGCTTTCGGTCATCAAAGTACTTTAAAAGATGTTCGGATAAAATTTTTGCTCCATGAATCGCCATCGCCATTCCGTTTCCACATAAAGGAGTAATCAAGCCCGCTGAATCGCCGACCATTAAAATATGATTTTCGATAGTCGTTTTTGGGGCAAAAGAAATTTCATTAATTACTTCTGGCTTGTCGTAAAGAAATTCGGATTCAGTAAATATTTTTTTGAGATGTGGATTCTTCCAAAGAATATTTTTCTCCATTTCAGCAATCGTTCCGTATTGACGGAGATTTTCACGAGTCGTTAAATAACAAAGACAATACTTGTCATTTTCAATGGCAGAAATGCCACAATAGCCATCTTTGAAATTATGAAGGGCAATTAAATCTTTCGGAAAATCAGTTTTTATATGATACTTTACGCCAATGTAAGGACTTCTTTTTCCGAAAAAACCTCTTTTTAAAGTAGCATCCAATTTCGTTCTTTTTCCATAAGAACCGATGACGTAGCGAGCTTCAAAATTTTCAGTATTGGTACTTACTATAAAATGGTTATTATGAAATTCAACGTTTTCAACGCTTTTTTCTAATAAAAATTCAACACCAGATTTTAAGGCTAATTGATATAATACTTCATCAAAAGTATAACGACTGATGCCAAAACCGCCCAGATCAAGATTGGTTTTAAGTATTTTTCCCGAAGGTGAAGTAAATTGAAAACGTGAAATTTCTTTATAATTTAGCAAGCTAAAATCGACCCCAAGCGATGTCAAGAATGGTCGAGTTTCGTTGGAAATGTATTCGCCACAAACACGATGAAAAGGATAGCTTTTTCTTTCAATCAGTAAAACCTTTTTACCTGCTTTTGAAAGTAAAATACTGTTGACTAATCCAGCTAAACCGCCGCCAACGATGATGATGTCGTACATAAATTTTATTTTTTACCAATTAGCTCAGAACAATGTAGTAAATTTAGGCTATGAAACCAAGACTTTATCATATCGTGAGTCCAGAATGGTGGGCTGAGTTTTCGGATTTAGATGATTATGAATCAGAAACGTTTTCAGTAGAAAAATTTATACATCTTTCTACTTTCGAACAAGTACAAGGAACGCTCAATAATTATTTTGTAGGCAAGCCTCATTTGTTGTTATTGCATCTTGACATTGATGCTTTAACGGCTGAAACTCGTTTTGAAGACGTTCCTCATGGCGGAACTTTTCCACATTTATACGGAAAACTGAACAAAAGTGCCATCACAAAAGTTGAAGATTTGCTTCCAAATCCAGACGGAACATTTACTTTTCCTGCTGAATAGCACAATATAGAAATTGAAATTTCAGAAACCCCGTAGGTAATTTTTACTTCACGGGGTTTCTTTAGTATTTAAACCTGAGAACTTTGTGTAATGTTTGATGGTTTTATGAAAAGCAATTATTTTAAAAGAGCATGTTATACCCACAAAATATAGAACAAAAATTAGGATTCGACCGCATCAGAGAACACTTAAGTGAATTATGTGTGAGTTCGCTGGGAAGAGCCTTTGTCAACAAAATCCGATTTGCAGATAATTACGATTTAATTCAAAAAATGATTCGGCAAGTAGCCGAAATGAAAGATATTTTGGCTTTTGAGCCTCAAGCTTTTCCTTCACAGAATTATCTTGATGTAAATCTTCAACTTTCAAAGGCAGCTATTGAAGGTGCTTTCCTGACGGAAGAAGAATTTTTCGACCTTAAACTTTCGTTAAGAACCATTCAAGAATGTTTGCGTTTTTTCGATAATAAAGAACCAGAAGCGTATCCGCAATTAAGAGAATTAGTCGGAACGGCTTTTTCGGCAGATTTGAACCTTCGTCAAATCTTGGATTCTTTAGATAAAGTAATTGACGACCGTGGTAAATTGAAAGACAATGCCAGTCCAGAGCTACAAAGTATTCGTCGTAGAATTCAAAGTCAAGAAATAGATTTACGTAAAAAATTAGAAAGTATTCTGAAAAATGCTCGTGCAAATGGCTGGATTTCAGATGATTTTTCTTTGACTTTACGTGGCGGAAGAATGGTGATTCCCATCGCTGCCGAACACAAACGTAAAATTAAAGGCTTCGTTCACGATGAATCTGATACTGGAAAAACAGTATTTATGGAACCGACCGAAGTACTGGAAGCCAATAATGAAATCCGTGAATTAGAATCAGCCGAAAGACGGGAAATCATCAGGATTTTGATGGAACTCACGACGAGAGTTCGTCCTCATGTTCCCGTTTTGCGAAAAGCTTATACTTTTTTGGGCATCATAGATTTTATCAGGGCCAAAGCACGTTTGGCAATCGAAATCAATGGAATTGCGCCTTTGAGTTTGAATAGCCAAATTGTAGATTGGAAAAATGCGGTTCATCCTTTACTCTTTCTTTCTTTCAAAAAACAAGGCAAAAAAGTACAGCCACTGACGATAAAATTGGATTCTGAAGAAAGAATTTTATTGATTTCTGGTCCAAATGCAGGAGGGAAGTCAGTTACTTTAAAGACTTTGGGATTGGTGCAATATATGTATCAATGCGGTTTGTTAGTGCCGATGTCGGAGTATTCTACGATTGGAATTTTCAGAAGTGTATTCATTGACATTGGCGATGAGCAAAGTTTGGAAAACGATTTAAGTACTTATTCGTCACACCTGACGAACATGAAGTACTTTTTGATTAATTCAGATAGAAAAACGCTGTTTTTGATTGATGAATTTGGAACAGGTACAGAACCAACTTTGGGTGGAGCCATTGCCGAAAGTATTCTGGAAGATTTGAATCGTTCTGGGGCTTATGGAGCAATCAATACGCACTACACAAACCTCAAAACTTTTGCAGATAAAACAAAAGGATTGGTCAATGGAGCGATGCGTTATGATGCCGAACATCTTGAGCCTTTGTATGAATTAGAAATCGGAAAGCCGGGAAGTTCTTTTGCGATAGAAATTGCTTATAAAATTGGTTTACCAAAAGCGATTATTGATAAATCGAAGCAAAAAATTGGTAATCAGCAAGTAAGTTTTGAAAAGCTAATCAAAGAATTAGAAATTGAAAAGAAAGTATTTGCTGATAAAAACGTTGAAAATGCCCAAAAGCAACGCAAACTTGATCAATTATTAGAGCAATACAATTCACTAAAATCGTATTTGGAAACAGAAAAGAAAACGATTTTAAATACTGCCAAAATTCAGGCGAAAGAATTAATCAAGAACACGAACCAGAAAATTGAAGCGACGATTAAGGAAATTCGTGAGCAAGGAGCGGAGAAATTGGCAACCAAAGAAATCAGACAAGATTTAGTTGATTTTCAGCAAAGCTTGGTGCTTGATAAAGTAAATCAAAATACGAAAAAGCCAACGCCAAAAGAAGAGAAAGAAAAAGAAGAACGGGAAGAAATTGAAGTGATTTTAGGTGAAATTTCTGTGGGTTCTTTAGTCAGAATCAAAGGTCAAGAAGCTTTGGGTGAAGTATTAAGTTTACGTGGAAAAGATGCTGAAATTGCCATTGGCGATTTGAAAACGACGGTCAAAATCAATCGTTTAGAAAAGATTTCTCGTAAAGAATACAAACAGAAAATCTCATCAAGTACCAAGATTGTTGGCGTTGATATGAATGATAAAATGATGAATTTTTCATTCAATCTTGATTTGCGTGGAAAACGTGGCGAAGAAGCTTTGGTGGAAGTAGATAAATTTATGAACGATGCCATCATGGTTGGTTATGATGAACTCAGAATTGTACACGGAAAAGGCGATGGGATTTTGAGAAATCTTATTCGTCAGCATCTCAGAGGTTATAAGCAAGTAGCTGGAACACAGGACGAACATGCCGATAGAGGAGGAGCAGGGGTTACTTTGGTGAGTATGAAGTAAGTTGTTTAGATATGAAATATGAATTATGAGTTATTAGGTTTTAAAGCACTATCTCATAATTCATATCTAATATCTCATATCTATAAAACGTTAGAAGTCTGTTCTTTGATTTTTTCAAGTTCATCTTTCATATTGATGACCATTCTTTGAATCACAACATCGTTTGCTTTTGAACCAATTGTGTTGATCTCACGACCGATTTCTTGGCAAAGGAAATTTAGTTTTTTACCATTTCCTTCTTTCAATACTTCTTTGAAATAGACCAAATGCGTTCCTAAACGTACTTTTTCTTCTGAAATATCGTACTTCTCGATATAATAAATTAATTCTTGTTCGAAACGATTTTTATCAAAATCATCTGCTTCTAATAAATCAGTAACTGATTTTCTAAGACGTTCACGAACAGCAGGAATACGCAATTTATCTTGCTCTTCTACTTCTTTTAATAGTTCACCAATTTTATCAATGTATTCGATGAATTTATTTTTTACGATTTCTCCTTCACGCAAACGGAACTTTGTGCATTCTGCAATTGCTTGATTCACAGCAGATAAAATAGTTTTCCATTCTTCTTCTGCTTGTTCTTCCGAAACTGTTTCAGTATTATAAGCATTTGGTAAAGTAAGGGCTATTTTGAATAATTCTGTAATATCTGCTACACCATAAACGTTGGCAGATTCTTGTAAATCTTTCATGTAAGCCTCAACCAATGGACGATTGATACTTGTTCCAGAACTGGCAACATCAGTGTAATTAATAGAAAGATTAAACTCAATTTTACCACGTTCTAAGGATTGAGTAAGTAAATTTCTTACTTCTATTTCTCTGAAAGACAGACTTTTAGGGATTCTGCAATAAATATCTGTAAACTTAGAGTTCAGCGTTTTTACTTCAGCAGTAACGGTTAAAGATTTTGCTTCTATCACCGATTTGCCAAAACCTGTCATTGATTTTAACATTATATAATAATTTAGAAAACGTGGATATCTTTGTATGAATTAGGGTGCAATATACAGAAAATAAAAGTGTTATAAAGCAAAAAAACTGTAAGTGACATGCTTTCATGTACTTACAGTTTTTTGCATTTAGTCTAGTATAAACTAAGACTATAATTCTTTGATTTTGATGTTTCTAAACCAAACTTTGTTTCCGTGATCTTGGAAAACGATGTGTCCTTTTGTGAAAGTACCCCAATTTTCCATGCCTTTGAATTTACTTGCGGCTACTAATTTTTTATACTCTTCGCTACCAATTGTATATTCAATAACCATTCTACCGTTTACGAATAATTTTACATGACCGCTTTTTTGCTCAATCATTACTTTATTCCACTCGCCAACTGGTTTTACGTTTTCAGGTTCATATTTGATTAAATCGTATAAATTACCTGCTCTGTGCTTGTCGATTTTACCATCTGCATGACCATCGTTATCTAACACTTGGAATTCAGGACCAGTAAACCAAGAATATGGATGTTTTGTAGCATCGTCTTCTTGTGCATTAAAGATAATTCCAGAGTTACCGCCTTCAGAAATTTTCCAGTCGCAAGCTAAAATAAAGTTTTCGTAAATTCCATCTGTAGTCAGTTCCCCGCCACCTTTAGTATTCCAACCATCCATTTGACTGTTGTCTAACATAATGGCATCATCAGAGATTTTCCAAGCAGGACCAAGGTCTTTTTTATTGAAATTTCTCCAGCCATTTAATGTTTTACCATCAAAAAGGAGTTTCCAGCCTTGTTTTTTTTCTTTGGCTGTCAAGGTGTTAGGCTTCTGAGCAATTGCTGATAAAGAAGCGAACAACAAAGTAATGATAACAAATAGATTTTTCATGTTCATTAATTGAAATAATAGTATTGTTTAATTGGCGTCTAAATTAAGCATTTTAGTGAATTATTCAATCCTTATTTATGCTTAAAGACTTTTGTAAACAACTCCATCTTTCATCACAAACGATACTTTTCTCATTACTTTAATGTCTTGTAATGGGTTTCCGTCGGTAGCAATAATGTCTGCAATTTTACCAGTTTCAATAGAACCCGTTTCTTTTTGAGTACCTAAAATAATGGCAGGCGTCATCGTTGCAGCCTTAATCGCTTCCATCGCTGGCATTCCTGCTTCAACCATGTATTGAAATTCATAAGCATTATAACCATGAATAGAAACGCCAGAATCTGTTCCAAAAGCAATTTTAACACCTGCTTTGTAAGCTTTAGCGAAAGTAGCTTGAATCAAAGGCCCAATTTCCAAAGCTTTCGGAGCGACTAATGGATGAAAGTAACCAGGGATTTTAGCAGAATCACCAACAGTTTTACCTGCAATAATGGTTGGAACATAATAAGTACCGTTCTTTTTCATCAATTCGATTACTTCGTCGTCCATATAAGTACCGTGTTCAATGGTTGTTACACCAGCTTTTACAGCTCTTTTCATACCTTCAGTTCCATGTGCATGAGCTGCCACATGGAAACCGTAATCTTTAGCAGTTTCAACAATTGCTCTGATTTCTTCTTCGGTAAACTGTGGAGCTTTTCCGCTTTTTGCCAAACTTAATACGCCACCAGTAGCTGTAATTTTAATACAATCAGAACCTTCTTTATAACGTTGGCGCACTGCTTGACGACATTCATCTACTCCATTTACAACGCCTGTTAAATATCTTGGCTCTAGCGATAATTTATCCGCTAAAGCGTTTGAAGGGTCGCCATGTCCGCCTGTTGTTGCAATAATTCTGCCCACAGTATAAACTCTTGGTCCAATCGTCGTACCTTTATTGATGGCATTTCTCAAGGCAAGATTTACGCCTGAACCTCCTAAATCTCTTACCGTAGTAAAACCAGCCATCAATGTTGTTTTAGCATACTTCGCTGCATCGAAAGCAATATCGGCATCATTTTGTTGATAGCGTTTTATCGCCCCACCTTTACTGGTTTCTTCTTCCAAATGCACGTGCATATCGGTAAGACCCGGCATGACTGTTTGGTTTTTTAGATTGATAACTTTATCTGTTCCAGTAGGAGCAGTAAAGCCCTTTTGAACAGCAATAATCTTTTTGCCTTCAACAACGATGGTTACTTGGCTTTGTGCTTCATTTTGAATGCCGTCGATAAGCGTACCACAGTGAACAAGGGTTTTTTGTGCAAAAGAAGCTGTACTTAGCAGGCAGAGTCCTGCAAGTGTAAGGATTTGTTTTTTCATTTGTTGATATTAATAAAGGTAATGGATTGGATGATACTATAAAAATAGAAAAATACCACAAAATACCATCCTATTTCAGTTAGAAATATCAAAACTATTGAATTATGATGCTAATTCAGTGCTAACTTCTATCGGATTCGTTAATATTTTATGAACAGGACAGCTATTAGCAACGGTGAGTAACCTTGCTTTTTGCTCTTCATCTAAATTACCAATCAATTCTATTTTTCTAGTAAATGAGGATTTATTGGCAACTGCATCTCTATCAAAAGTTACATCAACTTTCACTTCTGTTAAATCCCAAGCTTTTCTGTCGGCATACATTCTTAAGGTTGCCGAAGTACAAGCCGCTAATGCTGCCGCCAAAAGTTCTTTAGGGTTAAATCCTAAACCTTTTCCGCCTACTTCAACAGGTTCATCAGCAATCAAGGTATTTGTAGCAGACTGAATGGTAGTTTTATAAAGTTCTTTGCCGATTTGTGCGTGTACTTTTTCCATTTATTTGTTTTTTAAAGGGTGAGCTTGTGGAAGTGGAACGAAGGTAGTTTCGCCAGGAACTTTAGGGAAGCTTTGTTCAATCCATCTGGTTTTGGCATCTTCAATTAATTCTTTTGTTGAGGCAACAAAATTCCAATAAATATATCTTTCTTCTGGAAATGGCTCTCCACCAAAAATATAAACCGTAGTATTTTCAGCCATTTCAAAACTGCATAATTTACTGTCGTTCGCTATTAAAATATGTTTGGGTTCATAGCTATGTCCTTCGCTGCTGATACTTCCTTCTAAAATATACAATGCACTTTCCCCGAATAAATCATCACCAATATTGATTGTCGTAGCGTTTGTATTTTTTATCTCTAAAAAATACAAAGGACTATAAACAGGAACTGCCGATTTTTTACCAAAAGCTTCGCCAGCAATTAATTTAAAAGAAACGCCATCGTTTTCCCAAGTAGGAATTTCTTCCTCAGTAATATGCGCAAAACTTGGTGACATTTCTTCAAGTTCTTTGGGCAAAGCCACCCAAATTTGTAAACCATGTAAATTTTTATCAGAATGACGCAAATACTCTGGCGTTCTTTCAGAGTGAACGATGCCATTGCCTGCCGTCATCCAGTTTACTTCATTGGGTTTTATTTCTATGGCTGTTCCTAGACTATCTTTGTGCATAACACTTCCTTCAAAAAGATAAGTCAGCGTAGAAAGCCCGATATGAGGATGTGGACCAACGTCTAAATTCTCGTGGTCGCTTAATTTTGCTGGCCCCATGTGGTCTATAAAACAAAATGGACCCACCATTCTTTTTTCTCTAAAAGGTAATAATCGACCCACCATAAAATTTCCAATATTACTTGGTCTTTCTTCGATGATTAATTTAATGTTAGACATTGTTCTTTCGTTTTTAGGTTTTTCTTTTCGAGTATTTTGAATCATCAAAGATGCAAGTTTTCTGGAATACCTTGATTTATTTGTAAGGTAATTTTAAATAGCAGATGTAAATATTTTTAAAGATAGTCTGTCGAAAGAAAATCACATTTCCCCTTCAACACCATCACAAAGGTTTTATGACTATTCCCAACAATTTTTTACAGAATTATCATTAATTTGCAAAAACAATGTGTTGGAAATGCTTGATTGTTAATCGCTTTCAAACGTTTTACTTCCCAAGAACAATCCATTTTTATAAACATGAAAAAATACGCATTACTTTCGGTTGGCGAACTTTTGGCTGACTTTATTGGAACAGAAATACAAGAAAGTATTCTTGAAACCTCCACTTTTGAACGTTTTCAAGGAGGAAGTCCCGCCAATATGGCTGCTAATATGGCTCGTTTGGGCATGAATACCGCCTTAGTTTCTTGCATTGGCAACGATAATATCGGTATTTATTTAAAAAGAGAAGTAGCTAAAACAGGTATAGATGTTAGTCACATAGCCGTAGATGATTTTCAACCAACCAGTATTGTAGTGGTTTCTCGTACCAAAGGCACTCCCGATTTTATTGCTTATCGTACCGCCGACCGTATGCTTCAACCACAGCATATTCCTGATAGTTTATTGGCGGAATCAGCCATTTTTCATACCACTTGTTTCGCTTTGAGCCAAGACCCAGCCCAAAGTACCATCGTTGATGCCGCCAAACGTGCTAACGCCTTGAATTGCCGAGTAAGTTTAGATGCTAATTACGCTATTCAGATTTGGCGCGACAGAAAACAGGCTTGGGAAACGATTTCAGCTTATTGTTCACACGATGCTTTGGTGAAATTAAGTGAAGATGATGCCGAAAGAATCTATGGACATAAAGTTTCCGAAGCACAAATCTTGCATGATTTTCATGCGATGGGTGCAGACCTCATTTGTTTAACCAAAGGCGGAGATGGTTCTATCATTTCTACTGAAAAAGGAGCAAAACAAATCACATTAGGTGTAAAACCCCTTGAAGTAATTGATGCTACTGGAGCAGGAGATGCTTATTGGGCAGGATTCCTAACGGCTTATACAGAAGGTGCTTCTCCAGAAACCTGTGCGAATGCAGGTGCCAACTTAGCAGCTCTAAAATTAGTAACGAAAGGACCTTTGCCTGCAAAAGTGGATAAGGGAATTTTGTATGCGTAGGAGCGATTGGTAAGATTTGACAACTTTAAATCAAGTTGTCAAATCAAAAAACTGATTGCGGTAGCTTACATTCTCCGAGAGAGTGGTCATATTCTTCGAGAGGGTGCCTATATTCTTCGAGAGGGTGCCTATATTCTCCGAGGAGGTGGTCATATTCTTCGAGAGGTTGCCTTTATTCTCCAAGAAGGTGGTCATATTCTTCGAGTGGTTGCCTACATTCTCCGAGAGGGGGGTCATATTCTTCGAGTGATTGCTTACATTCTCCGAGAGGGTGGTCATATTCTTCGAGTGGTTGCCTTTATTCTCCGAGAAGGTGGTCATATTCTTCGAGTGGTTGCTTATATTCTCCGAGAAGGTCGTCATATTCTTTAAAATCTCATCCCAAATGCCTTTCTCTTTCTTCTAAGCAGAGTGGTTAAATTTGATTTCCTATCCCTAGGGCTGGACTTAAGTCTAGCCCTAGGGATAAAGAGGGGAGGTTTTCTTTTTTAATAAAATATTCTACTTTAAATTCTTAAAATTAAGTCCCTTCACCATCCCATACTCCATGCTACTCGTACCGAAAACCGCTTTGATATAATTTTTCACGTCCAAAGCCGTATCTACCAAGCCTGTTTCTGGTGAGTATAAGCACTTATTTCTATTCGCTCGGCTAATCGTCCAAGCCGTATTGGCGACCATCACATTGCTGTTGGCATTTTGTAAATCCGTTAAATAAGCTTGCAAAGTACTTACTTTCAGGGCATCTTCATTAGGGTTATACACTGCATGCGAGCGAATCAATTCTATCAACGTATAAAAATGTTCAACCAAATACTCATAACTCTGTTGCGAGCTAGATATGGTTTTAGGCTGTGGCGTTTCTCCTTCAACAGCAATACTTGCACTCTTCTCACTAGATGAAGCCCTTTTCCCCTGAATCTTTCGATTAATGGTTTTAACCTCTGCCACGGCACTATCTGGTACACCCGAAACAGAAAAAGCATTGAGAATTTTAGTAGCCAAAGGCTTGAGCTGTGCAAATAAATCCCGACGGGTATCAGTGGCTTGGATATACACGGTTTCGTTAGTGATACTTTGCTGTAATAAAGTGTTTGCGGTATTGAGTTGACTTTGCAGATTGGGGACTTTCAAGGCATCTTTTGTAGGGTTGTAGCCAGCACCAAAGCCAATGCAAAAATTAATCAGGTTTTTGAAATTAGCAATGTTCGTAGCATTGCCAGAATCTTGTGAGGTGTTCATAATATATATTGTTTAAGTTAAAAAATACAACCTATAGAAATTGCATTTAACCGCCCCAAGGCGAAAGCGATTAATAAGTAATTGAACGTATTGAGTGGTAGGCTAAAGCATTATACAATAGGTAGTTGTAGAATGCTTATACTTTAAAATTAATGAATTGATTTTAGAAAATGGAGAGGAGGAAGGGGAAATATTTTGTAAAAATTAAAAATAATTCGTGTCCCAATCCTGAAAGGATTAAATATGAATAACCAAAAGTAAAATGAGGAAGATATATGACCCCAAAGGGGTCGAATGGGGGGATTGTTTTATTGCTTTTCTATAAATATGTCATTCCTTCGGAATTGTTAGTTTAGTTTATTTTCCTTCAATATATTCTCAAAATCTTTATCAGTAAGTCCTTTCTCAGCAACGGTTTTGTCTAAATGTTTTTGCATCTTTCGATGATTAAAATCAACTAATAATTGTTTTAATTCATCTAAATCTTGCTCATTGTATTGTTCTTTTACTACTTGTAAAACCAATAACTGAGCTTGGGTCAAGGGAGTTTTTAAGGAATTTCTCATTGCCATATTCGTTTTTACAAATATAACGAATTTGAAATGTTTTCATATCTCTGGAATGGCTAAGCTCTCTATCCTGAAGGGATTAAACATGAATAACTAAAAGTAAAATGAGGAAGATATATGACTCCGAAGGAGTCGAACGGTGTCGTTTGGTTGCTTTTCTATAAATATGTCATTCCTTCGGAATTGTTTGTGGCTTCATTATTTACTATTCTTTAAAAACCTCCACAAAAGTAATATCCTAAATAATAATCACTATTTTAGTAATTCAATTCAACAAATTAATCAACAAAATGAAAATCACTTTTCCTCAAACTAATCCTAAAAATCTATTGATAGGCTTGTTTGTCGGCGCTTTTGCGATTGTCGGCATGGCAAATTCCTTTAATCATTTATCGCCAAGGCATCTATCTTCGGGCGATTCTCTTAAAAAAGACACAACGAAATTTGTTCGTTACAAAGATTTACCGCTTAAAGCTACTCGTAAGTTCAAACTCAATACCGACGAAGGCACTTGGCTTTCATTGGATGTGAGTCCTGATGCTAAAAACATCGTTTTTGACTTGATGGGCGATTTATACAGTATTCCCTTTACTGGCGGAAAAGCGATCAATATCACCAAAGGTTTGGCTTTTGATACGCATCCACGTTATAGCCCAGACGGAAAAAAGTTGATTTTTATTTCAGACCGTAGCGGTTCGGATAATGTTTGGATGATTGATTTCGAGAAAAAAGATACCATTCAAGTAACGAAAGACCGTGACCAAAACTATGAAGCTGCTGAATGGACTCCCGATGGTAATTACATCATTTTTGCCAAAGGTCGCATGAATGTACAAATGTGGATGGTGCATAAAGATGGAGGCGGAGGCGTTCAATTAATTGACCAACCTGCCAATTTAAAAACCATCGACCCAGCCGTAAGTCCCGATGGAAGATACATTTACTTCTCGCAACGTTCGGGAGCGTGGAATTATAATGCCATGATGCCACAGTACCAAATTGGCGTTTACGACCGTGACAATGCCAAACGCACTACTATTACTTCAAGATACGGTTCGGCATTTTCGCCTACTTTATCAGGCGACGGTAAATGGTTGGTGTATGGTTCTCGCTTTGAAGAAAAAACAGGTTTGGTATTGAGAAATCTGGAAAGTGGCGATGAAAAATGGTTGGCGTACCCAGTACAAAGAGACGAACAGGAGTCAATCGCAACGATGGGTGTGTTGCCTTCAATGTCTTTCACGCCTGATAATCAAGCTTTAATTGCTTCTTATGGCGGAAAGATTTATAAAATTGCTATCAATGGCGGAAACCCAGTTCAGATTCCATTTAGTGTTGATATGGATTTAGAAATGGGACCAAGATTAGAGTTTAAGTATCCTATTTCAGATACTACTCAAACCTTAATTTCACAAATTCGTGATGCCGTTCCTTCGCCAAATGGCAAGCAATTAGCTTTTACTTCTTTAAATCGTTTGTATGTGGCAGATTATCCAAACGGGACGCCACGCAGAATTACTAATCATGAATTTACCGAAGCAAATCCTATTTGGTCGAACGATGGAACGCAGATTGCCTTTATTACTTGGACAGCCGAGGGCGGAAATCTTTATAAAGTAAATACCAACGGAACGCCAAACATACAGAAACTAACGACTGTTCCAGCCTTATATTCACAACCAGTCTTTACGCAGAAAGACGATAAAATCGTTTTCATTCGTAGCAAAATGCGTACTTTCAAAGAATCGGTTGGGCCAGTTGCTAACAGTTCAGAAGATGAAATTTGTTGGATTGATGCCAAAGGCGGGGCAATTACTGTGATTGATAAAGCACAAGGCAGAAGTACACCTCATTTCGTGAAAAATTCTGATAGAATCTATTTAAGCGGAGGCGATGGTTCTTTGCAGTCGATTAAATGGGATGGAACAGACGAAAAAGTTCATGCTAAAATTACGGGAATCACTACTTATGGTATGAGTATCGAAGGTGAAGATTATGTGCATAATTGTATGTTGGGAGAAAAAATGGCGGAGGCAATGGAAGTAAACAGAGCTTCAAATGCTTCGCAAGTATTGATGTCGCCCGATGGAGATAAAGCTTTGGCACAAATCAACAATGATATTTATGTAATGACGATTCCTAAAACAGGGAAAACCGTTAATATTTCTGTTTCAGACCCAAGTTCAGCACAGTTCCCTGCACAAAAATTGACGGAGATAGGAGGGGAGTTTCCAGCTTGGTCGAGCGATGCCAAGAAAGTACATTGGTCATTAGGTCGCTTTCATTTTGTGTATGATTTAGACAAATCAAAAGCTTTTGAAGACAGTGTAAAAACAGCCAAAAAAGTACAAGAGAAAGCAAAGGCGGATTCTTTGAACAAAGTAAAAACCGATACTTTGAAAATTAAAGTAGATGTAAAAGCCAAAGCAGATTCGGTCACTAAAAAAGTAGCAGTTAAAAAAGCTGAAACTACTTACAAGCCAGAAGAAACCGAGATAAAACTGTACTTCACAAAAGATATTCCGACAGGAAATGTATTGTTGAAAGGCGGAAGAATCATCACGATGAATGGCAATGAAGTGATAGAAAATGGGGATGTTTTGATAGAAAACAACCGAATAAAAGCGGTAGGGAAAAGTGGAAGCCTGAAAGGCGTTGGTAATGCCAAAGTAATCGACGTAAAAGGCAAAACCATCACACCGGGCTTTGTAGATACACATTCGCACATGTGGCCACAATGGGGCATTCAGAAAAACCAAGTATGGATTTATGCCACCAATTTAGCTTATGGAGTAACGACTACCCGTGACCCACAAACAGCCACAACCGACGTACTTACTTACAGCGATATGGTGGACGCAGGTAAAATGGCTGGACCAAGAGTATATTCAACTGGACCGGGGGTTGGTTTTTGGTCATACAATATCAAAGATTCAACAGGAGCAATCAATGCCTTGAAGCAGTACAGCAAATATTATAATACCAAGTACATCAAAATGTATTTGACGGGCAATCGACAAACTCGTCAATGGATTATCAAAGCGGCAAAAGACCAAAAACTAATGCCAACCACCGAAGGCGGTTTGAACTACAAATTGAACATGACCAATATGTTGGATGGCTATCCCGGACATGAACACGCTATTCCAGTTTATCCATTGTACAACGATGTGGTGAAGTCTATCGCTTACTCTAAAATGGCAGTAACGCCTACTTTGTTGGTTGCTTATGGCGGACCTTTTGCTGAGATTTTTTACTTTGAAACAGAGAATCCCTATCACGACAAAAAGATGCAATACTTTATGCCTTATGAAGAATTAGCAGAAAAAACTCGTAGAGTAACAGGTTGGTTCTTGCCAGAAGAACACGTTTTTCAGAAACACGCCAAGTCGATGAAATCAATGGTAGAAAATGGTTCATTGGCAGGTATTGGTAGTCACGGAGAATTCCAAGGTTTGGGTTATCATTGGGAATTATGGTCGATGCAAAGCGGAGGCATGAAAAACCTTGATGCCCTAAAAGTATCAACCATTCTCGGAGCAACCGCTTTAGGTTTAGATAAAGATTTGGGAAGTATCGAAAAAGGAAAATTAGCCGATTTATTAATCATGGATAAAAACCCTTTAGAAAACATTCGCAATTCAAATACTTTGAAAATGGTCATGAAAAACGGCAGAATCTATGATGCCAATACCTTAAACGAAGTATATCCAAGCCAAAACAAACTGATTAGAAGCGAATGGGAATTTGAAAAACCTGCGGAGAATACGGGCATTAAGGAGTAATAAATTAATAATAAAGCTGTCTTTCCTTCCGTGGTCTGTGTGCCAAAGACCACGGAAGGAGAACAAATTTTTCAAAACAAGATGAAAATACCAGACGATATTTATGTTAAAATATTATTTAGTTTTTATAGTGATATCTTAGAAGAAGATACTGTGGAGACAATGTGGGCGACAATTGTTGACAAAGAAAAAGGGCTTTACAAGCTCGACAGTATTCCATACTATGCTCCGCTTGTTGCCTCAGACGATATTATTTTTGCAGAGTTTGATAAACATGAAGGAATGCTGACTTACCGTAAGACAGTTGAGTATTCAGGTAACTCAACTATTCAAATTGTTCTAATGGACAAGTCACAAGACATAAATCAAATCCGTGATATATTCAATGAACTTGGTTGTGTTTCGGAAAAAGTTAATGAAGGATATTTTACAATGGAAGTCCCCTCAACTGTTGACTATAAAAATATCAAAAAGAAATTAGATGAGTTAGAAATGCAAGAGACAATTGGTTATGCAGAGCCTTGCTTAGCTGACGGACACCAATATTGAAAATGGAAACTCTTTTGCCGTTGCCCGTGTCAACACGGGCAATTTTTCTTTTCGCATTTTTATCAAAATACTAAAACAGTAAAAAACATCATTATGACACTGAACAAAATATTACTCTTTAGCTTTTTGATGATTGTTACTGCTTGCCATGGACAAGAAAAGAATAGCTCGCTTAAAGTGCCATTTGCTTCCAAGCCAAGCCCAACAGTAATCAAAAACTTTAAATCAGTGGGATTAGCTCCTGATTTTGACACTACTCTAGTGAGCCAATACATCCGAAGTATTTTTGAGGACTCCAAAGGAAATTTATGGTTTGGCACTATTGGCGAAGGCGTAGTGAGGTACGACAAAAAAACTTTAACCTATTTTTCTAATCCTGATGGTTTTGAAAGCAAGTCTGTTTTTTCCATTAATGAAGATAAAAAGGGCAATATGTGGTTTGGCACCGACCAAGGAGTATATAAGTATGATTCCAAATTGGCAGTAGGTAAAAGGTTTAGAAATTATACTCAAAAAGATGGGCTAAATCATATCGACATCAGTCGAAAAAGTATTCTTGTTGATAAATCGGGTACGGTTTGGGTAGGTACGCATGGCGGAGTTTATCAGTATAATCCATTAGCCGATAGTTTGGGTAATCCATCTTTTTCCTTATTTACTTTGCTTCCGCCTATCAATGTTGCTGGTATTATGGAAGATAAGGATGGGAATATTTGGTTTGCTTCATCTAATAAAGGTGTGTTTCGTTACGATGGCAAAACGATTGTCAATTTCAACGAAAAAGAAGGTTTGGGCGAGAACTATGCAGGAGGCATCGCACAAGACAAATTGGGTAATATGTGGTTTACCATGAAAAATGGTATCTGTAAATTTGACGGCAAAACTTTTACCGAATACACGCCCAAAGATGGCTTAGGCGGTACTGAGTTTTGGGGGATAATTATTGAACAGTCGGGTATTATATGGATTACAGCAAGAGGTAGCACTACCAGATTTGACCCATCTATTCCATTGCCAAATCCCAAAGCATTTATGGTATTTACCCCTACCGACGGGCTAAATTGTTGTGTGCAAAGTATGTTTCAAGATAAATCAGGAAATATGTGGTGGGGTGCAGGAAGCGGACTTTTTAGATTCAACGGCACTCAGTTTTATCAAGTAAAACAGAAAGGCCCTTGGTAGGATTGATAAAATGGGAGATAAAACAGTAATAAAGTAAAAATCAATGAGCATCTTGTTAAATAGAATGGTTATCTAGTAAAAAGTAATCGGCATCTTGTTAAATAGAATGTTCATCTAGTAAAAAGTAATTGGCATCTTGTTAGATGGAATGGTCATAAAGTAAAAAGTAGTTGGCATCTTGTTAGATGGAATGGTCATAAAGTAAAAAGTAATTGGCATCTTGTTAGATGGAATGGTCATAAAGTAAAAAGTAATTGGCATCTTGTTAAATGGAATGGTCATAAAGTAAACAGTATTGAGAATATGACAAAATCATTTGCTTTGTTTGAAATCTATAAAATTTAAAATAAGTGTAGAGCTTGGGGAGAGAAAATAAATAGTTATACTATACAGTAGGAGAGTACATACACTAATGATATAATGAGTACTACCTGACTTTTCAGGTTAGAGAGTTGAGTGAAATTCCCAAAAACTACAAACAAATGTATATATCAAAATTTTCAGCCTTCAATTTTAGAAGTTTAAAACAAGTTTTTGTCAGACTCGAAAATGGGAAGAATGTAATTGTTGGAAAAAACAATTCAGGCAAATCAAACATAATTAAAGGAATTGAGGTTCTGATAGGCGAAAAATTTCCAACCTATGTCAACTTTACTGACAATGATTATTATACTTATGAACATATTGACCCCGAAACGGGCGAAATAAAAGAAATTATTTCAGATAATCTTTATTTAGATGTTGAATTAGAAGGTAGAGATTTTAATGAAGAAATTATAAGAACTATAAAAAAACAAACAGCTTTTTCAAAAATCAAAAGTTCTTCTGAATTATTTCATAGAGCTGAAACAGGAGAAATAACTGTAAATTTTGATTTTTTTCAAAGCCTTGATGAAATTGAAAACAGACCTGAAACAGTTGTATTAGATACATTTAATAACGGTAAATCGAAAAAAACAGAATGGAAAAAGCCAGATGAACTCATTTTATTTCTAAAATCACTTGAAAAAATAAAAATTTTCTTTTGCAAATCAAGAATTGATGATGAAAAAGCTGGATTTGGACTAATTTGTGTTGATTCCGCAAAATCAATTTGGGTTTCGCATTTTCTTTCAAAAAAACTACGTGATTCTTTAATTACAACAATTGTAATAAGTGCTTTGCGTAGTCAAAAAGAAGATTTGAGAATTATACATTACACTTGGTTTGGAAAACTAATAATGGGTTTATGGGAAAAAAATAAAAAAAATATAAACCAAGATGAAGAAAAAACATACGAAGAGCTTATAAAAGAAAAATCAGTTGATATCAAAGGTTTAGTTGATACAGTATTTCACGATGATACAGCTCAGATAAGAAAACTATTAGAAGGGGCAATTGCTCATAAAACAATATCATTCAGATTTATGAATGATATGAACAATGAATTATACAAAAATATTCAATTATTTGTAAATGATGGCATTGATAGACCTCTTCATGAGAAAGGTACTGGAATTCAAAGTGCAATCATAATCTCACTTTTTTCATTGTATTGTAATAATTTTCACAACAATAGTTCATTATTGATTGCAGAAGAACCTGAATTATTTTTACATCCACAAGCGAGAAGACTTATTTCAGCTGAACTTGATAAATTTCTAAAAAGTAACGATAAGCAACCAAGACAGCTAATAATTAGTACACATTCAATTGAATATTTGAAAAATGTAGAACCATATAATGTAGTTAGAGTTTATAAAGACATCGACAAGAATTGCTCAGTCGTCAAACAGCTTGACTCAGAAATATCAAAAGAAATTACTATTGAGTTAAAACGTTTTCTTTGGTCAAACAATACAGAATTATTTTTCGCAGACAAAGTTATATTAGTCGAAGGTGGTGAGGTTTATTTAATTCCATCAATCGTTGATAAATTGAAAAATTCTAAACAATTACTTGATTATGAAAATATTACAGTTTCAAGGGTAAATGGAAAAGGAAGTTTTCTGATTTATATTAAAATGCTTCAATGCTTTGATATTCCATTTCTACTTTTGGGAGATTTGGACTGTTTCAAAGATGAAGTTCCAAAATTAGTAAAGTACTTAAATATATTGGACATAAAGGATAATACTGATATAATCAGAAAAGCATTGTCAGATTTACCAGTAAATTATGAAGCTATTAGTGAAAGAGTTAAAAATGTAGATAAAAATTATGATACTCAAAAATTACAAAATCTGTTTGAACAATTAGCCAATAAACAAATTGATGCTGACAATGAAGACCTACAAACCATTGTAGAATACATGAAGTCAAGATATACAAAAGGTAACAAAGAATTGGCTATTGTTAATGCAATTGGACAAGAACTTTATGATAATACACATTTAAAATTAAGAGAAAAAAACATATTTATTTGGTCAAAAGGAGACCTTGAAACCTATTACACTGACAAGACGAAACGTCTTTTTGGAAATAAGAGTAAAGATATTAAGGCTCTTGAATTATCATATTTCTTACAAATTGAAACAGAACAAATCGAGGATTTATTCTTGTATATGGAAGAGATAGCTTTGCTGGTAGAGAAAATCTTGATAAAAAATAATCCTTTGCCATTATAATCCTTATAACTCGAAACACTCAATAAAATACAAACTCAATCCAAAATCATTCCAAACCCCACAAATCTTTCCAGAAAGCAAGGTACAAAGCTGTAACTTGCTTTTTTAGTTTAAACAATCCTAATAAATATGATAAAGTTTAGCCGTGTGCTTGCCGTACTCTTGTTGTCGAATCAATTATTGTTGGCACAGTCGAATGATGATATTGCTGCCTTGAATCTTGTTCAAAAAGGGGCTTCCTTGGTGCAAGTATCTAAGCAATTTACTTTTACCGAAGGCCCTGCGGTGGATAAAAAAGGAAATATTTTCTTTACCGACCAGCCTAATGATAAAATCTGGAAATACAGTGCGGATGGAAAACTAAGCCTTTTTATGGATAAAACAGGTCGTTCAAACGGATTATATTTTGATAAAAAAGGAAGACTAATTGCTTGTGCCGACGAAAAAAATGAGCTTTGGGCAATTGACAAAGGGAAAGTTTCGGTTTTGTTAGATAACATCAAAGGACTAAAAGCCAATGGTCCCAATGATTTATGGATTGACCCTAAAGGTGGCATTTACTTCACCGACCCATATTATCAGCGTGATTATTGGACAAGAAAAAAGCCCGAAATCGACAAACAAAATGTGTATTATTTAGCCAAAGGTTCAAAAGAAGTAATGCTCGTTGATGGTGACCTCAAACAGCCTAACGGTATTGTGGGTACGTCGGATGGAAAGTATTTATTTGTAGCCGATATTCGTGATAGCAAAACGTACAGATACGAAATTCAAGCAGATGGAACTTTGGCAAATCGTCAGCTTTTTGCTCCGATGGGTTCAGATGGAATGACGTTGGATAATCAAGGAAATTTATATTTGACGGGTAGAGGCGTGACGATTTATAATAAAGAAGGCGTAAAATTGGGCAATATTCCTGTGCCATCTAATTGGGTAGGCAATATTTGTTTTGGAGGGAAAGACCGCAAAACCTTATTCATTACCGCTTCCGAATCCATTTATACTTTGCAGATGCAAGTAAAAGGAGTGGAGTGATTAATAGTATTCTTAAATTTGAAAGGCGTATTGGATGTTAAAATTCATTACGCTTTTTATTTTTATTGTGATACAACATCTGCAAAAAGGTTCAACCCCTATAGACCCCCCAAGATTCTTTTATAAAATCCAGTATAAAAATTATCTTAGATTCTTTTGTCAATAAATCTAATTTTATAATAAAACGATGAAACAAAAGTTTTTAAGTATTTTCTTTATTATCAGTATTTTATCTTTTTCAACTTTCGCTCAGAAAGAAAAATGGACAAATTTATTTGATGGAAAAACCCTAAAAGGATTCAAACAATTAGGCGGAAAAGCTAAGTATAGCGTAAGAAATGGTGAAATTGTAGGAACTACTGTAAAGGATACTCCTAATTCATTTTTAGCTACTGAAAAAGATTACGGTGATTTTATCTTGGAACTTGAGCTAAATGTAGCTGATGGCATGAACTCAGGTATTCAATTCAGAAGTCTTTCAAGTCCTGATTACCAAAATGGTAGAGTACATGGTTATCAAGCAGAAGTAGATCCTTCAGAACGTGCTTGGTCTGGTGGTATTTATGACGAAGCTCGTCGTGATTGGTTGTATATTCCAAACATTAATCCAGAAGCAAAAAAGGCTTTCAAATTACACGGACAATGGAATAAGTATCGTATCGAAGCGATTGGAAATGTAATTCGTACTTGGGTAAACGATGTGCCTGTTTCAAATTTAGTAGATGATGTTACTGCCAAAGGATTTATTGCTTTGCAAGTACATTCTATTTATGCTAATATGACAGAAGGCATGGAAATTCGTTGGAGAAATATCAAAATCCAAACAGAAAATCTAACTCCTCGTCCGACAGACAATACGCCAGTAATCAATTTAACCTTGAATACTTTATCAGCACAAGAAAAAGCACAAGGCGTAAAATTGTTATTTAACGGTAACGATTTTACAGGTTGGAGAGGCGTTCACCAAGATGCAATGCCAACAATTCACTGGAAAGTAGTGGATGGAACAATTAATGTAAGTCCATCTGATGGTTCTGAAACAGGTAATGATATTGTAAGTACCGAACAGTACGGGGCATTTGAATTAACTTTTGAGTTTAAATTGACGGAAGGTGCAAACTCTGGTGTTAAATACTTTGTGAATGAGGCCTTTGATTCGAATGGAAAATCTGGGATTGGTTTAGAGTATCAAGTGTTAGATGATGAACGTCATCCAGATGCAAAAATGGGTTCTATCGGTAACCGAACCATGAGCAGTTTATATGATTTAATTCCTTCATATAAATTAGACAAACGTTTCCAACGCAAAATTGGCGAATGGAATCAAGCAAGAGTAATTGTGTATCCAAACAACATCGTTCAACATTGGTTGAATGGCTTTAAAGTAGTAGAATATGAACGTAACAGTAATATTTTCAAAGCTTTAGTGGCAAGAAGTAAATATGAAAAATACAATGGTTTCGGTGCAGGAGAAAAAGGAAATATCTTAATCCAAGACCACGGTAATAATGTTTCATTTAAAAATATCAAGATTAAAACGTTGTGATTTTTTGTGATTAGTGATTGGTAATTAGATTTTTAATTCTTGTAAAACATTAAACTAATCACCAATCACTATTTACTAATCACCCATCACTTAAAATTAAATTCATTTACAAATAAACTATGGAAAGAAGAGAATTTATCCAAAAAACAACCTTTGCTTCGTTAGGAGCATTGACATTTAGTGCTAAATCTTACGCTAAAATTATCGGTGCAAACGACCGTGTAAGAGTAGGTTGCGTAGGTTTTTCTGACCGTCACAGAGCATCTCATGTGGGTCCTTTCAAAGCTTTACAAAAAGAAATGAACTTTGAAATGACAGCTCTTTCGGATTTATGGAATCGTCGTAGAGAAGAAGGAAAAGCATTTTTAGATAAGCAATTGGGAAGTGATGTAAAAGTTTTTAGAAATAACGAAGAACTTTACGATTCTAAAATGGTAGATGCTGTGTTTATTTCAACAGCAGATTTTCAACACGCTTTGCATACTGTTGAGGCAGTAAAAGCTGGTTGCGATACTTATACAGAAAAACCATTGGCAGAAACAATGGAAGATGCTCGTGCAGTATTGAAAGCCGTTAAAAATTCAAAGCAAATCGTTCAAATTGGTTCGCAACGTAGAAGTGGTGAAAACTATTTTGCGGCAGAAGATTTTATCAAATCAGGTAAATTTGGTCCTATCGTAATGGTAGAATTGATGTGGAACGTAAACCAACCAGAACGTTGGAGAAGACCTGAATTGGTGAAAAACTTAAAAGAAACCGATGTAGATTGGAAGCGTTATTTGATGAATCGTCCTTACGAAGCATTCGATCCACGTAAATACTTAGAATATCGTTTATTCTGGCCATATTCTTCAGGAATTCCGGGACAATGGATGTCTCACCAAATTGATACAGTTCACTGGTTTACTGGTTTGCCACACCCAAGAAGCGTAGTAGCTAACGGTGGAATTTATCAATGGAAAGATGGTCGTTCAAATGCAGATACTTTAACAGTTGTATTTGATTACGGTCCATTAGATGATCCTAAATCTGGTTTCCAAGTACAATTTACTTCTCGTTTCTCTAACTCAGCGGGTGAAACAAAAGAATTGTATTACTCAAATGGTGGTATGATTAACTTAGATACTAACGAAATTTCTTCAACAGGAGGTTTAACAGAAGGTCATGCCAAAACAATGGGCTTGAAAGCAAACCTATTAGCACCAATGAAGCTAGAAGGTCAAAAAGTTGCTTCAGATGCAAACACTGGTGGAGATCCATTGACGTTCAGTCACATTAAAAATTGGATGGAATGTGTACGTTCACGTAAGCAAAGTCATGCACCAATTGAAGCTGGTTACTCGCATTCAATTGCAACAATCATGTCGAATGCTGCTTACAGAACAGGCTTGAAAGTTACTTTCGATGAGAAAACACAAGAAGTATTAGCAGGAGGAAAAGTATTCAAATACTAGTATTGATATTATTGTTGGATATAAAAGCCTACCAGAGCATTGTTTCTGGTAGGCTTTTTAGTTTTTACTTCTTGAGTAAATTGCTTAAAGAGACAATCAAATCTTTTATTCAGATGCGACTTAAGTCGCACTCTAATGAAAATTAAAGATTAAATTTTAATTTTTCTTTCCCACAAATCTAATCACAGAACCTTGTCCATTATGAAATACTCCTTCGTTCAATTCGATTACAGTTTCTCCTAATTCAATGATTTCATAGTTCTTAAAATCAGCTTGTAATTCTTCAATCGAGAATAACATTGCGAGTTCTTTTGGTCCTCCCACTTTTTCATTTTTAGCGATATAATCAAGATGATTTTTACTAAAGGCTTCAAAAATAATCACTCCATCTTTGCGCAAATACTTATCCAATGTCTGGTGAATTGATGATTTAATTTTGGCAGGAAAATGTGCATAAATCAAGGCAATGGCATCAAATTGTGCTGCTTGAAAATTCAAAGTTTGCAATTCCCCAACCTGATAATCTATACTTACTTGATTCGCCTCTGCCAATTGCAAGGCTTTGTTTTTCCCTTCAATACTTATATCAAATGCTGAAACATTCCAACCCATTTTTGCCGCAAAAACTGCATTTCTACCTTCGCCTTCTGCTGGAAAAAGAATAGAACCAACACTTAGTTTTTCTAATTGTTCTTTTAAATAATTATTAGGTTGTTCGCCATAAGCAAATTCCTCTTTACTGTATCTATCATTCCATCTGTCTGTCCAAGATGCGTCCATATTTTTGCGTGGTTTTGTTTTCTATTCAATCAAAATTATTGATTATTTTACATCATTCCTATATTGTATCAGACCAGTAAGAAGTCAGTCACTTTCCTCATCCCATCTATCAGCTTGTTCATCCCAAATAAAATCTATTTCTTTAACTTTCTGGTAAATTGCTTTCCGAATTACAGTTCAAGTTATGCTATCTAATCTATTTAAGATGAATCATTTAAAGAAAGGGGAATTTTACGGGCAGACTAATCAAACTATTCATCTGGATGGTCTTACTTTGACGGATACCGTTTATACACAACCAAAGGTCGATTGGCACTATCATGAACACGCTTATTTTACTTTTATCCTTGAAGGTTTAGTAATAGAAGGCAACAAAAAAGAGGTTTATCATTGTCCTGCTGGTACTCTATTATTTCATCATTGGCAGGATGCCCATTATAATATTAAACCCGACGGCTTTACCAGAGGTTTTCATGTAGAAATAGAAAAGCCTTGGTTTGATGATTTGTTCTTAAAGGGCGATAAGCTACAAGGAAATATAAACCTTTTAAACCCTGCCCTCAAACTTTTGATGTATAAGGTTTTTACAGAAACCAAAATACAAGACCAAACCTCATCTTTATCTATTCAAGGAGTATTGCTTAATATGCTGTCGCAAATGGCAGAAGGTGATAAATCTGTAGGGGATAAGAATCCTTCTTGGGTAGCTAAAATCAATGAGATTCTGAACGACCAGTTTACTGATAATCTGACCTTAGGTTTTCTATCCGAAACCTTAAGTATTCATCCTGTACATCTTTCCAGAGATTTCTCTAAATACTTTAATTGCAGCTTTGGAGAATATATCCGAAAGTTAAAAGTTGAAAAATCACTCTCCTTACTCTCAGATAAAAGAAAGCTCCTGACTGAAATTGCGTTTGAATGTGGTTTTGCCGACCAGAGCCATTTTACAAGATGCTTTAAAGAAATAAATGGCATGAGTCCTTCTAACTATCGAAAAATACTTTTTCATTAATGCTTCAACGTTAATTCTGTTCTATTTTGGGCAAGCAGTTCAGCATAACTTCGCATCTGAAATAACTCATTATCATGAAACAGATTTTAATCATACTTTTCAGTGCATTAATGTCGCTGAAAACTGTTGGGCAAATAAAAGATATTATTACGCCCGAAATCATTACCAATCCACTCCACCAAGCCAACATAGGTAGAATTACTTTTATGGCTAGCAACATTCCTCTGAATGTTTATAAGAAGGAGGATTTTCTCAGCACTTTTGAATTGTCTCACAAATCAAGCCTAAATGTCAGAGTGTTTATGGCAAATTCGGTTACTAATTATCTTCATCAATTAGCACCTGAACTGTCACTTGAAGAACTCGTAAAAAGTGGAAATCTACAATTCTCATTTTTTGTTGACGGAAATCTTATCTACAAAGAAAACATCCATCATGGTTGTAATTTTGGTTCTAGTGTAAATAAAAATACTGCAACAACCTTTAGAGTTCCCTTAACAAGTACCACTGGAGAAGATTGGTGGGCGATGTATATGTGGGACAGATTTAAAGTAAATGGCGGTGAAAAAGCCCTATCAGAAGGTAAACATTATTTAAAAATAGAACTCAGACCTTATCTAAAACTCAATGATTCTGACTTAAGAGTAGGAGAGATGATAGCCAAAGGAGAAGTTGAATTACTGATAAAATCACCTGTAATTACTAAGGAACAAATAGCCGTACAAGCCATTGCCCCAAATAGTGGTTGGGAAGTATCAAAAGATAGATACGATACTCAAAAAATAGAAGCGTTGAATACGGCTATTGCTAAATATGAGCTAAAGCAAATTACTAGTATCGTGGTTATCAAAGACAATAAATTATTGTTGGAAGAGTATTTTAACGATGCTAATAGAAATACACTTCATGACCCACGTTCGGCAGGGAAATCATTTGCTTCGACCATGATGGGAATTGCTATAAAAGACGGTTATATCAACAATGAAAATCAGCCACTAAAGAACTTTTATGACTTAAAAAAGTATGCTAATTATGCTGACAACAAATCAGAAGTAACCATCAAAAACTTATTAACCATGAGTTCAGCTTTTGAAGGCTCAGATTCGGATGGTGATTCGCCAGGGAATGAAGAGAATATGTATCCAACGGATAATTGGGTGAAGTTTACACTAGACTTACCGATGAACAATCATAAAAAGAATGGGGCTCAATGGGACTATTTTACTGCTGGAGTGGTGCTGCTGGGCGATATTTTGAATAAGTCTGTACCAGAAAGTTTAGAAAAGTATAGTGACCAAAAACTATTCAAGCCTTTAAATATCACTCAATATCAATGGCAATATACGCCACAAAAGGTAGTAAACACCGCAGGAAGTCTCCAAATGAGAGCCATAGACTATGCAAAATATGCACAGCTATATAAAAACAAGGGGAAATGGAAGGGCAAGCAAATTATTCCGACTGACTGGGTTGCCAAAACATTAACCAAACAAATACAGATTCCTGAAAGAGAGAATGAACATTATGGTTATTTGTTTTGGAATAAAACTTACAGTATTGAAGGCAAAAATTATGAAGTATTTTATTGTGCTGGAAACGGCGGAAATGAATTTTTAATCTTTAAAGATTTACCTCTGGTAATCATCATAACGGGCAAAGCTTACAATAAACCTTATGCACATCCACAAGTAGATAAAATAGTAAAGGAATATCTTTTGCCAGCAATACTGTTTTAAAGATTTTGCGGTAGTGAGGTGTAAGAAACTGTCAGGCAGAGGGAAGCCTTGCCTGACAGTTCCATCAATGAAAAATGTTATCTTTTTCTGACAAAATGTGTTTGTACCAAATTGCCTAAAAAGATTTTGGACGTTTGTACTTCGAAAGCCAAGGGTTGAATTAATTCACTAAAAAGTGGGAAGCCTCCACCAAGTAAAAGTGGGAAAGTAGTAATAATCATCTCGTCTATTAAATCAGCTTTCAGAAACGCCTGAATGGTTTTTCCACCATCAATGTACAAGCGAGTATAGCCTTTTTGATGAATTTGTGAAAGAATTTCAGGCAATGTTCCTTTCACAAGAAAAGCTTTGCCTTGATGACTTTCAGGAATTTCGTTGAGCGTATTACTCAATACAAAAACAGGTTTTTGGTAAGGCCATTCGCAATCAAAACCACAGACAGTTTCAAAAGTAATGCGACCCATCACAAGGGCATCCATGCGATTTAGAAAAGCATAATAACCCATATCATCACCGTCAGGATTAGGGATTGAATCTAACCAAGCGATGCCACCATTTTTGTCGGCAATATAACCATCAAGACTTTGAGCGATATATACAGCGTTTTGTGTTTGCATTGATTTAGAAAGTTAATTATGTTCTTGGCAAAAATATTCATAAGCCTAAACTTTTGCTATTCCAAGTTTTTAAACTTAGAACCCTTTGCTGTTCCAAGTTTAAAAACTTGGAACCCTCAATAAAATGCAGTCTCCGACTGCAACCATATTTTAAACAAAATCAATTTCCAATAATCCTTTTCTATTAGTCATATAGTCTCTTGCAGACGAAAGTAAATATTCCCAAGGTTCTTCTACTAAGCCAGCTTTTACAGGATTATTATGAATATAATCTAATTTAATTCCATAAATTTTGCTGAGAAAATCTCTTCTGGATGATTGTCTTGTCGCCAGAATTGGAAAAATGTATTGTTTGGATTACGCTCTCCTGCACTTTTAAATAACCATAACATCCAACCTTTTCTGCTTTCTACTTCTTGTTCATCTTGAATAGCTTCTAAGATTTTATTGGAAGTAAATTTTTTAAGGTCTCGCAAAATATCGGATAAAGTAGGTTTTGGGTAAAGTGTAGAAGCAATCAAATGGACATGATTAGACATAATACACCAAGCATGAATCCTTAACCCTTTTTCTTTTTGGCAATACTTAATACTTTCTAAAACAATATCAACATAACGTTTTCTGGTAAAAGCATCAACCCATTGAACTGTAGCAAAGGTGATAAAATATGTTCCTCTTGGGTTGTTTATTTTATAGGCAAAACCCATTGTAGTATTTGTTTTGTTTGTTGTGCAGTCTGAGACTGCATTTTATTTTTTGTTCCATTTGTTAAACTTGGAACAGTGGGAGGGCTAAATTATTTAATCTTAAAAGCCTTCAAAATGATAAATGCTTTACTAGTCAAACTATCTCTTTGAAGTATAATAGAGTCCTCTGAAATAGATTTTACGAGATAAAATTGAGCATCCATTTTAATCTTATTATCTAAAACTGTGTACTCCTTTGAATGAATTACATCTGATTCAGGGGTGATATAAATTGAATCAGCAGAGAAATGACTATACCTTTCTAAGATATTATTCTTCCCGAAAAATAATGAACTACCTGGAATGGAATCTTTCGAATTTTTTGGAGTATAATATGTTTCCTGTAAATTGCCATCTATATCCGTTCGATAAACTACATCCCAAAATTTACCTTCATTTCCATTTGTTAAAATAGTTTCTATAGTATCCTTTTTTTTACAGGAAGAAGCTATTATTGTTAGCAGAACAATTCTAAATAGGAGTTTTGACATTCTATAAAAGTTTATGATTAATTACTATTACTGGTGCAAGTAAATAAAAAATCCGAAGGATTTGAATGTTTATAGATAGAGAAGAAGTTTTAGTAACAATTGTTTGACTCCGAAGGAGTCGTATTCTCCACTTTATTATTTGCTATAAACATTGAATCCTTTCAGGATTTTGAGCCAAAGCTTCTGTGTATTTAGGTTATTATTGTGTTTTGCAGTCTGAGACTGCATTTTATTTATTGTTCCATTTGTTAAACTTGGAACAGCGAGGGGCTAAATTATTTAATCTTAAAAGCCTTCAAAATGATAAATGCTTTACTAGTCAAACTATCTCTTTGAAGTATAATCGAGTCCTCTGAAATAGATTTTACGAGATAAAAATGAGAATCCATTTTTATCTTATTATCTAAAACTGTGTACTCCTTTGAATGAATTACATCTGATTCAGGGGTGATACAAATTGAATCAGCAGAGAAATGACTATACCTTTCTAAGATATTATTCTTCCCGAAAAATAATGAACTACCTGGAATGGAATCTTTCGAATTTTTTGGAGTATAATATGTTTCCTGTAGATTACCATCTATATCTGTTCGATAAACTACATCCCAAAATTTACCTTCATTTCCATTTGTTAAAATAGTTTCTATAGTATCTTTTTTTTTACAGGAAGAAGCCATTATTGTTAGCAGAACAATTCTAAATAGGAGTTTCGACATTCTATAAAAGTTTATGATTAATTACTATTACTGGTGCAAGTAAATAAAAAATCCGAAGGATTTGAATGTTTATAGATAGAGAAGAAGTTCTCGCAACAATTGTTTGACTCCGAAGGAGTCGTATTTTCCACTTTATTATTTCCTATAAACATTGAATCCTTTCAGGATTTCTAGCCAGAGCTTTTGTGTATTTAGGTTATTACTGTGTTTTGCAGTCTGAGACTGCATTTTATTTTTTGTTCCATTTGTTAAGCTTGGAATAGCGAGGGTTCGTTGCTCTAATCTTCATTAGGTTTATCTGTTTCAATGTTTTCTGCAATATTGTCTTCTGACATATTTTTAACGGCTATTTTTTGGTCAAACTTCTTCATAGGAGAATCTGATTTATACAAAACTTTACCACAAGGAACAACTTTGCTAGAACCATCTAAATGAATTTCTTGGTCATCAAAAAATATGTGAGCTCCAAATGCTTTTAGCACTTTGTCTTTTGATAATCCTCCCATAAAATATGCTTCATCAACATAAACACCCCAGTGGCGTAAAGTTTTAATTACTCTCATATGACTTGGTGCATTTCTAGCAGTAACAATTGCAATTCTCAATGGAGTTAATTCAATTGTCATTGGTAGCTTTTCTTGAATTTTTGAGAGCTTTTTTAGTAATTCTGCAAATGGTCCATCATTTAAAGGCACATCTTCATTTTCTTCTTCGTGTTTATGAAATGCTTGTAAATCCTGTGTTTTGTAAATCAATTCGGATTCTTCCGAAAAAACTACAGCATCTGCGTCAAATGCAAATTTTACACGTTCTGTTTCAGGATTATAGTCTGCCGGAGGGTCGTAAATTAATGCAGTTGCACAGTTTGAATTATCAATTACTTTCTGTACTTCCTTTTCATCTTTAGAAAGAAATAAATCAATATCGAAAGCATCTAAAAAAGGTGATAAAGGTTCTCCACCAGAAAATGCCCATCTTGTCACAGGTAATTTATAATGCTTTATTGATTTTAAAACTCTAACTCCTGTTTCAGGACTATTCCTGGACATTACAACTACTTCAACTAGTGGTTTTTTAGGGTCAACATAATCATTTAGTTTTAAAAGAGCTTGGATTAATGGGAAAGCAGTCCCCTTTTCTAATAGCTCATCTTCATGTTCAAGTTGATATTTTCTAAATCCAACAATATTTTCTTTCTCGAAAATTTCATTCTCTTTTTCAAGGTTAAATAAGGCTCTAGATGAGACGCCCACTACTAATATTTCTGAAAAATCTAAAGCCATTTTGTTTTCAATTTATTTTATTATGTTTTGGTTTTGTAATTATGCACAACTCGCTAATATGCAAAAGTTTTGAATTGTTTTTATTGTTACTGATTCCAAACCCCAAGCTACCAATTCCAAAAACCAATCAAAAACATTCCAACAACTTATTCCATAAAACTTATTATACGGTAAGTTTTCTTGGTATAATGCAAAACATTTGAGGATACTTATTTGATAGAAAAGAAATAAAACTACTCATAAAAGGGAAATGCTTACTTGGAAAAGAAATATTGCTACTCATAAAAGAGAAATGCTTACTTGGAAAAGAAATATTACTACTAAGGAAAGGAAAAAGCTTACTTGGGAAAGAAATATTGCTACTCAGAAAAGAGAAATGTTTACTTGGAAAAGAAATGTTGCTACTCAGGAAAGGGAAATGCTTACTTGGGAAAGAAATATTGCTACTCATAAAAGAGAAATGCTTACTTGGGAAAGAAATATTGCTACTTGGAAAAGAAAACTTCTAACCCACCTAAGAAATCTTGCTTCCTGATTTAGGGATTTTGTATCCTGACTGAGAGATTTTGCTTTCTGATTTAGGGATTTTGTATTCCGACTGAGAGATTTTGCTTCCTGATTTAGATATTTCGTTTCCCGACTGAGAAATCTTCCTTCCTAAAAAAGAAAAGAAGCTGTGTAAGAGCCTCTTTTCTAATCATTTAATAAACCTTTAAGCTGAACATACTGCAAAAGCATAATTGTTTTAGCGTCTCTTATTTCGCCTGTTTCTATCATGTCGAGGGCTTTTTCAAAAGGTAATTCTAATACTTCAATGTTTTCGTGTTCGCCTTCTACTCCGCCACCTTCACTTACTTGTTGGCTTTTGTTGTACTCGGCTACAAAGAAGTATAATATCTCTGTCACCGAACCGGGCGACATATACGCTTCATAAATTTTCTTTACTTCGGTAATTCTAAAGCCTGTTTCTTCTTCGGTTTCTCTTTTGATGCAATCTTCGGCGTTGTCTTGGTCGAGTAAACCTGCACAAGCCTCAATCAGCATGCCTGTCGGATTTCCATTATGATAGGTCGGCATTCTAAATTGCTCTGTCAGTATCACGGTTTTGTTGGCAACATTATACAATAAAATCACCGCACCATTGCCACGGTCGTATGCTTCACGAGATTGCGTAATCCAAGAACCATCTTTTTGTTGGATGTCGAAAGTGATTTTTCGCAAAGTGTACCAATTGTTAGAAAGTACTTCGGTTTTGTTAATTTTGATGCTTGGCGTCATTTTATGATTATATTTGATAATTATTGATTATTTTTGAACAAATTAATCATGTTTTTATGAGTTTTCAAAATAGAAAGCAGATAATTCTAAAAATTTTAGAAGAAAGGGGCGAAGCCGAAGTAAAAGATTTTGCTCAAGCTTTAGAGATTTCAGAGATTACCATCCGCAGAGATTTGCAACAAATGGCGACGGATGGCTTGTTGTTTCGCACGCATGGCGGAGCGATGAAATTGTCTTTGGCACAAATGCCTTTTACTTTTGCCAACAAAACGGCGGTGAATGCTAAAGAGAAAGATAAGATTTGTCAGTTGGCGGCACAACAGATACAAGAGGGCGATATTATTTTGATGGACTGTGGTAGTACGGTGTTTAGGATGTGCCAGTTTATCAAAAACAAGCGGATAAAAGTAATTACTAATTCTTTGCCCGTGGTCTATGAATTGATGAACAGCCAAGTATCTATCAACCTGATTGGAGGAGAAATCGACCAAGAACGCCAAGCAGTACACGGCAGAATTGCGGAGGAACATATTGCTCGATACAAAGTTGATAAGGCTTTTTTGGGTGTAGATGGCATTTCGCCCGAAAATGGTTTAAGTGCTTTTGGCGAAAACGAAGCCAGTATTACTTTAGCAATGGCAAAAGCTTCGGCAAAAAACTATTTTCTTTGTGATGCCTCAAAATTGGGGAAAGACAAGTACTTAACTTTCGCTCCCATTACGTTGGTAGATGTGTTGGTGACTAATGCTTTGGAAAAAGATATATTGGTTTATCGGGAGAAGGGAATAAGTGTTATAATTTGAAAATTTGAAGATTTGAAAATGAGTTTTAATTTTTCAAATCTTCAAACTAAAAATAAAATTATCTTCAATTTACATATTTTCAAATCACCAAATTTTCAAATTAATTGGAAGATACATATAAAACCATAAAAACACCCTCAGAAGGGCTTTTTAAAGATAAAGGGAGTAAATTTTTTGCCTTTGCTTATCCGATAGAACAAGAATCGGAGGTGAAGGCTTTGATAGAACCGCTTCGGAAAGAACATTTCAAGGCGGTGCATTTTTGTTATGCTTTTCGTTTGGGTTTGGATAGAACAAATTTCAGAGTAAACGACGATGGCGAGCCTTCAGGTTCGGCTGGTCGCCCGATATTGAATGTACTTTTGTCGAAAGATATTACTAATATTTTGGTGGTAGTCGTGCGTTATTGGGGCGGTACATTGTTGGGTGTTCCGGGTTTAATCAATGCTTATAAATCTGCCACAGAAGAAGCTTTGGTGGAGGCTGAGGTCATTGAAAAAACTGTGAATGAAGTTTATCAAGTACAGTTTGAATACATTCAGATGAATGATGTAATGAAAGTGGTAAAGGATTTTGATTTAAAAATCAAGAATCAACAATTTGATAATCAATGTACTATTGAAATAGATTTTCGTAAATCGTTGACGAATCAGATTTTGGGGAAATTAGAGAAAATAGAAGGTATTTCAGTAGAATATTTACGAACGGTATAAAAGCTTTATCGGGATTCAGCCCAAAAAGCAATAGAATGTTTTACCTTTGTATTGAAATAAAATAACAAACAATGGATATTTATGTAGGAAGTATTCCTTTCAAGTGGAAGGATGCAAGACTGAAAGAGATTTTTGAAGTATATGGTGAAGTAAGTTCTGCCAAAATTGTGATTGATAAAATTACTCGTCAAAACAAAGGTTTTGCTTTTGTACAAATGCCCAATGATGCAGAAGCTAAATTAGCGATTGAGTCATTGAATGGTGCAGAAATTGACGAAAGAAAAATTATAGTGAATGAATCTATTCCAAATAATGCTGGAAGTTTAGTTAAAAACAAAAAGAAAAAACCTTACACTAAGCCCGAAAATAAAGAGTGGAAACCTTTTAGAGGGAATAATAAGGGTAGGAGAGATTAGTATGAAGCGGTCGAAATTAGATTTTCGACCGCTTTTTGATTTTAATAGTCGGTGATGATTTATGCTTGTTTACTTGAAAATCAAACCGATGCCCCAACCTAAATCAGTGGCTGAACTGATTCCAAATGAAGGCCCTGCAACAATGCCTACGTGTGGACCAGGATATAATCTAAATTCAACAGAACCTGCTAAAATATTAAATTCTTCTGGCGAAGCAAAACTGTGAACCCAGCCTATTCCTGGAACAATATCAATCATTTTAGATTGAAAAATCTGTGAGAAATGGAAGTTTAGACTAATGGCAGTATTGGCTACTGTTTCATAATGACTAAGTGTTTTTGTGTACGAATAATTATAATAATACGCTACTCGTGAACGACCAATTCCTAATCCCAAACCAAGATACTTGCTTAAACCAATTTCCATTCCTAAACTGTAAGGAACAAAACCTTTTTCAATACCAATTGCAGGGATAAAATAGACTTTTCCGCCTCTAAATGAGTACTCTGCTTTTTGAAGTGCGGAAACTCTAGAAAGTGTGTCTGATTGAGCTAAGGTAGAAAATGCAAAAAACAATAAAGCGAAAAGGGTAATTAAGTTTTTTTTCATGATTGTTGTGTATGTTTATTTTGGATTTGCTAATTGTAGATTCTGAATTTATGGATTAAAAAAGAGAAAAGAATAATTATTTACTGTACAGTTTGATTTGGTTGAAGCCAATCTCTTTCAAAATCTCCCCATTTTCAAATACTGTTTCCAAAATATCTTCTCCACTTTCATCAAGACTTTTGGTTTGATAAGTATTGTTTTCAAAGACTAATTTCATTCTTCCTTTTTTACTTAATTTACCGTGGTCGGTGATGGGGTCTTTAAAAACTTCTTGTTCTTTTCCATTAATGGTCGCTGAACTACATTTAAAAGCAAACTTTTGTGTATCACGATTTACTTTTTGTAACAAAGCACCACCCATGCCAAAAGCTACATTGTCTGCACTCCAGCCATGATTTTTTAAATGGGCTAAAATTTCGCCGATGCTTTCATAATTCACACCATCGCCTTGAATGATTCTGATATTTGGATGCAATACTTTATAGCCCTTTTGGTTGATGCTAAAACCAATCTTTTCGCCTAAAATTTCAGCAACTTTCAGTACCACATCTTTCGGTTCTCCACTATCTGGTCGAACCACTAAAGTGCCTTTTCTGGCTAAAATTTGTTCTTTTAATAATCCTCCCCACAGTTTTTCGCAAGCATTATAAATATCATAACTATCACTTACAACTGCTACCAAACCTTCTGGATATTGTGCCAACATATTTTCGTAAGCATCTACTTCATGGTCTTTTCCCCAACTGGTGATGGTACTATGTTCTGCCGCAGGAATGCTAAAGCCAAACATATCATCCTCATTTCCGTAATAGGTTTGAATGAAAGTTAAAGCTGCTACTGTATCCGTTCCCATAAAATTGATTAAATGTGCAGCCCCGCCAATACTTGCGCTATCAACACTACTTACACCTCTGAAACCAAAATCATGTAATTTAAAATCAATTGTACTTGGGTCACCAGTTTCTTCAAGGTATAGATTGATAAGTTTTTTTACTTCTCTACTAATGGTTGCGACAGTACTTGGATACCACAATTGTAATAATAATGTTTCCAGAAAGTTTGTCAGCCAAAAACAATTAGGGTCGGTATTTTCTACCGTCATCATTACATTGTGCGTCGGAATTACTTTTCCTTCGGGAACTGCTTTGATACGGATAGGTAATTTCCCAGCATGATTGTTCAGAATATATTCCCAACCTGCTTTGTTGAATAAAGTAGCATTACCAAAATGAGCTTCATACAATTTGGCAGCTTGGTCAATTTTTCTTTGAGTAATTACTTGTCCGACTAAAAATTCCTTCAATAAATATTGTAATCCGAAGAAAGTAATTTCCTCAAATTTTCCTCCACGACTTTCGAAGTAGCTGTAAATTTGCGTTGTGCCTTCGGGATATTGTTTGTAATGACTTACTTTGTAACTATCGGTTAGTAAAATAATATTGTTTTCCATCGTAAAATCTTGAATCCTTAAATATGATGCAATATGTTAAAATATTACGAAATCTATTCTTCCCAAATGAATATCTTGTAAATTGCAACATAAATATGCTTTGTCCGTTGGTAAATATCTTTAATCTTTGAAAGATTAGCCATTTTATTCCATAAAATTGAAAAATACCAACCGATAAGTGTTAATATTTCCCTAAAAAATTAATGATGAAAATTTCCACCAATTCAAAAAAAGACGTTTATCTCCATGCTGCCATCATTACACTTTTGTTAATGGTGTTATTTTTTGGTTTTTTCTTCGTGTATTTGCCTTGGAGTACCAATCATGGCGATGCTATCACTGTTCCTAATTTAAAAGGATTAACAATGGAAGAAGCTGAAGACCTTTTGGACGAAAGAAATCTTGATTTTGAAGTAACAGATAGCACTTTCACGGCTGGCTTAAAACCACTTACGGTACTTTCACAATATCCTTTAGAGAATTCTAAAGTAAAACAAGGAAGAAAAATTTATTTGACCATCAATACCGAAACCGCTCCGATGATTAAGTTGCCTAAACTTACGGAAATGTCTGTAAGAAGCGCTGAACAACAATTATTGGTTTCGGGTTTATTGAAACCAGATTTGGAGTATCAAAACGATAGCCGACAAAATGAAGTATTAGAAGTGAAGTTCGGAGGTACGAAAATCGAAGCGGGAGCGTTAATTGCAAAAGGCTCTAAAGTTACTTTGGTTGTTGGTAATGGAACTGATTCTGTTGAAATAGATGTACCTTGTGTAGTTGGGCAATTGTATGATGAAGCGCAAATCGTTATCAAAGGTTCTAGTTTACAAATTGGTACAGTTATTTATGACCCAACTTCTACCGAACCAGCAGGAACAATTATCAAACAAAATCCTGAATGCGAAAACGGAAATAAAGTTCGTTCTGGAGATATGATAGACCTTTGGGTTGCGGGTAATCCACCGAATTGATATTTTACTTTTAAACGATTTCATGAAAAAAATATCCTCTGATTTAATCAAATCAAAAAATATAGTGTTGTGTGGTTTCACGCAACACTTCTTTATTTTTCTACTCTTCCTACTTATTCATCAGGTTTCCTATGCGCAGTTTTTAACAATTCCTGTACCGCAAAATCAATCAACGTCTTTACAGAAAAGTCAAGCAAGTAGTAGAATAAATGCTTTGACACTTCCTTTTTTTGATGATTTTTCAACAGCAAAAAATGGACAAGCGATACCTTCACTTTGGCAAACAAATGGAGGCGTTTTTGTGAACAATACTTTAGCCGTTAATCAACCAACGGTGAATGTGGCAACTTTTGATGGACTGCAAGCCAATGGTTTTCCTTATGATTTTACCAATCAATTGACGCAAGGAGCAACGGATACTTTAACGTCACTTCCCATCAATTTATCAGTTCATACTCCTGCCGATTCATTATATTTTAGTTTTTTTTGGCAAGGAAAAGGTTTGGGCGAACAGCCAGATTTATCCGATTCGCTTCAATTACAATTTTTAACTAACGGTAATATTTGGAATACCGTTTGGGTTCAGAAAGGCGTAAATCTTCCCGTAAATTTTAGTCAAGTAATTTTGCTAATTCGTGCTAGTTTGTATTTTCATGGAAATTTTCAATTTCGTTTTCAGAGCTTTGGTAGAAAATCTGGGCAGTTTGATGTTTGGAATTTAGATTATGTTTGTTTGGCAAAAAAGAGTGATAATTCTGTGAATGGTTATATTTTAGGAAGTGTTCTGAATAACCAAACGAATAAATTTGAAAGAGTTTCTTATTTGAAAGACATTGCCTGTAGCGATAATATTGAACCAGTATTAAAACGTTACCGTTCGATGCCATTGGTGCAGTTTTTAGCAGGAAAACCTTCGCCATCAGCAGAAATCAATGATTCTACGGGCGTGAAAGTGAACAATTTGTACAGTAATAATAACGACGTTAACATTTATTATTCTGTCAGAAATACCAATCTTTCGGCTGGAAACGATACTTTGCAAAAAGACCAAAGAGTAGGGCGAGATGCTTTGTCGGTTGGTGCTTCAAAAGTGTTCAAATTCAAAAATAATTTTGCAAGTAAAATTACTGGCGACAAAGCTTACTTAAATTTTAAATTCCTGTTGGGAACACAAGATGCTAGTAATATTTCTTTCAAAAACAGTATTCTTGCGCAAAACGATACGATTTCAACAACAGTAGCTTTAGATAACTTTTATGCTTACGACGACGGAACAGCTGAAACGGGAGCTTATCTGAAAAAAGGTTTTGGCAGAGTAGCGGTACAATTTGTCAATAATAAAGCCGATGTTGTAAAGGCAATTCGTATCAATCTTCAACCTTCATTAACAAATATCGTTGGCAATGCCATTACCTTACAAGTAATGGGAAATGACCACGGAAAACCGGGACAAATCTTGAGAGGACTTTATACAAAAGTTCAGTATTCAGATGTTCAGAATGGTTTTATTGAATACGCAATTGACCCAGTTGCTGTTACAGATACTTTTTATGTGGGTTATTTACAATTGACAGACGATGAACCAATCATTGTTGGTTTAGATAAAAATTCGCCTCAATTCACTAATAAGCATTTTTTCAATATCAGTAATTCGTGGACGAACGTAGCCAATGCTGATACAAGTATTTATAAAGCTATCCGAGGAAGTATGATGATTCGCCCAGTGATGGGAGGGAAGCCTTTGGATGTTGTTTTGGAAAATGAGACTGAAATTCAAGATGAAAACCTGATAGTTTCGCCAAATCCAAGCCCAGATATAATTCATTGGAACGATAGTTCTTTGAAAAACGTAGAAGTATTAGATGTTTACGGTAGAAGTATTTTGAAAGAAAATACTGACAGTCAGTCGATTAATTTACAGCACCTAAATTCAGGAATGTATCTTTTGCGACTTTCAAATGAACGTAATACATTTGTCAGAAAAATATGGATTAGTCATTAATATTAACAATCAATAAAATACCAACACAATGGATATTACTGTAGAAGAACTTAAAGAAAGAATTGACAAAGGTGAAAATTTTAATTTTCTTGATGTAAGAGAAGAATATGAATTTGATGAACAAAATCTTGGTGCAAAGTTGATTCCGTTGGGTGAATTACCAGACCGTTTGGATGAAATTGAAGCTTGGAAAGAGGAAGAAGTAATTGTTCACTGTCGTTCAGGAGCACGTTCAGGTAAAGCGAAAGCATTTTTAACGGCACAAGGATACGCCAATGTACGTAATGTATTAGGCGGTATTTTAGCTTATAATGAATTAGACTAATTGGGTTTCGCTTCAAAATAATTTTGGGTGGTCTGTCGGAAGGCAGACCACTTTTATTTAACATGAATTCATCCAGTATTACTCCTACAGAGTTTAAAGAGCGTTTGGCAACACTTCGTATTTTAGACATCCGAACGCCTTATGAAATTGAAGATTTTGATATTGGAGGCATGCAAATTCCTTTAGATGAACTCTTGCTTTCCGTTGAAAAAATAGCACATTTGCAACAAGAAGAAATTATCATTGTTTGTTATTCTGGTTTGCAAAGCGAAATAGCCAGAAAAATTTTAGCCAAAAAAGGCTTTCAATATTTAAGGAATTTAGAAGGAGGTTTAGAAGCCTATTTAAATTTGTAAAGAAAATTTAGAATGATTTTCATGGCATTTTAATAAAGTAAAAGAAAATCTTTCGATAGAAAAACAGTATTTTTGAAAAATATTTTTGACAAAGAAATCAACGAATTTGCAGTGTAGATTAAATGTCTGTATATCAAAACCTTAACGCTCACAATTAATCACTCACAATTCATAACTCTTACATACCCTAATGTTAACATATATTGATTGGCATACTTCTCCAGAAATTTTTGAAGTTTTCGGTTTCCCGATTCGTTGGTACGGATTAATGTTTGCAATGGCTTTTTTAGCGGGTTATCAAGTACTTAGCTATATATTTAAAAAAGAAAGTCGTTCGCTTGAAGAAGCTGACGAATTATTACTTTATGCCATGATTGCCACCGTTGTAGGTGCTAGAATGGGGCATTACTTTTTTTATGAATATCCGTTATTATTAAGCGACCCAGTTAAATTTTTTATATCCATGATTAAACCTCCTTATGCAGGTTTAGCATCGCATGGAGCGGTAATTGGGATGTTAATTGCCTTTTATTTGTACTCAAAAAAGAGAAATGTTCCTTATTTGTATGTAACTGATAGAGTAGTACCAACAGCAGCTTTGGGCGGAGCGTTTATTCGTTTTGGAAACTTGATGAATTCTGAAATTGTAGGAAAACAAACAGATGTGCCTTGGGCGTTTAACTTTTTTAATGACCCATCACTCGGTCATGATTATTTTGAAGTAGTGCCTCGTCACCCATCACAATTGTACGAATGTCTTTCTTGTTTGGTGCTTTTTGTCATCTTGATGTGGTTTTGGTCAAGAAAAAAGCAAAATACGACCAATGGTTTTATGACAGCCTTCTTTTTATTGTTTGTATTCATCCTTCGCTTTTTCTACGAATTCCTCAAAGAAAATCAAGTATCTTTTGAAGACCAAATGACGTTCAATATGGGGCAATGGCTAAGCGTTCCTGTAATTCTTTTTGCAATCGGGATTTTAGTATATGCTTTTCGTAATCCTAAAAAAGAACTTAAATAAGTTTATTTAATGATAACTTATTCTATTGATTATTAGGGAGTTTTGTTAAAATTATTCATATTTGTGTAATATCACTTTAACAACAATAATAATGGAAAATAAAGAAACTCAAACCGACGAACAATTAGAAGATAAGAAACCAACACTTGTTGATAAACTTGAGGATTTAACAGAAACAGCAACGGATAAAATCAGTGAAGTTACGGGTACTGATGTTGTTGCGAAAGCTCAGGAATTAAAAGCAGAAGCCAGCGAAAAACTTGAAGAAGTTAAAACAGCAGTAACTGAAAAAATTACTGAATTGGAAAGTATTGATGTTGTCGCAGAAACTGCTGAATTGAAAGCAGAAGCAGCTGAGAAACTTGAAGAAGTGAAAGCAGCTACCGCAGAAGAAGTTACTGAGCTAAAAGCTGAGGCTACTGAAAAATTTGATGCAGTAAAAGAAGCATTAAATGAAAAAATCACTGAATTAAAAAGTATTGATATTTCAGGAAAAGCGGAAGAGTTGAAAGTTGAAGCAACAGCAAAATTTGAAGAAATAAAAGCCGAAGCTACCGAAAAATTTGAAGAAGCTAAAGTAGTAGCAACAGCGAAAATTACTGAGCTGAAAGCAGAAGCGACTGAAAAATTAGAAGATGTGAAAGAAGCCGTCAATGAAAAAATAGCGGAATTAAAAAACATAGATATTGCTGCCAAAGCAGAAGAGTTGAAAGCCGAAGCTACTGAAGAATTTAATGATTTAAAAGAAGAAGTAAGTGCAGGAATTGAAGACTTAAAAGAAGTTGCCACAGAAAAAATAGAAGAAGCCAAAGAAGCATCTAAAGGGCTTTGGGGCAAAATAAAAGGAGTTTTTGGGGCTTAATAGTCTAATTTTGAGTTATGAATTATGAGATTTTAAAAATCAGAATGGAAAGAGAGAACTTAATAGTCAATCAAGCTACATTTGATAATTAATATCTCATAATTCATAATTTACTAATAAACCTTATCTGCTTTCAACTTACCAATTCCTTCCATACCTGTTTTTAAAATACGTTTTGCTCGTAAATATCTTTTGAAATTGTAGGCATCATAATTCGGAGCAGAAGAATTCATACTATTGATACTTACTTTATCCGAAGCGTGAATAAATTCTCCATTTCCCAACCACATCGCTACGTGGACTACTCTTTCAGAGCCATCTTCACGTTTTTCTCCGAAGAATAATAAATCGCCAGTTTTTAAATTTGACCAATTGCCTGTTTTATCAACAGTCTCGCCAACCATTACTTGCTGTGAAGCATCACGAGGAAGCATGATGCCATTCAAAAAATAAATGGTTTTGGTAAAACCGCTACAATCTACACCTTTGAAAGAAGTACCGCCCCATAAGTATGGAACGCCCATTAAACGTTTTGAAGTTTTAGCAAGATTTTCTTCTGTAGCATTAATTCCTGAGAGCCATTTATTATAAAGATTAGCTTCGTTTTTAGCGACAAAGCCTTTTCTATTATCAGGGAAAAGTACTTCATAGAAGCCGTCTTTTTCAGATTTCAATTCAATAATACAACCTGCTACCAAATCAGAAATAGTTTCTGAATTAATATTCGCTTCAGAATAAGCCGAACCATACGAACGAGTATAAATAAGTTTAGGCGAGTTTTGCCATTGCTTTAATTGTTCTTTTTTAATGGTGGTAATAGCACCTCTGTCCACCCAAGCGATATAATTATCTG
Organism: Arcicella lustrica; assembly: GCF_034930985.1. NCBI lineage: Bacteria > Pseudomonadati > Bacteroidota > Cytophagia > Cytophagales > Flectobacillaceae > Arcicella > Arcicella lustrica. The sequence goes on from NZ_JAYGIM010000016.1 coordinate 89,664, forward strand.
GCGTTTGAATCAACAACCAACCATTGTCTTCTCTTTCTAAAATCTTTACAGGTGTCCCCATCAAAGCTTGTGAAGCCAATTCACCACTATGACGTGGCGAGTAACGAATATTACATACTGATACATCAATCAAACCGTAGATTTTATCTTCCAATTCAGCTTCTGGAAGTGTTTTGATTTCATCTATAACAATTGTATTATTAATTTTTAGCCGATTAATTAAAGCATTTTTGGCTTCAATTAAATTTGTTTTTCCTGTTAAAACCAATTGATTTTCTTTCCTAAAAGCATCAATCTGAAAAATAGCCGTGCGTTTATCTGGAGCAAATCGTTGTGTGAAACTATCAATGATTTGAGTGACAGAAGAATCAACAACACCTCGTTTTGGCAAAGTATTTTTGATTGGCTTTGCAAAAGCTACAAAACTAGTGAGAAATAAAATAAGGAAATGTTTTTTCATAATGTTGATGATGAAAGTTGTTGTCTGTTAGGGAATTAAATGCTTCTATGTATAGCATGTTTTAAAAAATAACTCCTTTCAAATTTAACAGTTGAAAGGAGTTTAGTATTTATAAAATTAAAGTTTTTGTATTTTATATACTACCCGTTTATTATCTCTATTGAATTGCAGAAAATATAAGCCAGTTGTAAAGCCACTGAAATCCAAAACCGTTTCGGATTTGACCAAATCTTGTTCTAAAATATCTTTTCCTAAAGAGTCAACAATTTTCAACCTTGTATTTTTAAAATAATCACTTCTAATCGTTACAAAGTTTGGTGTTGGATTGGGGAACAACGTAATATTCAAATCTTTAGGGTCTTCATTGGCAGTGATAAGTTCTATGCGAACAATTCCAGTTCCTAAGACTTTGCCAAAGCAATAGGCATCGTTTAAGTCATATATTTTGTAAGAAACAGAAGTTTGAGGAGTTACAGTTATCATAAATGGCGAAGTCTCTATTCTATAAGATTGTGTTGTTGATTGATTCATGCCAAATCTAAAAAACCATGGGGGGGTACCATTAAAATCAAACTTTAAATTTATTGGTTTACTATCACTCATATAAACTAAAGAATCAAAACTTACTGTAGGGCTTATCATCACATTTAAAGGTGATGAGTTAGCAGAACTACTTACATCCTTTTCTGTTGATACTACTCTAAAACGATAATTATTTCCCGTAGGTAAATCAACAGGAATGGTAACAAGTAATGGGCTACTTGTTCCTTGCATTTTTAAGTCCACAAAGTTTTCACCATTTTTATCAGAAATTTGTGCTGAAAATTTAGTACCCGATGCAAAGTTCCCATTGGTATAATAATATAAATTATAATTAGCCCCAGGACATATATATGGGTTGCCATAATTTGAATAGAACTCCGTACTAATGCTTTTACTTGAAATAGGATTAACTGTTATGGTAACATTACCTGATATTTTACTTAAACCACAAGTATTGTTAGCAGAAGTAAGTGTATAAGTTGTTGTTTGACTAGGTCTAACAGCAACTATATTTTCGTAATAATAAAAATCACCTTTCGTACCATCTGAAAGTTCATAATTTCCAGCATCTAAACTTGATAGTGCACTTGATTTAAGAGAATTATTTGTAAGCTTGAAATAGGCAGTTTGCCCAGCATTGATGATTGTATTTCCAGTAATGGTAATATCAGATGTGGTGAAAATATTGAAGATGTTGTCTGTATAAGTCTTTGTTAGTGCTGGTTTTGAAGAAATTACTTCTAATTGATAACTTCCAAAAAGAGCATCACTTGGTATTTTTAACTTTATATTTCCTGAAGCATTACTCGTTTGCCCTGCTTCATACTTAATATTAGGCTTTGATTTATTTACAAAAGAAAATTTGAAAGTATTACCAGCCTCATATTCACCTACTGGAGAATATTTTATTTCTATTTCTTTTCCGTTACAACCATTTAATGAACCAGTTGATTGAATGACTAATGCTGGTATAATAGTAACTTTTACGGAACCACTAGCTGTTCCATAGCCACAAACATTTTCAACTGATTTTATAGAAAAGGTAGCGCTTTTTTGAGGAATAATGCTTATTGTGTTTTCAAGTGATTGGCTGTTATAAGAATATACTTTACCAAAATTATCTGCAATGATAATGTTTGTTGGTGTTGCCGTTTTACTTTGATATTTAAATTTAACTTCATTCCCACCATATTCAGTTATTGTATCATGGCTTAATACTGTTGTCAAATTTACGTTGTTCAAAACATAGATATTGTATTTTGTCCAAGATGAAGATTGAGGTTCGTTTGTATTGCTAACTAATCGAATAAAATAAATACCCTCTTTAGTTTGACTAGGAATTTTAACATTGATAGGATTTTCGCTTGTTTTACTTACTAAATCGGTAAAGACGGAGTCTTTAGCCGATGCAATTTGTAAATTATAAGTTGTGCCATTTTCTACACCTCCTAAAATAGAATAAGAATAGGTTAAATTAGCTCCTGAGCAAATAGATAAAGGAGGAGTGGGGCTTTGAAGTGAATTAGAATTTCTGATTATTTTAAAAGGAACAATTTTTATTTTTATATCATTACTAACTGTACCGTTACCACATTCATTTGATATTGATAGTAGGGAGTAAGTATTACTTTTTGTAAAAGTTGGATAAAATGATTTACCTCGTCCGTAACCGTTGGTGCCATCTGAAAAACTATACCCATAATTGCTATAAGTACCATCATGAAGAATACTGTTGTCAACACTCAAGTAGGTATTAATAGATTCTCCTGCTAACAATACGGCTTCATTATTTTGTAAAGTAGAATAGCTAAGAAGTTTAGCGTTGGGTTTGGCATTAATCATTATATTTCGCTTACGACTAGCCAATACTGGATTTGTTGATACTACTTCAATGTAATATGCACTTGTACTACCTGCTAAATTACTTGGGATTGTTGCTTCTACAGACTTTCCTTTCCCTGTTCCAATAACAGTAAAATTTCTATTATACATCCCAACATAAAATAAAACCTTAAATTCATTATTATCTTGAAATTTACCTAAAGTATCAATTAGTACTTTGATCTTATCTCCAGCACAGATTTGATTGTTTACATACTTTATTGTTATATCATTTTTCTTTGGATTCTTTATGATTACATCAATCTTCTTATTCTCATTTATGTAAGTTGTTCCACATAAATTACTAACTGAAGTAAGTTTGAATGTTGTATTTTTTATAACGTTAACATCAATCACTGGAATGTCGCTATTTAACGCATATCCTGGATAACTTCTGTCCTCAATGTTAATAGAATCATTAAATACAAAGGTCATGATACCACTTCCTGTAGCTTTTACAGGAATATACACAATTCCAGGTTCTTCTAATTCAAAAGGGTCGGCGTCAAGTAAGGTAGCTTTAGGCTTATTTTTTATTTGAATAGAATTAGGACTGTAAGCTATATTTTTGTCATTGTTGAATGATATGCCTAAACGATAAGTAAGATTAAAGTCATTAATATCAAGTAGCGTTTTAGGAATGACTAATTTTAATAAACCATCATTAAAAGAAGCAGGAAGAATAACTGTATGATTGTTAAAATCATTTAAAACTGCCTTGAAGGAATTGGGGTTCAATAATGAACTATTAATACGAAATTTGGCAGAAATAGTTTCTCCTACACATATTTCTTTAAATTGTTGTATTGAATCAAGTACTACTCCCGGTTTTACAGTCAGACTTGTAATATTTTGTCCGCCAATTCCTGAACCGCAACCACTTATAAAGGATGTAATAGAATAGTTTTGTGATTTATCAGGTTTGATTTGGAAATTCTGTTTAAGAGTGGAATTTGGTGAGGTATAATCGAACATTCTTAGAGGAATATTCGTGCCATCATTCATTTTTACAATCCATGGACCTAATCCTTTTACAGTAAAATTAAGATTTACTTTATCCCCCCAAATAACGTCAATATTTTCTTGAGCAATTTCTACATTAGCCTTTTCTGTGATAAGTATGTTAAAGTCATACCATATTGAACTGGCTTTTGGACTACTACTAATAATTTGTAAGGAATAATATGTGCCTTGAGGAATCTTTTCTGGAATGATAGCTTCTATGATATTGTCTTTAGCTACAGCATCAATTTCATAGATTTCTGTTTTATCGTTGCTACTACTAAGTTTAATTTTGAATTGATTATCTGAATTGATTTTACCAGAAGCAGAATAGGGGATTTTTAAAACGTTACCTACACATATCTTAGTGACATTTGGCTCTAAAGCTTTTAGCCCTATTTCATTAACAGTGATGCTAACATTACCAGAACCATTAGACCTACCACATATATTTTCTGTATATGCTATTTTGTAGTTCGTTGATTTTGTTGGATAGATTGAGGCATTAAAAGGATCATTTGATTCAAAATTAGATTCTAAATAATTGATAGAAAGTTTTGTGCTGTCTATAAGCACTATTGTTATAGGCGTACTCCCTGACCCTTTAAATTTTAATACTGTACTGGTGTAAGGGCTAATATCAAGAATTGAAGCTCCAGAGAGTGTAATGTTAGGTTTTGAATAAATTGTGTTGAAACCAGATTCTCGACCAATGATATTTGGTTTAGTCGCAATAACTCTAATAGATTGTTGATTATCATTACTGTTTTCACGAGTAAAATAACTTAACGGGATTATTGCTTTTAAGGGGCTAGAAGTTCCTTCTGTGGCCAAATCAATCCATTGTTGACTACCCCTAATCTGCACCTTAAAGGTGTTATCTGCATCAAATGAGCCAGTACTTGTAAATGGAACGGAAATTGTATCTCCTTTACATACAACTCCAGAGATTTGTCCTGTAGTAATCGTAGGAACTTGCTGTGCGTTGAGGTGAAGAAATGAAAAAAGTAAAAAAATGGTTGTTAGAATAATTTTTTTCATAGAAAGGTTTGTAAAAATGTGAACGATATTAATTGAAATTTGTGTAGCTCAAAGATAGTAATATTTACTTATCATAACTCATCTTAAATTTACTCAAATCTGCTTTGTATTTTCGAGGACGAGTACTTTCAAAATCATAAATCAATTGTCCTAAATTCTTCATAAACGGAAAGCCTACGGTTTCGTAATCGTAATGGTCGTCGTTGAAAATTTCGTCATTATTACAAAGTAAAACTGTCGTCAGCATAAACTCTACACCTGTCGAAAAATCAACGATATAGGCATTATCCAACAAAAAACCATAAGCATCGCCTACTTTGTTAAAGATTCTAATATTAGGATTTACTACATCGTCTTTGTGACTTCCGTACATCAAAAACTTGCAATAGGTCGGGTAGAAATCAGGAGCTTCATACTTGGGATAAGTACTTTCTGTAGGCATTTGCGACATATATTTGTACAAAAACTGATAGTCGGAATCCGTCAATTGAAAGCGTTGTTTAGTAGGAATTGCTTCTGGGAAAAGTACAGCTTTCAGAATACCTTGCTGCTCTAATAATGGAAAAAAGTTTTTATCAGTAAAAGCAAATGGTTCTTTCACCAGAGAATCTCCTTTCATATAGCCTTTGCCTACCAAAATTGGTGTAGGAGAAGCGTAATTTTTCTCAGAAATTACCATAGGTTGTTCGTATAAAACCTTGTTGCCTTCTTTGAACTGAATAGGATTCGTTCTTCGGTTTTGTTCACGGTTCATGCCCACTTGTAAGCGATGATAAATACGACTATGTTCATAGCCTTTCTGATGAAGCGTCTCATTAAAAGCTTCTTGTCCTAAGAATTCATACAGACGATTAAAAGCATCGTTATCTGAAACCATCAAGATTTTTTTGATATAATGTGCTACTGAAGGCAAACCATTTTCTGCCGTAGAGTCTTTCGTTACAGGTGTATGTCGTTCATACTCTGCGCCAGTAAACATGGGAGTTTCTTTTGTTAAGCCTTTGATATGAAGCTGATTAATTTTCTCCAAAGCCATCACGCTGGCTGGAAACTTCACTGTACTGGCTGGATAAAAATACTCTGAATTGTTGATTCTGAAACCATAACTTTTAAAAGTCGGACGGTTCTTTTTATCTCTATTAATCTGAGTATAAAGAATTTGTACCCGATACTTATCGGCATTATCCAAAATGTCCTTGAACTGTTCAGGCTTTGTAGCCATTAATTTGGGAAGGAAATCAGTATCAAGATTTTGAGCTTGAGTCATAATAGAAGTTATCAGCAGTAAAGCGATTAGCTTTAAGGTTCTTTTTGTTTTTTGTTTATTCATTGGGCTATTTGTTGATATATTTCCGTAGCACGAGCTTCCAACTCGTATAACAATTGCTTTACGAGTTGGAAACTCGTGCTACTATTCGGTATCAGTTAAAATACTCATAATTTGACTAAAATCGACCTCATGTTTAATGCAAGTGCCATCTAGTAAAATAGAATAATCATCTTGTTTAATGAAATTGCCATCTAGTAAAATGTAATGGTCATCTTGTTTAAAGGAATTGCCATCTAGTAAAATGAAATAGTTATCTTGTTTAATGAAATTGCCATCTAGTAAAATGTAATGGTCATCTTGTTTGATGAAATTGTCATAAAGTAAAATGTAATGATCATCTTGTTTAATAAAATTACCATCTAGTAAAATGAAATAGACATTTTGTTTAATGGAATTGCCATAAAGTAAAATATGCTAAGCCCCTAAAGCTTCTTGGTTTCTTGGTTAATAAAGTCAATAAACTGTTGTTCTGTTGGTAATTCAACCAAGTATTTTGTTACAAAAAGGTTTTTATCCATACCAGCCAAAGCATATTCTACTAATTTTTTCCCTTTTTGTGTACAGAGTAAAATCCCAATCGTAGGGTTATCATCTTGACGTTTTACTTCATTATTATAATATGCCACATAAGTATTGAGTTGAGAGGCAAATTCAGGCTTGAAAACATCAGCTTTTAGTTCCACCAAGACATGGCATTTGAGGATTCTGTGATAAAAAACTAAGTCAATAAAGTAGTACTCATCATCTATCAAAATACGTTTTTGCCGAGCCTCATAACAAAATTCATGTCCTAATTCAAGCATAAATTCTTGCAAATTTTCTACAAGAGCGGCTTCAATATCATTCTCAAGAATAGCTTCATGACTTTTTAGTCCAAGAAATTCAAAAACAAAAGGTGATTTTATCAATTCGTAATTGTCTGTTTTTTCAGCTTTTTCAAATGTAAGTTGGCTAAGTTTTTCAGGGTTTAAACTCATACCACTTCTTTCAAAATACAAGGTTGCAATTTGTCGTTTCAATTCGCTAACACTCCACGTTCCTTTGATGGCTTCAATTTCATAGAATGTGCGTTTGATGGGATTGTCAATGGGGAATAATTGTACTAAATGTGTATAAGAAAGTTTTGAAATTAAATTTTCAGGAGAAACCAGTGGATATACTACTGTACTTTCACTAAGAGATAAAGTTTCAGAAATCTTCAATTCGCCAATCACCGATTGGCGAATTGAAGAAAGGAATATATTTGAATGATTTAAGTTTTCAGCAATAAACTTTCCTAATTGCGGATACGTAAAGTAAAACTGACGGAATACCTTTAAATTTCCTTCTGATAAACTTTTATGGTTTAATCGTGACGCTAAGGAACTTAGCAATTTTAAACCATACTTGGCTCTGTCTTCACCTTTTTGCTCATATTCTACGATATAAAAACCAATTAGCCAATTCCGAATAGTCAGATGTGTATTTATCGCTTTTACAGCACTTTGTTGTAGTGTTGTATGAGTTTCAAGGATAGTGTTTGTTAATAAGTCAAAGTTCATAACAGTCGTAGGATTTAAAACTCAAAACCAAATATTCAAAACCTCAGCCAATTTATCTAAATCTTCTTTTGTATGCAAGGCGCTAATTACCAGACGAGTAACGGGCAAATCGGTGACGGTAGGATAAGGGAAGCAGGCAGTCATGATACCGTGACTTTTGAGGTGTTCATGCAAACCTACTTGATGCGTACAATAAGCAGGATATTTGTCAATACAATCTAAATTTGAATTGGGAATCTGTTGATTGAAGTATTGAATATTGTTCAAGAGTTTTACTCTTTGCTCTTGAAAAATATCAGTTGAATTGACAAAAGCTTCCAACAAAGCAGGCATCATTGGCGATGCTCCAGAGAACATTGGAAAATGTCTGAGCTTTTCGATAAAATCTTTTTCTGCAAAAATTACTCCTCCTGTCATACCCATTGCTTTGTTGAGCGAAGAAGTAATAATTAGGCGAATGTTTTTAGCCGAAATTTTAGGTAAATCAATCCCAAAACTATGCGAAGCATCGATAACGACGGTAATGTTTTTATCGGAAGGAAGCGTATTAATCCATTCAAAATCAAAGTGTTCAACATAAGGAGAACCCACAGAGTCGGCACAGATGACAATCTTGTCAGCTAAACTATTTTGTACTTTTTCGGCAATTGATAATGTCCATTCCTGATAACTTTCTGGTGAAAAAAGAATCGTTCCATTCCACAAAGCAGGATGTGTTTTCGGAGCAAAAAAGAAAGTAGCTCCTTCGTGTTTTAAGAAATTTACGACCAATTGCCCCGCCCACATTCCCGATGAAACCGTTAGAGCCGCTGGCATTTGTGCAAAATCTGCCAATGCTTTTTCAGCCTTTTCGTAAATACTTAATTGAACCGTATTATTTCTTGAACTTCCCCAAGAAGTACTATAATCGGCAACAGCTTTGATAAAATTTTCCTTAAAAACAGGATGATGTGGAATGCCCAAATACGAAGTGCCGCTAAACCAAAGATAAGTCTGTTTATCGCTGACTAAAGTATTACTTGGGAGTTGATTGGTAAGGTATTTCATGGTTATAGCATTGAGAATTGAGCTATGAGCCATGAGAAATTTTAATACTGTTTTTTAAAATTGTCTAGTATTAAAAAGCTCAAAGCTCAATGCTGAGAGCTGAAGACTAAATCAACTTCGCTCCAGTTCCGTTTTCGTTGGCGTAAATTACTTTTCCGTAGTCGATGGTTACACCCGTTGAGATTTTATCATCTACTAACAAGATTCCATCCATATCTACATAGTCCAAAAGTGGTAAAAGTTGTGCGATGGCAGAACAACCCACGTTTGATTCCGTCATACAACCCACCATTACTTTTAAACCAAGTGTATGAGCTTGTGCAATCATTCTTCGGGCAGGAGTAAGTCCTCCACACTTCATCAATTTTACATTTACGCCATGAAAAAAGCCAAAACAACGAGCCACATCTTCTTCCACAATGCAACTTTCATCAGCAATGATGGGCAATGCCGACTCAGCAAATACTTTTTTCATACCTTCCCAATTGTCGGCTTTCATCGGTTGTTCGATGAATTCTACGCCTAATTCTTTTAAGGCAAAAGAATTTTTAATTGTTTCTTCTACCTCCCAAGCAGTATTGGCATCTACTCTGAAAACGGCATCAGTATGTTTTCTAAGTTCTTGTACAATTTTAATGTCATCTTTCGTTCCTAATTTGATTTTATACAATGGAAAAGGTACTTCTTGCATTTTTTCGACCATTTTTTCAATGGTGTCAATGCCAATTGTATAATCAGTAATTGGATTTTTAGCAGTATCTAAGCCCCAAAGTTTGTACAAAGGTTGTCCTTTTTTCTTTGCCCAAAGGTCGTTTGCGGCAATGTCTAAAGCACATAAAGCAAAAGGATGCTCGTCTTTGAGATAAGGATATAAATCACTCCAGAATTGTTCTGGACTTTGTAAATCATAATTTTCAATCAGAGAGCGAACGCCTTCTAATTGAGCTGACATTTTTGCCATTGTCACGCCATAATAAGGGGTTTCGGTAGCTTCGCCAAAACCGCTGAATTCGCCATCTCGAAGTTCAACAATCAAAGTAGGTTGCACATCACGTGATTCATGCGTAATCGTAAAAGTGTGACGCAATTGTAAATTAAAAGAGTGAAGGATTAGTTGCATTGATGATTGGTTGGTTTTTTGAAATATCAAGTTACTAAAAAAGGAGGAGAATTTCTAAGTCGATTTTGCGTTGAATGGCGTGCTAAAATACTTGTTTATTCTTTTTTGTTTTATTTCACTAAAAAAGAAAACTTTCAAAAACACTTCATAAAATCGTTTTTTTTGACGTAATTAATGAAAAATAGGTCATTTTTTGCTTAAAAAACTGTAATTTTGAAAAAAATAGAAATTTATTAGCAAAATAAATTTTCATCACAAACACACTTTTACAAGAGATTTAGGTTGAAAAATGCCGACGATTTTTGTAAAAGTGTTTTTGTTTTGAAGCGATGGAATTACTTTAATACGGTGCCCTAAAACTATAGATTTGAAATGTTAGAAACCATAAAAAAATATAAATTTCAAGCTGTTGTTCCTTTTGACTTTCAACATGATATCGTTTACGAAATTGATCTAACTGAAAATAATTCCGAATTGTCGGAATTAAATTTGTCGGATACCGCTTTATTTAATGAGTACGTTATGAGAAAAATTGAGCAAGCCAATGCCGTTTGTGCGATTGGTGGTTACCTCGAAAATCGCTATATTTATCGTAGAAGTGAACATTTTCAGCAAAATGATGAAGTTCGTTCCATTCATTTAGGTATCGACATTTGGGCTCCTGCGGGAACACCAGTATTTGCTCCTCTTACTGGAAAAGTGCATAGTTTTCAAAATAACAAAGGTTTTGGTGACTATGGACCAACCATAATTCTTGAACATCAATTAGAAGGAAAGACTTTTTATACTTTGTACGGACATTTGAATGAAGAATGCCTTGTAAATCTTTTTGAAGGAAAAGTCTTTGATGCAGGAGAACAAATTGCTGAGTTTGGTGACTTTCCTATTAATGGAGATTGGCCTCCACATTTACATTTTCAAGTAATTACTGATATGTTGGGATGTAAGGGCGATTTTGCTGGAGTTTGCCAACCTTCAAAATTAGAAACGTATGCGAAAATATGTTTGGACGGAGCAACAATATTGGGTATTACCAGATAGTTTATGAATCGTGCTTTGCTAAATATTTACAACCTCTTTTTAAAACAAAAAATATACTATGCGAATAGGCTTTTTAACAATTGATTGGATTGATATTTTAGATATTTTATTGGTAGCATATATGTTGTATCAGATTTATAAACTGATACAAGGAAGTATTGCTAACAAGATTTTCTTTGGCTATATACTTATTTATGGTGTTTTCTTGGTGTCAAAAGCATTAGGAATGGAATTTCTGTCTTCTATTTTAGGACAGTTTATGAACATGGGCGTATTGGCTTTGTTGATTATTTTCCAGCAAGAAATTCGTCGTTTTTTAATGATGCTTGGTCGCTCTACTTCTTTTCGTGAAAATGCTTTGCTCAAAAGATTTTATACTCCTAAAGTATCAAAAGAGAATCTTTCTACCTTACAATCTATCGTAGAAGCTGTAAAAGTAATGGCAACCACTTACACAGGGGCTTTGATTGTGATTGAAAAAGAAGATGATTTAAAGAAATTTATCGAATCGGGCGATGTGTTGGATGCAGAAGTATCAAAAAGATTATTGCTGACAATCTTTCATAAAAATAGTCCTTTGCACGACGGCGCTGTTATCATTAAAGGCGGAAGGCTTGCTGCGGCTCGTTGTATGCTTCCCGTTTCAGAAAGTGGTACAATTTCACCAGCATTAGGTTTCAGACACCGTGCTGCCTTTGGAATGAGCGAACAAACAGATGCCGCCATCATCGTAGTGTCGGAAGAGAAAGCAGAAATTTCATTCGTAAACCACGGAGGGATTTTCAGAAATATGTCTGTTCAAGATTTAGAAGTAAAATTGAAGGATTATATTTTGAAGGATTAGTTTTGAGGAGATTTAAGAGACAAGAAGCAAGAGACAAGAAGAATAGAAAAGCAAGACATAAAAATCTTAGAACCAATTCTTTTGTCTTGCTTCTTGTCTCTTGCCTCTTAAATCTCCTTCAACGCTTTCTGATAAACTGGCAAAACTCTTTTCCTTGCCACATCATGATTAACGATTGGCTGAGGATAATCAAAACTATTCAATTCTGGAACCCATTTTTTAATGTATTCAAGGTTTTTATCAAACTTCTGAGTTTGTAATGTTGGATTGAATACTCTAAAGTACGGAGCCGCATCGCAACCACTTCCAGATGCCCATTGCCAGCCACCATTATTAGCCGCAAAATCAAAATCTAATAATTTTTGAGCGAAATAAGCTTCACCCCAACGCCAGTTAATCAACAAATGCTTAGTTAAAAAACTCGCAACAATCATTCTAACACGGTTGTGCATAAAACCCGTAGCATTCAATTCCCGCATTCCCGCATCTACAATCGGGTAGCCAGTTTTGCCTTCGCACCAAGCTTTAAATTCTGTTTCGTTATTTCGCCAGATGATTTTATCATAGTCTTTCCTAAAAGCATGACCTTGAGAAATATGGGGGAAATTGTATAAAATATTGAAGTAAAAATCTCGCCAGATTAATTCATTGAGCCAAGTTTCAGAAAGCGTTTTTGCTTTTCGGGCTAATTCACGAATACTTAGCGTACCAAAACGAAGATGTACGGATAATCTTGAAGTACCGACAATCGCTGGAAAATCTCGTTTTTCAGCATAATTTTTTACGATAGAATCTCTTAATACTTTAGTTGGGAAATTTGTACCAATTGCTTCAAAACCCATTGACGCCAAAGTCGGAAATTCAAAAGGTTGTGTCTGAAAAAAGTGCTTAAAGTACTTTTCAGTAGGATATGATTTTAAATAAAAGTCATTGAGTTTTTCTTTCCATTTTCTGCTGTAAGGCGTAAAAACTGTGTAAGGAGTGCCTGTGCCGGAGAGGACTTCTTTCTTTTCAAAAATTACTTGGTCTTTATAAGTATTAAAATCTATGTTTTCGCTTGTTACGAATTCTCGAACGCTCTCATCTCTTTCATTGGCATACAATTCGTAATCGTGATTGGTGAAAATACTTGCTATATCATATTGATTGAGTAATTCAGGAAATACTTCTTCGGGTGTTCCGTATTTTACTAATAATGAAGAACCTAATTCTTTCAAAGATGCTTGGATTTCAGTTAAAGCTTGGTGAATAAATTCAACTCTACGGTCACGTTTGTCTGCTAATTTATCTAAAATATTTTTGTCGAAAATAAAGATTGGTAATACTGGCATACCTTTTTTGAGTGCATGATACAAACCTGCATTATCATGTAAACGGAGGTCACGGCGGAACCAGAAAATTGAAATTTTAGACATTTGACGATTGTTAAAAATAATAATATACTTAGATACTTTCATTTAACCATTTATTACTCTTTTTGTTCGATTTGAGGTTTTGGTTCTTGAAAATATTTTAGTGAAAATGATTAACTAAACTGAAAACCTTCTGAAAATCAGCAATTTTAAAGTTATCCAATAAAATATTTTTTTTATTTCAATTTTTTGAGATAAATACAATTGCCTAATAATGAGCTTGTTCGCTTTAGGCTTCTGTGTATAATCGCTAAATAATTTCGAATAATCAACTAAAAGACTAATTTATTATCATTTTGTATTGACAAGCCCTATCTCGAAATTGTATATTTGCAAGAATCGTATTGAAGTCATTTAGCTATAGGGCGTGAGACTTTGGTATAAAATCAGGATAGATGTTTTGGTTTTATACGATAAAAACCCATAGACCAATCATTTTATCAAACAAAATCCAAGTTTAAAAACCGTAAGAAATGACTCCAGGCGAAAAAACCGCAAACATTATTAGAATGAAACTATCTGAGTTCAGATTCGACCTCCCTAATAACCTCATTGCCTTGTACCCACCAGAGAACAGAGGTGAATCACGATTAATGGTCGTAAATAGAAAAACCAAAACAATTGAGCACCGTATGTTTTCGGACATATTAGAATATTTTGACGATGGCGATGTAATGGTTACCAATGATACTAAAGTTTTTCCTGCTCGTTTGTTTGGACAAAAAGAAAAAACTGGTGCAAAAATTGAAGTATTTTTATTGCGTGAATTAAATAGGGAACACCGCCTTTGGGATGTATTAGTAGATCCTGCTCGTAAAATCAGAGTTGGTAATAAATTATATTTTGGTGATAGCGATTTAGTAGCTGAAGTAATTGACAATACTACTTCACGTGGGCGTACTATCCGTTTCTTGTATGATGGTGACCACAAAGCTTTAATGAAAGCTATTCACCAATTAGGTGAAACGCCACTACCAGATGAAATTCGTTTCAAACGTAAAGTAGAGCCTGCCGATGAGGAACGTTATCAAACAATTTATGCTGAACACGTAGGTGCTGTGGCTGCTCCAACTGCTGGTTTACACTTCTCGAAAATCATCATGAAGCGTTTGGAATTAAAAGGAATTAACTTTACTCCATTAACATTACATGTTGGTTTAGGAACTTTCCGTCAGGTAGATGTTGAAGATTTGACAAAACATAAAACTGATTCTGAAAATTTCAATATCACAGAAAGAACTTGTGATGTAGTAAATGAAGGAATTGATGGTAAAAAGAAAATCTGTGCAATCGGAACAACTGTTTTGAAAGCTTTGGAATCGTCAGTTTCAGCAGATGGTCACTTAAAACCAATTGAAGGTTGGACGGATAAATTTATTTTCCCTCCTTACGATTTCAGAATTCCTAACGCATTATTAACCAATATGCACTTGCCAGAATCTATTTTATTGATGATGACTTCTGCTTTTGGTGGTTATGATTTGATTAAGGAAGCATACCAAATCGCTATCAAAGAAAAATATAAATTCTTTAGTTATGGCGATGCCATGTTGATTATTTAAGATGAATAATCTCTAAGAATCAGGCGAAAGACATTAAGCATCAATACGGCTTAGGTCTTTCGCCTAATTGTTTTATAGGATTTTACCGATTCTTTCTAAGTATTCATGAAAAAATATGCCATCATCGTAGCGGGCGGAAGTGGAAGCCGAATGAGGAGTAATTTGCCCAAGCAATTTATTGAAATTGGCAGATTACCCGTTTTGATGCACACTTTAATCCGTTTTAAAGAAGCTTTTGCAGACATCGATTTAATTTTAGTTTTACCCGAAAGTCAATTTGATTTTTGGAAAGAATTATGTCAAAAGCATCATTTTACTGTAGCACATCAATTAGTAAAAGGTGGAAATTCAAGATTTCAATCTGGGAAAAATGGATTGGCTGTCATAGAAACAGATGGAATTGTAGCTGTTCACGATGGTGTTCGCCCATTTGTAAGTAAAGATATTATCCGTGAAAGTTTTGAAGTAGCACAAGCAAAAGGAACGGCTGTGGTAAGTGTGGCATCTAAAGATTCTGTACGAGTAAACGGACAAGCAATTGACAGACAAACAGTTCGTTTGATACAAACCCCACAAACTTTTCAGGTTTCAATCATTAAAAAGGCATTTGAAACGGAAGAATTAAGTACTTTTACCGACGATGCTAGTGTGGTAGAATTTGCAGATTTTGATATTAATCTAATTGAAGGTTCTTACGAAAACATCAAAATTACCACACCAGAAGATTTAGAATGGGCAGAAATTATTTTAAAGCGAAATGCTTAAACGCTTAACAACCAAAGAATATATCGACGGCATTTTGGCAGCGAACAGAATGATTCTCAGCAGAGCAATCACGCTGACAGAAAGCAATTTGCCCGCAGATAAAATATTGGCTCGTGAAGTGCTAAATGCAGTTTTAACCAAAACAGGAAATTCAATTAGAATTGGGATTACTGGTGTGCCTGGTGTTGGCAAAAGTACTTTTATCGAAGCTTTTGGTCAATTTTTAACTAAACAAGGAAAAAAAGTTGCCGTTTTAGCCATCGACCCAAGCTCACAAATTAGTAAAGGAAGTATTCTTGGTGATAAAACCAGAATGGAAAAATTGGTCAACGAGCCACTGGCTTATATTCGCCCTTCGCCAACGAGTGGAGGTTTAGGCGGAGTAGCCAATAAAACTCGTGAAGCCATGTTACTTTGTGAAGCCGCAGGTTTTGAAGTAATTATTATTGAAACAGTTGGTGTTGGTCAGTCAGAAACACTGGTTCATGGCATGGTCGATTTCTTTTTGTTATTAATGTTGGCAGGTGCGGGAGATGAATTGCAAGGCATCAAAAAAGGAATTATGGAAATGGCTGATTTGATAGCCATCACCAAAACAGATTCAGGCAATGAATTACAAGCTGGTTTGGCAAAAGTAGCTTATCAAAGTGCTTTACATTTATTTCCGCCCAATCAAACAGGTTGGTATCCAGAAGTACTCACTTGCTCGGCACTTACAGAAAAAGGGATTAGTGAAATTTGGCAATCCATCGAAAAACATCGTCTACTATTTACTGAAAAAGGATTTTTTCAACAGAAACGTAGCGAGCAAAATCTTGCTTGGATGTATGATTTTATAAAACAATCCTTAGAAGAAAAATTTTATCAACATCCAAATGTTAGCCATCATCTCAAAGATATTCAACAAGAAGTAAGTGAAGGTAAAAAGTTGCCCATCAATGCTGCCATTGAAATGTTGAATCTATTTTATCAAACATAAAAAATGAAAAACTTTTGGCATAATTTAGCCCTTTCAATTCTTAAATATCGACTTTCTTATTTATCAGCTGTTATTGCTCTTGCAATTTTAATGACGATTATGGCTGCTAAAACACAAGTTTCTAGCGAATTACCCAAAATCCTTCCTAAGTCGGACGAGCGTTTTCAGTTGTATGAATCTTTCAAAAATAGATTTGGTGAAGATGGCTCTGTAATGGTAATTGGCGTTGAAACGGATAAAATGTTTCAACTGGCTTTTTTCCAGCAGTGGCAAGATTTAGCGACAGAAATCAAAGCAGTAAAGGGAATAAAAACAGTAGTTTTTGCGGGTAATATTCCAAGAGTTGAAAAAGATGATTCTTTAAAACGTTTTATCACGAAGAATCTTATTACTCAAAGAGCGACGTCACAAATTGAAGTAGATTCTGTCAAAACGAAATTAGATAAATTGCCATTTTACAAAGGATTTATCATTAACGAAGCAGGGAATGTGCATTTGATGATGATTACTTTTGACCAAAGTGCCATCAATGATAAAAGTAGGGTAGAAGCTGTAAAAAAGATAAAATCAATTGCTCAATATTTTGAAGAAAAAGAAAAAACCGAGTTGCATCTTTCTGGAATGCCTTTTATTCGTACAGAAATGACGGCTCAGATTACCAATGAATTAGGCATTTTTCTAATCTTAGCCATTGTTGTTACTTCATTGATTTTATTGGTGTTTTTCAAAAACATCAAGGTGATGTTGGTAGCGTTGGCGGTTGTGTTGATTGGCATTGTTTCAGCTTTGGGCATTATTGTACTTTTCGGTTTTAAGATTTCGATTATTTCAGGATTAATTCCACCTTTGGTGGTAGTGATTGGTGTACCCAATGCCATTTTTATTGTCAATAAATATCACGAAGAATACGCTTTACATGGCGACCAGCAATTAGCTTTAAAAGTAACTATCGAAAAAATTGGTCAGACCTTAGTCCTTTCTAATCTTACTACTTCAATTGGTTTTGGCGTTTTTGCTTTTACAGGAAGTATATTTTTAATGGAATTTGGCATCGTTGCCGCCATCAATGTTATGTTGACTTATGCGGTTTCTTTGATTTTGATTCCGATTATGTTTAGCTATTTAGCGCCGCCATCAAGTAAACATACTGCTCGTTTAGAATCTGGTAGAATTGCAAAAATATTAGTGGCAGTTGACCGCTGGGTGAATAATCGTAGAACGGTTATTTATTTAGTCATACTAAGTATTATTGGTGTTTCGGTTTATGGAACTACTAAAATAAAATCAATCGGATTTATCGTTGATGATTTAACGAAAGACAATCCGATTTACACAGATTTAAAATTTATTGAGAAGAACTTCAAAGGAATTATGCCTTTTGAAGTTGCTATTGATACTTATGAAGCTGGAAGAGTAATGAATTCACCAGAACTTTTTACCAAAATAAAAAGAATGGAAAAGGAATTTGCCAAGTATCCAGAATTTACAAAGCCTGTTTCATTAGTGACAGCCGCTAAATTTATTTATCAGGCTTACCGTGGTGGAGATCCAAAATACTTTGTTTTGCCGGGTATCGACGAACTCGCAAAACTGAAAGAGTATAATTCAAGCCTTTCTGGGAAGCAAAATTTAGCTAAAGGATTTATTGATTCTACCAAACGCTATACTCGTGTCAGTTTTCAAATTGCCGATTGTGGAACAGTTCGTACCAATGAAATCATTAAAGAATTACAACCGAAAATTGATACGATTTTCAACTATAATGCTGAAACAAATGAGTTTTATAAGAAAGGCGATAAACGTGGTTATGATGCTGAAATTACTGGAAACAGCGTAATTTATGCTTGGCAAAATGATTACTTACAAGGCAATTTAGTAGAAAGTACGCTACAAGCTATTTTCTTGATTTGTATCATTATGGCATTGTTGTTCCGTTCTTGGAAAATGGTTTTTATCTCTACTTTGCCAAGTTTAATTCCTCTTTTAATTACAGCTGGTTTAATGGGTTTCTTTAATATTCATTTGAAATACTCTACCATTTTGATTTTTTCAATCGCTTTCGGGATTTCATCAGATGGTACTATTTACTTTTTGACTCGCTATAAAGACGAATTATTGAATAAAAACAGAACGGTTAAAGAAGCCATTACAGAAACCATTTTAAATACTGGAGTTTCGATGTTTTATACAGCAATCGTCTTGTTTACAGGCTTTTTCATCTTTACAGCCTCAACTTTTAAAGGAACACAATCTTTGGGAATACTAATTTCTATCACATTGTTGATGGCGATGATTTGCAATTTGGTATTACTTCCCGCTTTCTTGATGACGCTCAATAAGCGTGAAAGTAAAAAACTTCTTCAATAATGAAGAGTTATTAAATATGAATTATGAGATTTTAATTTGGTTAGTGGCTAAAGCTTAATGCTTGTAGCTACTAATTATCTTTGCGAATGGAAAAACAACCTTCAATATATACTACTCAGTTTTGGTTACTTTGTCTCAGTAATTTTCTTTTTTCTGCTAGTTTTCAAATGATGATTCCAGAATTGCCCGATTATTTGGGTTCGATGGGAGGAAAGGAATACATTGGCTACATCATTGCTTTATTTACACTTACCGCAGGTTTTGCTCGTCCTTTTTCTGGAAAATTGACGGACACTATCGGTAGAGTACCCGTTATGGCGTTTGGTTCAATCGTTTGTTTTGTTTGTGGCGGTTTGTATCCTTTTGTGCATACAATTGCGGGTTTTTTGTTACTTCGATTTTTACATGGCTTTTCTACTGGTACAAAACCTACGGCAACTTCGGCTTATGTTGCCGATATTATTCCTGAAGATAGAAGGGGAGAAGCACAAGGAATGTTAGGGATTTTTACAGCAACGGGAATGTCAATCGGACCAAGTATTGGAAGTTATTTAACCGATTGGACCTCTATCAATGTGATGTTTTTTACTTCTTCGGCTTTCGCATTGCTATCAATTTTAATATTGCTCAACATGCGAGAAACACTTCCTATAACTCAGAAAGAAGCTTTTTCGCTTAAATTATTTAAAATTGGTTGGAAAGACGTTTTTGAACCTAGAGTAATTCCAGCTTTTACGGTCATGCTTTTGGTATCTTTTTCTTCTGGTGTACTACTGACACTTGTGCCAGACCAAACCAAACTATTGGGCATTACCAACAAAGGACTTTTCTTTACAATTTATACAATTTCTTCGCTGACGGTCAGATTGTTTTTTGCAAAATCATCAGATAAATACGGAAGAATTCCAATTTTAATGATTTCATCAGCCATTTTGGTATTTTCAATGGTACTTTGCGCTTTGACTAGCTCTTTTTGGGTATTTATGTTAGCGTCAATCTTGTTTGGGTTCTCATGGGGATTCAATACGCCAACATTAATGGCTTGGACTGTAGATTTATCTGACGAATTTTATAGAGGAAGGGCAGTCGCTACAACGTATATTGCGCTGGAGGCAGGCATTGGTTTAGGAGCATTATTTGCAGGGCAAATTTATCAAGGGAAAGTAGAGAATATTATTATCCCATATTTTCTTGCAGCTTTTTTTGCATTTACTTCTTTGGTATATTTATTTTTCAAACAAAAAAGAGGAGTTGTTTTACTTGAATCTTAGTATTCGATGAATCAATTTTTCACAAATATTCAATCAATCATCATGGTTTTTGAACAGTATCTCGAACAAAAAAATATAGATTCAGAAAAATTTCTTTGGGATAATCCAGAGGAATTTCAAGACCTTAAAGTGATTTTTAATCAGGTAAATCCTGAGAGTTTTACAGCGCAAAAGAAGTTTTTAATTAACAAACTTCGTCGAAAATATCAGTTGAAAACCTTTTGACGAGTCATTTTTTTTATCTTAAAGAAGTAACAAGCACTTTTAACTGCAAAACAATAATTATGACTATTTTTAGTATATTTATAATTATTAAAATAAAACGGTAGTATTCTACTTGTTGAAATTCCTTTCTTTTAAACTTTGCCAAGACGAAAATCTAAATCATTGTACTTTTTTAAGAAGAAAAATTCATGTCATCTGTAAAAAACTTAGAAACATTATTTCCAACCGAAGCTCAGATTCCAGCGGAATATAACCTCACTGAGCCGATTGAGCAAAGAGAGTATTTAGTAAACGGTGAGATGCGTCAATGGGCTGGAAAAACCCAAGACGTTTGGTCTCCGATTTATGTTCAAACATCAAGCGGTTTGGAACAAAAAAGAATCGGTTCGTACCCTATCACCAATCCAGAAGATGCGATGGAGATTTTGGACGCTGCCGTAAAAGCTTTCGACCACGGTCGTGGCGAGTGGCCTTCAATGTCGGTAGCTCATCGTATTGAATGCGTTGAGAAATTCACGCAACAAATGATTACGAAACGTGATGAAGTTGTGAAATTATTGATGTGGGAAATCGGTAAATCTTTAGGTGATTCACAAAAAGAATTCGACCGTACCGTTCAATACATTTATGATACAATTGGTGCTTTGAAAGACATCGACCGTAATTCTTCAAGATTTATGATTGAAGAAGGAATCATCGGACAGGTTCGTCGTTCGCCACTTGGTATTGTTTTGTGTATGGGGCCATTCAATTATCCATTGAATGAAACATTTACGACTTTAATTCCTGCGTTGATTATGGGAAATATCGTGATGTTCAAGCCACCAAAACATGGTACTTTATTGCATTATCCATTGTTAGAAGCTTTCCGTACTTCGTTTCCAGCAGGTGTAATTAATACGATTTATGGTCGTGGAAATTCGGTAGTTCCACAATTGATGGAATCAGGTAGAATTGATGCTTTGACTTTGATTGGTTCGTCGAAAGTAGCGGATAAATTGAAAAAAATGCACCCGAAAGTAAACCGTTTGAGAGCAATTTTAGGACTAGATGCTAAAAATGCAGCCATCGTTACTGAAAGTGCAGATTTAGAATTAGCCGTGAAAGAATGTATGTTAGGTTCATTGTCGTTCAACGGTCAGCGTTGTACAGCTTTGAAAATGATGTGGGTTCACGAATCGTTGGTTGATGCTTTCAACAAGCGTATGTCTGAAGAAATTGGTAAGTTGAAATTGGGTATGATGTGGGAAAAAGGAGTAAACATCACGCCACTTCCTGAACCAAACAAACCAGCATATTTAAAAGAATTGATTGAAGATGCCATTGCACACGGTGCAAAAGTAGTCAACGAAGGTGGTGGCGAATCGTTCAAATCAATTGTTTACCCAGCATTGGTATATCCTGTGACGAGAGAAATGAAAGTATGGCATGAAGAGCAATTTGGCCCATTAGTTCCAGTTGTATCATTTAGCGATATACAAGAGCCAATTAATTATTTAATTGAATCATCTCATGGACAACAAGTATCTATTTTCAGTAAAGATGTTCACCAAATTTCTGAATTAATGGATGTTGCCGTTCACCAAGTTTCTCGTGTAAATATTAACTCACAATGTCAGCGTGGACCAGACGGTTTTCCTTTCACTGGTCGTAAAGATTCGGCAGAAGGAACACTCTCAGTAACAGCGGCATTGCGTTCGTTCTCAATCAGAACAGTAGTGGCTACTAAAGAAACTGCCGAGAACAAAGCCATCGTTAACCAAATTGTAGAAAACCAAGAATCAACATTCCTTTCTACTCGCTTTATTTGGTAGTTGATAGCTTTAAGTCTTGAGTGATGAGCTTTGAGATTTTTCTATAAATAAAAACCTGCAAGGATTTATTTTCTTGCAGGTTTTTTATTTTTTGAATAAGATTTTAATGCTTTGTTATCGTTTTTACAATAGCGATAAATTGAGAAGTATTTACCATCGAATCAAAGCAGAGCCCCAAGTAAATCCGCTACCAAAAGCGGCTAAACAGACTAAATCACCGTCTTTTATTCTTCCGGTTTCCCATGCTTCGCAAAGTGCTATTGGAATTGAAGCTGCCGTTGTGTTGCCATACTTTTGAATATTATTCATGACTTTTTCTTCTGGTAATCCCATTTGTTGGCGAACATATTCTGAGATTCGCAAGTTAGCTTGATGAGGTACTAATAAATCTATATCCTCAGCTTGTAAATCATTTTTATCTAAAGCTTCACGGATTACTTCTGGAAAACGTACTACAGCATGTTTAAAAACAGCATTTCCATTCATAATTACATCTCCGCTTGTTTTGTCATTAACTAAATTATCATAAAATCTACCAGCACTGCTACTACTGCTTGGCTCTTTTACATAAAGATCTTCTGCGTATCTGCCATCTGCGTGTAAATGTGTTGAAAGTATTCTGTGTTTTTCATCTTCCGTTGCTTGAACGACCACAGCGCCAGCTCCATCTCCAAAAATTACAGCAACGCCTCGCCCTTCATTACTTGGATTGAGGAAAGTTGATTGTATTTCAGCACCAACTACTAAAATGTTTTTATACATTCCAGAACGAATAAATTGGTCTGCTGTGGATAAAGCATAAATAAATCCAGAACATTGGTCTCGAATATCAAGTACTCCAGCATTTTGAATCCCTAAATTTCTTTGCATCACAAAACCCGGTCCGGGGAAGTAATAATCAGGAGTAATGGTGGCATAAACAATAAAGTCAATGTCTTCTGCACTAATTCCAGCTCTTTCAATCGCTATTTTGGCAGCTTCGGTAGCCATTGAAGCATTGGTGTCTTTACCCAAAGTAAAGTATCTTCTCTCTTTGATACCCGTTCGTTCAGTTATCCAAGCATCCGAAGTATCCATTAATGTTTCTAAATGTTGATTGCTGATGATGTTTTCAGGTACGTAATGTCCGATACCTGCAATTCTTGAGTAAAGCATAATTGAATGTTTAAATACGGGTCAAAATTATGAATATTCGTGAAAATATTAGATTATATTAATAAAATAAAGAGGTGGAGCTTGCTAAGATGATTTTGGAGCTTGTTGAAAATTGATTGAAATGACACTATTTTTTGTTCATCATTGACTAATTTTTACTGAGATACTATTATTTTTTGTTCATGCTTGTCTAATTTTTATTGAGATGTCACCATTTTTTGTTTATGCTTGACTAATTTTTATTGAGATTCCATCATTTTTTGTTTATGCCTGACCAGTTTTCATTAATATGCCACTATTTTTTATTCATGATTGACCAGTTTTTATTGATGTGCCACCATTTTTTGTTCATGACTGACCAATTTTTAATTGGATGTGACTGATATTCTTTATTCGAAAAAGTGATAAAGATTGTAGTAATCAAATTTATTGACTTGCCTCTTTATTAGAAGTAGAAGTGACTTGTGTGAAATGACTTGTAGCGCAAAAAAAAAGTGTCATCTAAGCTTTGCTTAAATGACACTCCTTTATAAATCGTAATGATTTCTAAACCGAAAAACTTTCGCCACATCCACAAGTACGTGTAGCATTTGGATTTTTGAATTGAAAGCCTTTTCCATTTAAACCGTCTGAAAAATCAAGTTCAGTACCAGCTAAATATAGAATTGATTTTTTGTCAACCATAATCTTTACGCCTTTATCTTCAAAAACCATGTCAGTTGCTTGCGGTTGAGAAGCAAAATCAAGATTATACATCAAGCCCGAACATCCTCCTCCTTCAACGGCTACTCTAACATTAAAGTCGCTAGTAAGTCCTTCTTTTTGACGTAGTTCTATGATTTTATTGGCTGCTATTTCTGTGATCGTTACCATATCGTTATTAAAATTTATATCCTGTTGTTGTTTTTCAAACGACAAAGTTAATCTGAAAGTTCATTGAAAACATTCTTGTGGAATTCAATTTGAAATTATTTCAGGGGTAAATGTACTTCTGCCATCATACAACGAGCAGAACCGCCACCATTTCCTTCTATCATCGAAAGGTCGAAATGATGAATTGTGCAGTAATCTTCAAGAATTTTTATTTGTGAAGAAGTTAATGAATAATAGGCTGTATTAGACATCACTAACATTTTATCACCTTTTTCGCTTCTTACTTCTAGCATGTTGCCAGCGAATTGATTCATTTGTGCCAGTGTAATTTCAATAATTCTTTTGCCATTTGATTCTAAAGAATTTCTCAATTGCAAGCGTTCATCTAAATCTGAAACGGCTTCTAAGCAAACTACAGAAAACATACCGCCAACACACATCAATACATTGGTGTGGTAAATTTGCTTGCCATTTCCATCTACTGCTTCAAAAGCTACTATTTGATAATTCGTTTGCAAAGCAAATTCAGCCAATACTTCTTGATGCGTTCTTGGTGAAATACAGGCGTAAGCAATTTTATTTTTACGGTCTAAAACCATTGAACCTGTACCTTCCAAGAATTTCTCTTCTTGTTCAAAAGACGACAAATCAATGATTTTATTGACATAAAATTTCTCTTGAAGACCATTTACAATATCTTCTCTACGTTCCAATCGTCTATTTTCTGCCTGCATTGGGTACAGAATTACTGTGCCATCGTTATGAAACGAAATCCAGTTGTTCGGAAAAATAGAATCAGGAGTATGTGGATTTGGCGTATCCTCAATAACGATAATATCAACGCCCGCTTTGCGGAGTTGAGCCACCATTTCATCGAATTCCTTTAAAGCAATTTCTTGTGAACTAGCTTGCGTTTCTTTACCAAAAGCTTGATTTTGAAAAGCATTCGAAGTAGCAGTTTGTTCATTGAAACCAAAACGAACTGGACGAATCATTAAAATATGAGCAGTAGTTTGATTTTGCATGGCTTTTGAAATTGTTAATTGATGCTTGTTTTGATTATAGTTCACTTCTTAAAATGGGCATCGACATACAGTGCGAGCCACCTCTTGCTCTTGAAAGCTCTGCCGAGGGAAGCATAATAAAAGTGTTTTGAATGGTTTCGGGCGAACGTTTTCCTGATTCAAAATCATTTAATAAATCCTCCATCTTAATGGTTTCAAATCCTACTTCTTTGAAAGCCTCAAGTGTTTTATCGTTTCTATCATAACCGATAACTACACCTTCTTTCACTGCTAATAAATTACAAGAATCCGTCCATTGTTCTCTGGCTCCATAAGGAAATTCATTATTTCCTGAGTAAATAAACTTTACATCCAAAGGTTGACAACCAAGGTCGTAAATAGAAATTTCGGTTAATAATTCTTCCAAACTAGCAATTTCACGAGGTTCATGTGCTTGTCCACGACGAAACTGAACAATATGTACTTGTTCCGCTTTTTTAGAAGGGAGCAAACCTGCTTTAATTAATACTTCATCTTCTGCCTTCAATTGTGGTTTTGCCAAAGAACCTAGCAATACCCAAACATTGCGTTTTACTTGCGTAAAAACCGTGTCAATGTGCATATAATCACGTTTGTTCGGAATTTTTACTAGAGTGATTTTATCCACAATTTTCTTTTCAAACAAGATTTTAATTACTTGTTTTGCCGCATTTACCGTTGTTCTTTCCGAAATACCAATCAGTAAATGGTTTTTTGCGACCATCATTACATCGCCACCTTCTAATGTAGTTTGTGCTTCGTTGGCTTCGTATTCTGGCAACAAGAAAAGCGTTTCATTGTCTGGAATTTCAATTAAATTTTTACGAACCTCATCAAAAATCGGGTGATTAAAGAAAATATATTGTACCAATAAGGCTTCACGAGTACGAGCCTGCTTTTTCGGACGATTCAGTAAAATATGGTCGTTAATAGTAATCCCAATATCACGAGTAAAAATAAAATTTGGAATAGGAGGGAAAAGCATTTCGCCAGAAGGAGTACTTCCAGAAATCAACGTTTTAGCTAATTCGATAGGAGGGAGATTGAAAAGTTCGTCATGCGTAGTGTACCACTCTTTTTCAATAGCACAAGCTGCCGCAACGAGTTTCATCCTCACTAAATCATTCTCCAAAATATCAGAAAGTAATTTCTGAAGTTCAATTACTTTATCTGAATTGAAATATTCAGGATGATCTGGCTTGAAAAAATTACGTTCATTATCGGCATTAATCGTTGCCAATTTCCCTTTTATCTTATCTGGGTCGAGAAAGTAAAGTAATGTTTTTACGTAAAAATCATATTCTTGACGGCGCATTGTATCTAAATGAACGATGTCTTCAAAAAGCCAATCTTGTGCTTTTGAAGGGACAACTTTGCCTAAACCACTATCGGGACTATGAATGAGCAATCGCCTAAGCGTGCCAACTTCTGAAGAAACTTGGATGAGATTTTCCATAAAAATGATTGATGAAATCTGATTTCTCGCAAGTACTCATAATTTTTTAGCATTGTCAAGCCTGTTTTGAAAGGTAATTTTGAAAACATTGCCTATTGAATTTAAACTATGTTTTCGAGTAATAATTTTTTGAGAAAATAATTTTGCCCCACAAATTTTTAATTGATTTGACTTTAATCCAGTTATTTTATTCTTAACAAGCCCTAAAAATATAGTAATGACCAAACTTTTTTCATTTACTTAGAGTTGTTCTAAATAAAGTATAGTATTTAAAAAATACAATATTTAATTTTGTATCATGATTGGGAAGTTTACAATTGAGTAATCATTTTGAAATACATCAATAGGTAAATGTTAATCTCCATCAATCAAGGTTTAGAAATTAATAGATAAAATGCTCAAAATAGACAATTTACAGGCGAAGATTGGGGAGAAGCAAATCCTCAGAGGAATTAATCTTGAAGTTAAGGCGGGTGAAGTACACGCAATCATGGGACCAAACGGTTCTGGGAAAAGTACTCTAGCTTCCGTATTAGCAGGACGTGAAGACTATGAAGTAACTGGTGGAAGCGTAGATTTTAACGGAACAGATTTATTAGAATTAGCTGCTGAAGAACGTGCTGCTGAAGGTATTTTCTTAGCGTTTCAATATCCAGTTGAAATTCCAGGAGTTTCAACAACCAACTTTTTGAAAACTGCTGTAAACGAAATCCGTAAATATCGTGGCGAAGAGCCAATGGATGCTGTTCAGTTCTTGAAAATGTTCAAACAGAAAATGGCTTATGTGAATATCGACCAATCTCTTTTGAACCGTGCTTTGAACGAAGGTTTTTCGGGTGGTGAGAAAAAGAAAAATGAGATTTTCCAAATGGCGGTACTTGAACCTAAATTAGCCATTTTGGATGAAACGGATTCAGGACTTGATATTGATGCACTTCGTATTGTAGCGGAAGGCGTAAATAAACTGAAATCTCCTGATAATGCTGTGATTGTGGTTACTCACTATCAACGTTTATTGGATTATATCGTACCTGATTTTGTTCACGTTTTATACAAAGGACGTATCGTAAAATCTGGTACTAAAGAATTAGCCTTAGAATTAGAAGAAAGAGGTTACGACTGGATTAAAGCAGAAGTAGATGCTGAAGAATTGGGCGAAACAATCGCTTAATTCAATTTAGAGTTTTATTGTGTATTGGTCATTCTGATAACACAGCAATATCAATTATTAACATGGATAATAAAGATTCATTAAAGGCTCAATTAATTTCAGATTTTCAAACGATTGAAGGACGTATGAATGGTGCAGCAAAATCTGCTGTTCACCAAGTTCGTCAAGAAGCGTTGAAAACATTCGAAACTTTGGGCTTTCCGACGATAAAACACGAGGAGTGGAAGTATTCTAATGTCAAAAACTTGGTTAATCAAGCTTTTGAATTTAATGCAGCTTCTGATTTTTCAGCACAAGACGTAGCGGAATCGTCAATTCCAAACCTTGAAGGAAATATCCTTTACTATGTGAATGGCGTTTACAATGCAGAACTTTCTTCTATCGTAAGTCCAGCTTCAGAACTTCAAATTTTAACTTTTTCTGATGCTATCAAGCAAGAACCAGCTTTAGTTGAGAAGTATTTTAATCAATATGCTGATTCAAAAAACAATGCTTTTACTGCATTAAATACTGCATTCGCACATAATGGAATTTTTGTTCATGTGCCAGCGAATAAAGTAGTTACTCAGCCAGTTATTTTAAGATTCATTGCTGATGCTCGTAAAGTAAATGTAGCATCTCAGCCAAGAAACTTAATTGTAGTTGGAAAACGTTCAGAAGTACAAATTGCAGAGGCTTTCCGTTCTTTAGGAGAAAACGCTTCATTTACCAATGCAGTAACGGAATTCTTTATTGAAGAAGAAGCAAACGTACATTATTACAAAGTTCAGAACGAATCAGACAAAGCTTACCATATTGGTACAACATCGGTGCTACAAGCTGGGAAATCAGTTTTTACAGCCAATACTGTAACCGCTAATGGAGGTTTTGTACGTAATAACCTCAATATTAAAATTGATGGCGAGTACGCAGAAGCGAATATGTTTGGCTTATATATTCCAAACAAAAAACAGCATATTGATAACCATACAGCTGTTGACCACGCCAAGCCAAATTCAGAATCTAACGAATTATATAAAGGTATTTTGAAAGATAATTCTGTTGGAGTATTCAATGGTAAAATCTTTGTTCGTGAAGATGCTCAGAAAACAAACGCTTTTCAATCTTGTAAAAACGTATTGATGTCTGAAAATGCTTCTATGAATACCAAACCACAATTGGAAATTTGGGCAGATGATGTTAAGTGTTCGCACGGTACAACCACTGGACAATTGAACGAAGATGCTTTGTTTTATATGCAAGCTCGTGGTATTTCAAAAGAATCAGCAAGAGCATTATTGATGTTGGCCTTCGCACAAGAAGTAATTGACAAGATGAAAATTCCTGCGATTAAAGAATATTTACAGGAGTTAGTTGTTGATAAGATTTATCAGGGATAATTGCTCACAGTAAAAAAGCACCATTGAAACCATGATAACGACCGATATTTTAGACATACAAAAAATAAGAGCAGATTTCCCTATTCTTAATCAAGAAATCAATGGGAAAAAATTGGTCTATTTTGATAACGCTGCAACGACACAAAAACCGACTGCTGTTATCAATGCCATTGCTCATTATTATAATTTCGATAATGCCAATATTCACAGAGGAATTCACACATTAGCTGAAAGAGCTACTCGTGATTTTGAAGCTTCGAGAGAAGCCGTTCGTGAATTTTTGGGTGCATCTTCTATTGAAGAAATCATTTTTACTTCTGGTACAACACAAGGGATTAACTTGGTAGCAAGTACTTTTGGTAGAAAATTCATCAAAGAAGGAGATGAAATCATCGTGTCGGGGATGGAACACCATTCCAACATTGTGCCTTGGCAAATGCTTTGTGAAGAAAAAGGAATTACTTTAAAAGTAATTCCAGTAACTGAACAAGGTGAATTAGACATGGAAGCCTACGAAAATTTACTTTCTGAAAAAGTGAAATTAGTGGCTGTAAACCATGTTTCAAATTCATTGGGTACAATTAACCCAGTAAAAGAAATCATAGCTTTAGCACATGAATATGGCGCAAAGGTATTGATTGATGGTGCTCAGGCAACTTCACATTTTAATATTGATGTGCAAGATTTAGATGCTGATTTCTATGCTTTTTCGGCTCATAAATTATATGGACCAACGGGTATGGGTGCTTTGTATGGCAAAAAAGAGCTTTTGAATGCCATGCCTCCGTATATGGGTGGTGGTGAAATGATTAAGGATGTTACTTTCGAGAAAACTACTTATAATGAATTGCCATACAAGTTTGAAGCAGGTACGCCAAATATTGCTGATGTTGTAGCGTTAAAAACAGCTTTAGAATATGCGAATGCACTTGGAAGAGAGAATATCGCAGCCCATGAAGATATGCTTTTGAGCTATGCTACTGAACAATTATCTGAAATTGAAGGACTAAGAATTATTGGTCAAGCCAAGAAAAAAGTATCAGTATTGAGTTTCGTAATTGATGGAATTCATCATCAAGATATTGGAGTTTTGCTTGATAATCAAGGAATTGCTGTAAGAACGGGACATCACTGTACGCAGCCTTTGATGCAAAGATTTAATTTACTTGGAACTTCAAGAGCTTCTTTTGCCGTTTATAACACAATTGAGGAAGTAGATAGATTAGTGGCGGGTATTCATCGAGTAAAGAAAATGTTATTGTAGTTTGAAAACAGTGTAACACTATTTTCAAAACTATTCAAAAGAATTTATGACTATCAACGAAACACAAGATGAAATCATTGATGAGTTTGCACTTTTTGACGATTGGGCAGATAAATATGAGTACATCATTGATTTAGGTAAAAAATTAAAAGGCTTGCCAGAAGAGCAAAAAACGGAAGATAATATCATTAAGGGTTGTCAAAGTAGGGTTTGGCTGAATGCTCGTTTTGAAAATGGCAAACTACTTTTTGATGCAGATTCAGAAGCGATTATCGTAAAAGGATTGGTGAATATGTTAATCAGAGTATTATCTGGACATACTCCCGAAGAAATTACTGCTGCTGATTTGTATTTCATTGATAAAATTGGAATGACTTCACATTTGGCTCAAACTCGTTCTAATGGTTTGGCTTCGATGGTAAAGCAAATGAAAAATTATGCTATCGCTTATGGCTTGAAAGCTTAATTATTTACTAAATATAATCCTAGAAATTCATTATTATTGATAGAAATCATGTCGGAAGTTGAATTAAAAGAAGAAGTAATCAAAGCACTAAAAGGCGTATATGACCCAGAAATTCCTGTGGATGTGTATGAACTTGGCTTGATTTACGATATTAAAATTTTCCCTGTAAATAATGTTTACGTATTGATGACTTTAACTTCGCCTTCATGCCCATCTGCTGAAGCAATTCCTGTTGAAGTTGAACAAAAAATACGTGAAATAGAAGGTGTAAGCGAAGTGAGTGTAGAATTAACTTTCGACCCACCTTATTCGCAAGACATGATGTCTGAGGCAGCCAAATTGGAACTCGGTTTTATGTAATTGTGTTTTGAATCAAGTTGTGCTTTAGCGTTTTTACGCTAGCTTTTTATTACAAGACAAAATCATATTTGAAGTGTTTCTTTGAAGAACAATTTTCAAATTGACTATTTTTCAAATTTTCAAACTTTATATCATGTACCCAGAACATTTAGTAGCTCCGATGCGTGCTGACATCGTAGAAGGAGGATTCAAAGAATTAAAATCAGCTTCAGAAGTTGATCAAGTATTAGCTGAAAAAGGAACAACTTTAGTGTTTATCAACTCTGTTTGTGGTTGTTCTGCTCGTACTGCTCGTCCAGGTGTGAAAGAAGCCGTTTGGAATTCTGCTAAAAAACCAGAACATTTAGTAACGGTTTTCGCTGGTGTTGACCAAGAGGCAACTCAAAAAGTTCGTGAATATCATTTGCCATATCCTCCGTCTTCGCCTTCAGTAGCATTGTTTAAAGATGGTGAATTGGTTCATTTTGTAGAGCGTCATCACATTGAAGGTCGTTCGGCAGAAATGATTGCTGGACACTTAGAAATGGTATTTGAAGAATTCTGTGCTTAGTCACAAATTTTTTCCATAAAAAAAGCGACTTTCGATTTAGGAAGTCGCTTTTTTTATGGGTTAACAAGTACAAATGAGGTACAAAAAAATTAAAAAATAGATATATTCTATTACTGTTACAAGTGACGCTATGCTTGACACTTGCATCATTGGAGGCTAAAACATTCGATTTACTGATTATATTTTTTCTGATACTGGTGCAAGTATCAAGCGAAGCGTCACTTGCATTAGCGAGGGGAGTATTTATCAATTATTTCTACCGAATGTTAGTTTGAATCTTGAAAAACAATATATTTGAGTATGGTAATCGTATATTCAATTTAACAGAAAATTCATATTATTTGACAGTATTTCTGTGAAAATTGCATTTATCAAATATTTATAAAAATCTTTAAACCTTGTCTCAGCGTATAAATCCTATGAAAAATTATGCTCTTAAAATATTTTTTCAAGCTAAAAACAATTGTAACACTCTTTGTGTTAGCCTTTTCCATTAGTCAACTTTGCCATGGGCAATCTAATGAACTCCAAAAACTACAAAAATCGCTACCTACTATACAAGACAGTCTGGTATATGTAAATACATTGAATAGGATAGCGACCCTTTTGTACGAAATAAACATTGATAGTACTTTTTATTATACCAAACAGGCTAGTGAAGTAGCCAACAGGCTAAAGTATGCAAAAGGGCAAGCTGATGTTTTGAACAATCTAGGAATCGTTTATTTCATAAAAGGCAATATACAACTGGGCTTACGCTACTTTAATGAAGGTAATATTCAATACAAAAGACTTCGTGACTCTGCAAACGTAGTTCAAACGTTAATGAATATCGCCATTCTTTATGAAGTAATGGGACGAGAGAAAAAGTCATCTATTAATTATAATCTGGCTCTGGAACTAGGGAAGAAACTACGTCGTGACTCTATCTTTTCCTTGGTTATTTATAACTACCTTATCAAGTCTCCCCCCCATAAGTTTAGTAAAGACTCACTAAACTATTACCTTCAAAAAGGTAGAAACATTGCCGAAAAATACAAAGACAAGCGTATTTTGTTAGCTTATGACCAATTAGCTGCTGATAATTATATCAAAAATAACCAATTTGATAAAGGCATGGCTTTATTAAAACAAGCCAATGAAAATGCTTTAAAAAATAACCTCTCGAATGTCTCCGTCATTATCTTGACTGATATGGGTGATCAAATGTATCAACGGGATAAGTTAACAGCTATTCAATATTATAAACAAGGACTTTCCATTGCTATTCCAAAAGGTTACTTAGTTGAAAGTGAAGGACTAACAAGAAAATTAGCTTCTATCTATGCTGAACTAAAAGATTATTACAATGCCTATTTATTCAGCAAGCAATACCAAACCATTAACGACAAAATAGATGAACAAGAAAATCTATTCGGTATTGATTATCAAGATTTTGCAGCGAAAGAACAACAGTTAGAATCATCAAATCTATTGGCTAAGTATCAATCTAGGCTATTGATATTGGCTATCCTAATCACTGTGATGGCTATCGTAATGATAATTATTTTGTGGCGTAGTTGGAAGAGTACACAGAAATCAAGAGAGGCACTCAGATTACAGTTTCAGCATGCAGAAGTAACAATGCGTGATTTAGAGACGATGAATAAAAACTATGCACGCCTTATTAAAATTGTAGCACACGACCTCCGAAATCCGATTGGAGCGGTAGGTGCAATGGCATCTATGTTGGCAGAAAAAGAAATGGATGAAGACGATAGCGAACTAATAGAGCTGATACAGACATCTATCAACAATAGCCTAAACTTAATTAATGACCTACTAAAAACTGACTTTGAGCAAAAGCATGACATCCATAAAGAAGAAACATCTTTTGATACATTACTAACTGAATGTGTACAATTGCTACGCTTTAAGGCAAAAGACAAAAATCAGCAATTGATTTTAAATACTGATACTAACATTAAAATGAATATTGACAGAGAGAAAATCTCGAGAGTAATCAATAACCTAGTAGTAAATGCCATAAAATTTAGCCCTGTAGGCACTAACATTTATATTAATACTCAAGCATCTAATCATAAAATAATTACTACAGTAAAAGATGCAGGGATAGGCATCCCCTTAAAAATGCAGGATAAAGTTTTTGATCCTTTCACTTCGGCTAAGCGACAAGGCACTGATGGAGAACAACCTTTTGGCTTAGGTTTATACATCAGTAAACAAATCATAGAAGCACATCATGGTAAGATTTGGTTAAAAAGCGAACCTGATAAAGGAACGGAGTTTTTTGTTGAATTACCGTCTGTAAATTGAGCGTTTTTACTCTCCTCCTTTTCTATTACTGGTGCATTGTCAAGCGAAGCATCACTTGTACCAATAGTTTTTCAGTTTTGAACTGAAACCAATTGTGTCTTTTATTCTCTTTACAAACTGAGCTAATTTTAGGTATGAGTGATGGTTCGCTTGATACTTGTGCGAGTGGAGTTTAATTTATGTCAATTTGATAGTGATTAATAATTTCAAACAATCCTTCAATGGTGCAAAACCAACCATTCTCACCTTCGTTTATTCTAATTCCATAAACTCCAAGTTTACTTAATTCTTTCGCCATATTTAACGAGCCAGTTCTTGTCATTTTTAAAACTAAT
Organism: Arcicella lustrica; assembly: GCF_034930985.1. Classification (NCBI taxonomy): domain Bacteria; kingdom Pseudomonadati; phylum Bacteroidota; class Cytophagia; order Cytophagales; family Flectobacillaceae; genus Arcicella; species Arcicella lustrica. The sequence goes on from NZ_JAYGIM010000016.1 coordinate 124,277, forward strand.
GTGTTGCCGTCTTTGCTATGAAAGTTTCCAAATAATTTTGCATAATAGTCTGCTTTAAAACTATCAGTAAAAACGTACAACCACGGTTGCTCTTCAAATACTCCAATAAATGGTTTTGCATCTTCAATGTCGTAATTTTTTGATATGATAAAAACCCATTGTTCAAGATTGAGGAATGATTTATATAGAATCTCAAGGTCGGTACTGTTGCCTGATATTCTAGCCTGTTCAACAAGTTTGTCAAAATTTGTTTCAGGTTCATTTATCGTTAATTCTTCAAATGACTTTGGTGGGTCAGATGTCTTTTTATTAAATAATTTGTCGAATAGTCCCATAATATTTTTATGAAGTGTCAATTTGCAGAGTATCGGTAGTATTATGCCCAACTCATAGATATAGTCATTTTTGCATTTTTTCTAAAAATAGTAGATTAGCCTTCGTTGGAGTTTTCTCCAACGAATTGAGCGTTAGCAACAAACAAATGTAGTAAAATGCAAAGTAACGAGTTGCTTACGCTCGTGTTGTTGGTCTTGGCGACCCTGAGAAAACACCTACAACGACGGAAATAAAACCTAAAAACAGTTGCAGTTTATTTATTGGCGACCTTTTTTATTCTTATGACCAACCATTTCCGTTTGAACACGTTTCTATACAATGAATTGAGTTTCGTTCAAACTCTTCTCCGAATTTTTCTTCATATTGTTGATATGCTGAAAATCCAAATAATTCAGCTTCTAAGTCCATGGTTGCTTTGGAAGGTTCTTTGTCAATCATATCATAATATTCCTTACCCATTCCAAGTATAAAACATCTGCAATATAAAAAACCATCATCCGAACCGTCTGTATATTCATGAATGTCCTCCCTATCAATATTGTAAAGCTTTTCTTCTAAAATGTGTATAAATGCAGTCAAGTCTTCTTTGCTTAGTTTTAGAAGTCTTTTATCATAATTTTCAAGGATTGTTTCTGAAAGTTCCTCACTTAGTTCTGCAAGTAATTCTTCATCATTACTTATTAGAGCTTTCGCTCTTTTCTTATTTAAACTTGGCGAGTCAGCCCAAGAGGATTCAATGATTTCCCAAAAAACAGATTCGTTCATAAGTATATAGTTTTGTGTTGTCTTAATTGGAATTTGTGTTGTATCGGTAACTTGATAGTAATCTTTACTAATTTTTTCTCGTAACAGTTTTTCAATTTCTTTCATACATTCCGTATTATCAGAAATGTACACTATTCTTGCAAGCAGAGATTACATTTTATTATTGTTCCATTTGTTAAACTTGGAACAGCGAGGGGTACAAGTGATGCTTTGGTTGATACTTGCACTAGTAGGTGCCTATACTCGTCAGCCGCCATAATGCCAATGCAATGTTTTGCATTCGCTTTTATTCTTTGGTAGTTATTTCTGGTATTATTGAATAAGATGTCAATAAACTAATGATTTTCGGTAAAAACCATTCCCGACAAATGTCCTCATACATAGTTCCCAAATTTGTTAATTGATGCCACAAAATAATAACTTTAACTTTAACTATTGACCAATCCACATCTTTTGTTTCCAAAAGCATTTTCACAGTCACTAAATCCTCCCTAGCTTGCGGCAATACCAACCATTCATTGTGTTGCCAAATATCTAAATCAATTATTTGTGAAATGAAGTATAAAAGCTGTGTCTTGATTTCATCAAGTTCATATGATTTTCCTTTTTCCATTTCGTCTCTATATGTCCAAATTGGATAATCCCTGTATCCAAGCATATGAGCGATTTCATTTTTTTGGAAAGAGAATTTTGAGAAAGCAGCGAGAAGTTTAGCTCGTTTCCCATAAAACTTTAATGCATTGTTTGAAATATCTTGATTTGAAAGTTTGTTCAAAGCAGGTATAGTAAATGTTACAGAACCTTGCTCTGTGTACTTTGGATTTTGAGGTAAAATTATTTTTTCAATGTAGTCATTTACGCAGATAAAATATACATCCTTACTTTTTATATCAACAACAAACAATAAAACAGGAACACTACCTCCAAGAGATTGAATTGTAAATATTGAAGTTGTGTCAAATGGATATTTAATTACTTCAAGGCTAGTATATGACTTTCTATCCTCAGTCCAAACTACTTTAGCAACATTACCAACTGCGTAAATTGTTTCTTGTTTCGTTGTTACCTCTTTAACTGATTTTACTTGCACATAAATGAATTCACCAAGCGTCTCTGCTACGTTTTCGTCAATTACTTCGAAAAGTTCTATAACTAAATCAATTCCGTAATCGGGTCGATTAAATTCTCGTATTACCCAATGCTTAGGTATTTGACTTTTAATAATTTCATATGATTCGTCCTCCATTACATGCTGAAGAACTCTTTGTTTCTTTCTAATCATTTTAGGTCTGTCTAAAGTGACGCACAACGGTTCTGGGCTGACTTTCTAGTTGATTCCAAGTATTAATTGTTGAGTTGTCAAAAATTTAGGCTGAATTATTTCTGGGTGTTGGTCTTTAAATTCTTTTGTTGTTTTTTCTGAAGCAACTACGTGAGTTCTGCCAAAATAGATAAACTCTGAATCGTCCGTGTATGCAGTCTCAATTAGGTTTTTGGAATATGCACCACCTTTTGGTGTGTCGTGTGAATATTCACCTTCAGCACAGGAGTAAATTTTAATTTGTTGTGGTAAAGATTCTGAAATTCTCTTTTCAAATCTTGCCCTTGTACCTACATATGCACTAAATGATTTAATAAGTCTGACTTCTTCTAAGCTTTCTGATAAATTTTGCATATAAGCCCTACAACAATCTAAAATAGTCACTTGTCTTGTTGAAATATTCTCGAATCTAGATTCAGAAAACAACTCTCCATCAGGATTCAATTCCAAAATAGTATTTCTTTTCATTCCACCGTGTCCACTGAATACAACAATTACATAATCCAAATTCTGCTTTTTTAAACCATCAATCCGAGCAATGAGGTCATCTTTTTTAGGATTTAGCAATTCGATTATTTCATCATCATTCCATTGTCCGCCAGTATTGCTTTTAAAATACTTTTTGTAGTTAGCAAGGTCAATTTTAACACCAGGTAAACCATCGTTGTTGCCAATTAGTAATATTTTCTTTTTCATATTAGTTTAAATAGTCGGTTATTAATTTTTTGAATTCTTTGTCGTAAGAATCTATGTTTTCAAAAGTGTCTATAGGATTTAACCAGTAGTCTTTGTGAAGCCTTATCCAGTCCTTAGCCGCAACATAATTGTCAATTTTTTCTTTGTTATAATTGAAATGTTTTGCCACTCTTGAAAAAAAATTAAAGAGAAGTGTGCAATAAATGTCATATCGCAAATATTCATCCTTTTCAGAATTCTTATTGTCATTCCAAGTTTTTATGAAAGTTGGGTTTTCTAAGTAAGGATACTGTAAAGCAGTTTTTAGTAATGTGTCTAATTGGTCGTCTAAATATTTCAGTTTATTACTCCTGTTAATGTACAAAGTGACGGTCGCTGAAGTAGTGGCTGAAATAATTGTGGCTATCGCTGCTGTCGTTAATGTTAGTTCCATATTACTGTCTGTTTTTTAAGCTTGCCCATAATGTTCGTATTGGCAAAGTAGTTGGCATCGCTGTTTATTTCGCCAATACAAGTTAGACGAAGTGTTTTTGCGAAAGATTTGTCGTACTTTTTTACTACATTTCGCCTAATTCGCTAATACGCAAAAGTTTTGTAGTTCTTTTGTATTGTTTAGTGTTATTTCTATTTTTCGTCACCCTCGCTGCTCGAAGTCTTCAGACTTGGAACGTTATATAAAAAGCAGTCTTCGACTGCTCAATAAATTAAAACATCAATCTACCCATTCCCAAATACAATCAAAAATATTAAATCCACTAATCACAAAAAACTTATTATACGGTAAGTTTTCTTGGTATAATACAAACTATAGGAGTAGTAAATTGATTATTGCTAAAAGCGTTTTGTGCATGAGCAATTGCTACGTGTGCATAGGCAGTTGTAACGTGTGCATAGGCAGTTGCGAAGTGTGCATAGCCAGTTGCAAAGCGTGCATGAGCAGTTGCAACATGTGCATAGACAGTTGTAACGTGTGCATGAGCAGTTGTAACGTGTGCATGAGCAGTTGCAACGTGTGCATAGGCAGTTGTGAAGTGTGTATGAGCAGTTGCAAAATGATATTATGCGGTAGTTAATAGGTGAAACCCAGTAGTTAACAGGTATAATGCGGTAGTGAACAGGTAGAACGCAGTAGTTAATAGGTATAATGCGGTAGTGAACAGGTAGAACGCAGTAGTTAATAGGTATAATGCAGTAGTGAACAGGTAGAACGCAGTAGTTAATAGGTATAATGCGGTAGTTAATAGGTATAATGCAGTAGTGAACAGGTAGAACGCAGTAGTTAATAGGTATAATGCAGTAGTGAATAGGTATTATGCAGTAGTGAACAGGTATAATGCAGTAGTGAATAGGTAGAACGCAGTAGTGAATAGGTATAATGCAGTAGTAAAGTGATATTGACCAGTGGAGGCTTGTAATGAAGCTTTAGCAAAAGAATAGCCTTGTGTACTCATGGCATAAGGCTTTCAGTCATGCCATGAGTTTTGCTAATTCTCTATTTACCAATACAAAACTTAGAAAATATATTAGCCAATAAATCATCAGTAGTGATTTGTCCAGTGATTTCGCCTAAGTGATGGAGAGCAAAACGAATATCTTGAGCAAGGAAATCGCCTGTGACGCTTTGGGCTAAACCTTCTAAAACATTTTCTAAAGCTCCATTCGTCTGTAATAAATGTTGATAATGACGAAGGTTTGTCACCACAGTATCACCTGATTTAATTTCTCTGGTTTTTACTTTTCTGACTAAAGTATCTTTTAGCGTATCAATATTTTTATTTTCAGAAGCAGAAATCCAAAGAATATCAGGATAAGTAGTATCAAAAGCTGATTTTTTATCAGCCGATAATTTATCTACTTTGTTACCGACTAAAATATACGGTGCATTAAATTCCGTAATTTGTTGGGCAATTTCAGTAAGTTGAATTTCGGAAGCATCAAACAAATAGACAATCAAACTGGCTTTGTCCATTTGTTGTAAAGTACGTTCTACGCCAATGGCTTCGATAGTATCGGTAGTTTTGCGTAAACCTGCGGTATCAATCAATCTAAAACGGATGCCTTCAATAAATAATTCATCTTCAATTACATCACGAGTTGTGCCTGCGATGTCTGAAACGATGGCTTTTTCTTCATTTAATAAACGATTCAATAAAGTTGATTTTCCTGCATTGGGTTTTCCAGCAATGACAGTCGGCACGCCATTTTTGATAACATTACCCATTTCAAAACTATCAATCAATGGAATGAGTACTTTCTGAATTTTAAAGATTAATTGACGCAAATCATCACGGTCGGCAAATTCTACATCTTCTTCGCCAAAGTCTAATTCCAATTCTATCAAAGAGGCAAAATGAATCAAGGCTTCACGAAGTTGTGCGATTTGCTTAGAAAATCCTCCTCTGATTTGATTAATAGCAGTTTGGTGCGAAGCTTCTGAGTCGGAAGCAATTAAATCAGCAACGGCTTCTGCTTGGGCAAGGTCTAATTGTCCGTTTAAAAAAGCACGTTGGGTAAATTCCCCAGGATTTGCCAATCTTGCTCCTTCACGAAGGATTAATTTCAAGATTTTTTGAATGATAAAATCCGAACCGTGACAAGAAATTTCGATGGTATCTTCACGAGTATAAGAAGAAGGAGCTTTGAAAAGTGAAACCAATACTTCATCAATAATAGTTTGGTTATCTCTAATCGTACCGAAATGAATGGTATGCGAAAGTTGTTTTTCAAGGTTTTTACCTTTGAAAATTCTATTGACAATCGGAAAAGTTTCTGGCCCAGAAACACGAATTACACCGATTGCTCCAATGCCTTGGGCTGTCGCTAAGGCACAAATTGTATCTTGATTAAACATGAATTTGTAACACGATTTGATATTTGCGACGTCTCGCAATCGTGGGTTGAATGAGTTCGGTAACGATAGCGAGACGCCGCATCGTACCAAATCGTGCTACAAATTTAAAACAATTCCTTCAATTTCATGGCAACACCCATATCGCCAGTAATTTTTAGTTTGCCAAACATAAAAGCTGTCATCGGATTCAAATCGCCCGACATCAAGCCTTGTAAATCTTTTAAGCTTACGCCAATGGTACAATCTGCGGCATCGTCGGCATTACTTACGCTTCCGTCTGCTCCAATTAAGATACTTCCTGCATCAGTCGCAAATTTAATAGATGAGCCCAAACCACCTTTGGCAGCCGCCAAAGCGGTAATTTTTTGTGTTAATTCTTCAAAAGTCATGTTGCTGAGATTATATTAAAAAAAAGCTGAAAGCTGATGACTGAAAGCTGACAGCTACTAAGAAATCGTTTCCTTAAATACTCTTAAAGTAGCGTCCCAAGCTTTTTTGGCTACTTCCGCATTATAACGAGTAGGAGCGGTATCGTTGTTGAAAGCGTGTTGAGCACCTTCATATACATAAAGTTCGTATTTTGTACCAGCCGCTTTTAGTGCTGCCTCGTAAGCTGGAATGCCTGCATTGATACGTTCGTCTAAGCCTCCGTAATGTAATAAAACTTTTGCTTTGATTTTTGGTACATCTGCCGCTTCTGGTTGGCGACCATAATAAGCTACTGCCGAATTAAGCGTTGGTGAATTGACAGCCAATTGGTTTGCCAAACCTCCGCCCCAACAAAAACCAACACAACTGGTTTTACCATTACTTTTTGGTAAAGATTTTAAGTAATCAAATCCTTTCAAGAAGTTGTTGGTATTTTTTGTGGCATCTATTTTACTAAACAAAGCTCTTGCTTCATCTTCGTTTTCTGGTGTTCCACCAAAAGGCGAAAGTGCATCTACAGCCAAGGCATAATAACCTGCTTTCGCTACTCTTCGAGCTACGTCTTTGGTATGCGGATTCAAGCCACGGTTTTCGTGAATGATAATTACTGCCCCAATTTTTCCTTTGATTTTTTTAGGTTGAGCCAAATAAGCTTTCATCGTACTGCCATCACCTTCATAAGTAATGTCTGATGTTTCTATATCTTCATCATTTTCTTGAATCGTTGCGGCATTGGCGTAATTTACTTCTAGTAATGGCAAAACCGAAAGTGCCGCAACGGTACTTCCTGTTAGTTTAACAAGACGTTTGATGAAATCTTCACGGCTCAAAGGTTTATGAGTATATTCATCGAAAAGGTTAATAATTTCTTGATTCATAGTAAATATTATTTGAAGGTTGTTTTATTGGATTTCAGCTTTCGGTCGTCGGATTTCGGGCTTTAGTTTTTGTGTTAACATCAAATCTAAAAGTCAAATCCGATGACTGAAGTCCGAAAGCCGACGTCCGAAAGCCAATACCAAATCTAATATAATTACAATTACTTTAAAAATTCTATGTTCCTTTTTAGACCAACGTATTTTGTGCGTTTCAAAGGTGATTTTCTAAAGATGGTTTGGAACACTTCTTCGGTGATTTCTTCCCAATCATTCTTAGTAAAATTCGCTAAATCGGGATGGAGATTAAACTGTGGTTCTTGATGTGGTTTTGAAAAACGATTCCAAGGACAAACATCCTGACAAATATCACAACCGAAAAACCAGTTTTCAAACTTATTTTGTACTTCTACGGGAATGGCTTCTTTCAATTCAATCGTATAATAACTAATACATTTAGAGCCATCAACTACATAAGGTTCAATGATGGCATCTGTCGGGCAAGCTTCAACACAACGAGTACAAGTACCACAATAATCTTTTACGGGACCGTCGGGTTCTAAAGTTAAATCCAAAATCAATTCTGCAATAAAAAAGAAACTGCCTTGCTTTTTATTGATAAGATTACTGTTTTTGCCAATCCAACCCAAGCCTCCTTTTTTTGCCCAAGCTTTATCCATTACTGGTGCAGAATCTACAAAAACTCGTCCTCCAACTTCTCCGATTTCTTCTTGAATATATTCCAAAAAAGCTTTTAGTTTTTCTTTTACCACAAAATGATAATCAGTTCCATAAGCATATTTTGAAAGTTTTAAATCGTTTACGCCTTCGGGTAATCTCTGTGAAGGATAATAATTAAAAAGTAAAGAAACCACCGACTTGGCATCGTCCACTAATAATCGTGGGTCGAGGCGTTTGTCGAAATGGTTTTCCATGTACTGCATTTTTCCATGATGATTCGCTTTTAGCCAATTTTCTAACCTTGGTGCTTCTTCTTCCAAAAAGCCAGCTTCTGAAATACCACAAAAATCAAAGCCCAACTCTTTGGCTTTTTGCTTGATTAAGAAAGTATTTTTTGAATGATTTAACATTTAAGTGTTTTTTTCAAAAGTTTTCTGGCATCTTCATTTTGTCAATTTTTTGAAAGACAAACGATTAACAGATTTCAGATAACTGATAAACGTACGAAAGTACTTAAGCAATTTTTACTGAAGTCATCGTCAGAGAACCACCTACTGGCACGTCGTTGAAAAAGCTTTCTTCTTCGTTTTTCTCTTGCATTCCTAAAATATATAATAAAGGATAGTAGTGGTCGGGTGTAGGAATTGCCAATTTAGCGGCTTGTCCCATACTTTCGTAATTGATTAAGTCTTTATGATTTCTTTCAGTAATATTCTTTTTGAATTTTTCATTCATTTCAATCGCCCAATCATAGCCATAAGCCCCATTGATTCGCTGAAAATCTACCATTCTTAAATTATGCACCATGTTTCCACTTCCAATAATCAATACTCCTTTTCTACGCAATGTGGCTAATTCTTGTGCTAATTCATAATGATATTGTGGCGATTGATGATAATCGATACTCAATTGTAAAATCGGGATATTGGCTTTTGGATAGATATGACGAATGATTGTCCACGTTCCATGATCTAAACCCCAATCATGGTCTAAATGTACATCAGTTTTTGTAATGAGTTTTTGAGTTTCTTCTGCAATAGCTGGGCTACCAATTGCTGGATATTGTACATCGAATAATGCTTTAGGGAAACCGCCAAAATCATGAATCGTTCTAGGTTTTTCCATTGCCGTTACAAAAGTACCTCTTGTAAGCCAATGTGCCGAAATAACAATTACCGCAGTGGGTTCAGGAAAATCTTTGGCTAAAGACGACCATTGTTGACTAAATTGATTATTTTCGATACCATTCATGGGCGAACCATGCCCGATAAAGAGTAAAGGAGTCTTCTGTTCTTGTTGTGATAATTGCTCAGAAAATACTTTTAATGTTCCTAATGCTGACATGGCTAATACTCCTGCGGAGGCTTTTATAAATGTTTTTCGATTCATTTCTCTAAAATACTATATTTTATGCAACGGATTGGTTGATTAGTAAGTTCAAAGAGTATCTTAGCATGAAAATAGGTAAGTAATTTTACTCATTTTTCAACATATTTTGTAATTATTACCATTTTCAGAATTTTCTTTGGGAAAACAATTTTGAAGCACAGCATTATTTTTTTAAATTAGGGTAATAACAACTAATAAAATATCCAAAGCCTATGAATTTTAGTTTTGAGAACTACCAAACCGAAGGCTTCTTCGATGAAATGTTTGATGCACAAGGCAATGTGCGATTGGGTTATGAGGCATTTAAGGAACGGGTAGAACAGTTAAAGATTGATGAGTTTATTCGTCGCCACCAAGCAGCCGAACGTTCGTTAATGGCAATGGGTATTACTTTCAATGTTTATTCGGAAAATGAAGGAACAGAACGCATTATGCCTGTTGATATTATTCCCCGAGTAATTGAAGCTGAAGACTGGAAAAAAACCGAAAAAGGCTTGATACAACGTATCACGGCTTTGAACATGTTTTTGGATGATATTTATCACGACCAAAAAATATTGAAAGACGGTATCGTTCCCCGTGAATTAATTGAAACTTCTAAAGACTTTTTACGTCCTTGCATTGGTATTCGCCCTCCAAAAGGCATTTATATTCACATTACTGGTACGGATTTAATCCGTGGAGACGACGGTAAGTTTATGGTTTTGGAAGATAACCTACGTTGTCCGTCGGGTGTTTCTTACATGCTTGAAAACAGAGAACTCCTCAAACGTACTTTCCCTGAAGTTTTGGCTAAAACCAGAGTACAGTCTATCTCCGATTATCCTAATAAGTTGTTGCAGATGTTACAACACATCAGCGACCGCCCAAATCCTACGGTTTGTGTATTAACTCCGGGAATTTATAATTCAGCTTACTTTGAACACTCGTATTTAGCACAACAAATGGGTGTTGAATTGGTTGATTCAAGAGATTTAGTCGTGCATGATGGTTATGTAAAAATGCGTACTACTAAAGGTTTCCAGATTGTAGATGTAATTTATCGTAGAATTGACGATACATTCTTAGATCCTAAGGCATTCAGACCAGATTCTTTGATTGGTATTCCAGGAATTTTTGATGTCTATAAAAAAGGTAGAATTGCTTTAGCGAATGCACCGGGAACAGGCGTTGCTGATGATAAAGTAATTTACGCTTATGTACCAAGAATCATCAAATACTATTTAGGCGAAGACCCTATCATTCCAAATGTTGAAACTTTTATTTGTGGTGAGGAAGCTGATTGTAAATATGTATTAGAAAATATTGAGAAATTGGTAGTAAAAGAAGCCAATGAAGCGGGTGGATACGGTATGTTGATTGGTCCAAAATCAACTAAAGCAGAACAAGAAATTTTTAAAGCACGTATTAAAGCAAATCCAAGAAACTATATTGCTCAACCTACGATTTCACTTTCAAGAGTTCCATGTTTGATTGACGACCATTCAGAAGGCAGACACGTTGACTTACGTCCATACATACTTTATGGAGATGGCGTAAAAGTAATTCCGGGCGGATTAACCCGTGTAGCATTACGCAAAGGCTCTTTAGTAGTAAACTCATCACAAGGTGGAGGTTCTAAAGATACGTGGGTATTGTACTGATAATGAATCAATTGACATAAAAAATGGTTGACAAATAGCTAGATTTGTCAACCATTTTTGTTTTAAAGCTTAGTGTTTTATAGTTGTGATTATGTGCTATATCGAAGAACTAACCAAGTGAATATAGACTTTAGGGTATAACCAGAAGTATTAGAGCATTGTATCGGAGAATGTTAGCACCCACTAGAAGAATATAGTCATTGTATCGGAGAATGTAAGCACCCACTCGAAGAATATAGGCACTGTATCGGAGAATGTAAGCACCCACTCGGAGAATATAGGCACTGTATCGGAGAATGTAAGCACCCACTCGGAGAATATAGGCACTGTATCGGAGAATGTAAGTACCAGCTCGAAGAATATAGGCATTGTATCGGAGAATGTAAGTACCCACTTGGAGAATATAGGCATTGTATCGGAGAATGTAAGTACCTACTCGGAGAATATAGGCATTATATCGGAGAATGTAAGCACCTACTTGAAGAATATAGGCATTGTATCGGATATTGGAAGATAATAGATGGGAGGGCAAAGGTTTTCAATCCTTATTCTACTGGAAGTTACTCTGGAAGAATGCTGCTACTGGAGAATTTCAATGGGATACCATGTTTCAATCCTTATTCTATTGGAAGTTACTCTGGAAGAATGACAAGTTTCGCCCTGCCTTGAAAAGTCGTGTGTTTCAATCCTTATTCTATTGGAAGTTACTCTGGAAGCATTCCCCAATACGCAACTTCGTTATTACGATTGAGGTTTCAATCCTTATTCTATTGGAAGTTACTCTGGAAGAGCAACAACTATCAATACAAAACCTTCTGAGTAATTGTTTCAATCCTTATTCTAATGGAAGTTACTCTGGAAGAATTACATCAATTATATTATTCTCCAAATTGCTTTTAGTTTCAATCCTTATTCTAATGGAAGTTACTCTGGAAGCCGAAAAGTTTTAGCATTGGTCAAACTACTTTATATGGTTTCAATCCTTATTCTAATGGAAGTTACTCTGGAAGTCTGAATCAAAAGTAACTGATACTACTCTGTCATCATTGTTTCAATCCTTATTCTAATGGAAGTTACTCTGGAAGTGGCACTCAACTATTTTTTCATTCATATTATTTCTAAGTTTCAATCCTTATTCTAATGGAAGTTACTCTGGAAGTTTTGAATTTATTTCTGCATTCATTTTGTTAATTGATGTTTCAATCCTTATTCTAATGGAAGTTACTCTGGAAGATTTTCAAAAGCTACAAACTAGAAGGAGGATATTTTGGTTTCAATCCTTATTCTAATGGAAGTTACTCTGGAAGTTAGTCTTTAACTCTTTCTTGTATTCCTCTATAGTCAGTTTCAATCCTTATTCTATTGGAAGTTACTCTGGAAGAGTTTGATGGTATCTGAGAAACAGGAAGCCTACCTTGTTTCAATCCTTATTCTATTGGAAGTTACTCTGGAAGTTGAACTTCTTGGTATTCAGTTTGCTTTTGTTGAATAGTTTCAATCCTTATTCTATTGGAAGTTACTCTGGAAGAACCTTCTGAATGTTTTTTTCATGCAAATTATCAGGTGTTTCAATCCTTATTCTATTGGAAGTTACTCTGGAAGTTTTATGTATTTAAGTTTTACGATTTGTTAATTATTGTTTCAATCCTTATTCTATTGGAAGTTACTCTGGAAGTAGAAAAGCGTTTTTCGATGAAGTTAGAGTTTCTCTTTTGTTTCAATCCTTATTCTACTGGAAGTTACTCTGGAAGTTCCCTGCTCGAATTTGTTCGCCCAGATGTAAATGAAGTTTCAATCCTTATTCTATTGGAAGTTACTCTGGAAGAACCTTTCATTTTTTGCGAAACTGGTCTTATTAACCAGTTTCAATCCTTATTCTATTGGAAGTTACTCTGGAAGGGGCAAGCCTTCCGCCCACTTTGGAGGGATAGACATGTTTCAATCCTTATTCTATTGGAAGTTACTCTGGAAGTGTGGCTCAATCCCAACACTGAGAGCGTCTGAGCCGAGTTTCAATCCTTATTCTATTGGAAGTTACTCTGGAAGCCGGTGCAGTTGTAGATTCAAGAACGGGTATCCGCCAGTTTCAATCCTTATTCTATTGGAAGTTACTCTGGAAGCAAAAGAAAAAAATCCTCTTACCTCTCCAAGTCTATGTTTCAATCCTTATTCTATTGGAAGTTACTCTGGAAGTCGAAAGCCCAAAGCCACGGTTCAAGCCAAAGTTTACCAGTTTCAATCCTTATTCTATTGGAAGTTACTCTGGAAGATGCTACCAATAAGCACGATGAAGCTGAAATAGAATTGTTTCAATCCTTATTCTATTGGAAGTTACTCTGGAAGACAAATTGGATAGCAAGGGGAATAGTTCCCCCTGAAAACAGTTTCAATCCTTATTCTATTGGAAGTTACTCTGGAAGCAAAATTTATGAAGGCATGCAAATCATCGAAAAACTGTTTCAATCCTTATTCTATTGGAAGTTACTCTGGAAGTGGGCAAACTTTGGATTTTGAGGAATGGGTAACTATGTTTCAATCCTTATTCTATTGGAAGTTACTCTGGAAGAGATTTCCATGACCATTCTGCATCTTCATTCCCTCTGTTTCAATCCTTATTCTATTGGAAGTTACTCTGGAAGTTCTATACGATTGTGACTTACTAAGCACAATTATTCTAGTTTCAATCCTTATTCTATTGGAAGTTACTCTGGAAGACATTGTTAGGGTTGAAATCATCTTTAGAAGCTTTTTGTTTCAATCCTTATTCTATTGGAAGTTACTCTGGAAGTAAAATGTGTTAGTATTTTAAAAAGGAAAAATTTAGGTTTCAATCCTTATTCTATTGGAAGTTACTCTGGAAGACTTATTGTACTTTTCTTTGACAACTTTACCGCATTTGTTTCAATCCTTATTCTATTGGAAGTTACTCTGGAAGAAAAAGAGAGGACAATTGAGACACAAGCCCAACTGAGTTTCAATCCTTATTCTATTGGAAGTTACTCTGGAAGTTTGGTTACGTTGTCGATTGGCATTCCACAAAGTATGTTTCAATCCTTATTCTATTGGAAGTTACTCTGGAAGTTCCTTCAAGATACTGACCAGCTCCCGGAAGGAATCAGTTTCAATCCTTATTCTATTGGAAGTTACTCTGGAAGCAGAATTTTCATTGAATTCATTAATCTGGTAATACTCAGTTTCAATCCTTATTCTATTGGAAGTTACTCTGGAAGAACTCAAAAAGAAGCCAAAACCTTGATAAACTCCGCGTTTCAATCCTTATTCTATTGGAAGTTACTCTGGAAGTTCATATTTACGCATCAATAAGTAACTTTCTATTTGGTTTCAATCCTTATTCTATTGGAAGTTACTCTGGAAGAAGGTTAATAGCCTTGTATTCTACACGATTAATATTGTTTCAATCCTTATTCTATTGGAAGTTACTCTGGAAGAGCCGCTGCGGCTTTTTTAGGTTGCGAGATTGCATCAAGTTTCAATCCTTATTCTATTGGAAGTTACTCTGGAAGGTTGCCAATTCGTTTGTTTTAACAAATTTTCTTAGGTTTCAATCCTTATTCTATTGGAAGTTACTCTGGAAGGGCAAATCACAAATAGCCGAAATCTATGAAATATCAGGTTTCAATCCTTATTCTATTGGAAGTTACTCTGGAAGTTCATCAATACAAGCAACATAAGGAATATCTTAGTATGTTTCAATCCTTATTCTATTGGAAGTTACTCTGGAAGACGAACCAACATTCAAAATCATAAATCTAACTCGCTAGTTTCAATCCTTATTCTATTGGAAGTTACTCTGGAAGCGATAGCGTATTAGGGGAGTACTCGCACACACTGTCGTTTCAATCCTTATTCTATTGGAAGTTACTCTGGAAGACACGTACACGGTAGATTTGCTTAACGCTACGAATACGTTTCAATCCTTATTCTATTGGAAGTTACTCTGGAAGTTTATCAAAAGCGGGAATTTACGCATATTATGTGGGTGGTTTCAATCCTTATTCTATTGGAAGTTACTCTGGAAGTTGAAAGCTACTCAAGAAAAATATATCACGCTTGATTCTCGTTTCAATCCTTATTCTATTGGAAGTTACTCTGGAAGCTCAGAAGTGGGAGAAAATATATAACTATTATGCCCGTTTCAATCCTTATTCTATTGGAAGTTACTCTGGAAGAGAAGGCTAAGAAAAAGCTTGAAGTAGATGCTTTCAAGTTTCAATCCTTATTCTATTGGAAGTTACTCTGGAAGCCAAAATTGGTAGGCATCAACAGCTAATGATAATACGTTTCAATCCTTATTCTATTGGAAGTTACTCTGGAAGAAGTTATAGAAAGCTGCTACGTCGTGCAGGGCATCCTGTTTCAATCCTTATTCTATTGGAAGTTACTCTGGAAGAAGAATATTACCATGGCAGCAGGTTTAAATGATGCTTTTGTTTCAATCCTTATTCTATTGGAAGTTACTCTGGAAGTCGTCTGATTGGTTAATTCCTTGTAACATAATTACTTGTATGTTGTTTTCTATCTGCCTTTTCTTCTTTAAACAGTAGGTCAAAGTACGTTTTTTAGTTTGTTTTTTGATTTTTTCCGTAAACATAACTAATTGATTTTTAGAGTCTTAGTGCTTTGTTTTTCGCCATTGAAAATAAATTGCTACACGGAAATTGATTACTTTGTGCAAATATTTCTATAAGTGCAAGTTACACATCTCATTTTAGATTTTGTAGCTTTGGGATAATAATTGTTCTCTATAATCTGATAAATTTCTCGGCTTGCTTCTTTTACTAAATGCTTGTCGCTGTCTTTTATTTCTACTTCTACTAATTTATTATTACTCCGTGTATATACCAAGTAACCTTTGTTTACTTTGCAATGAAAATTCTCTTCTATCAGACAAGCATAACAGTACAATTGGGTTTTGTAAGTCTCAAAAACTTTGTCATCATAAGCCGCAAATTTATAGTCTAAAGGTGTCATCGTACCGTCTTCTAATTTCAATACTTCGTCGATACGTCCTCTTAGAAATTTGTTGGTTAAGTACTGGTCGTTGTATCGTTCTATTGCTCCTATACGTCTGCGTAGGTATTCTTTGTTTTGTTCTAATTTCTGGTTATGTATTTCTCGACCTTTTTGGACTTTGAAATGTCTATCTTCATACTGTGGAATGGCGATAACGTATTCAAAATACGTAAACCTTGGGCAATATAAATATTCTATGATGTGTGAGGGGGTAAGAGTCATTGTGTCGGTGATGAATTGTGAGTTTTGAATTGTGAATTTATTGTCCGAATACTAAAAAATTGACATACGTACAGGCATTTAATTGAAATTTGAAAATAGATTCTTATAAAAAAAATGCCATTACTTCATCTGAAACTAATTTCTTGTCGAAGGCTTGTCCCAATAAAACGGTTTCTTGTAATTCGTTTTTTGACATTGGGAAGATATAGACTGAATCTGTTTTTTCGTCTATCAAGTCCTCAATTTGTAATTGCAAACTGTCTTTCATATTGCGGTCTATTGTACCCAGAAATACAGAAAATTGTACTCTGTATAAGCCCGATTGCTTACAGATTTTGGCAACTTTGGTACGAGCTTTATCGTTTTTAATATCATATAATACCCATGCTATCATTTTCTATGCTTTGTTGAATATACATTGCCAAACACTTTCTTATAAATACATCGTTTCAGATGTATCTTTCGTTTTTTCAATCAACTGATTAGCATAAGTGTGAGCCTCTTGCTGAATGATGTTTGCCCTTGTCTGGTTGCGATTTTTGTAGCGAATGCTGTCTTCTTCCAAGTAATCGTTCAATGCCTTTATTAACAATTCCTTGCCTTCTTTATTCAACGTAACACCATTGGTGATTTCATCTATATGAGCTTTATTTACTTTTTTTGCCGTAAATAATCTAAAAACTGGTACTTCTACAAATATTCTGAATGGCTCTATAAAATCAAAAACCATGGATTTCTGGTTATAATCGTCTCGGTGCAAATAGCCTACGTAAGGGTCTAAGCCTGCCAGAATCAAGGCTTTTTCTATTCTCGTATAAAGAACACCGTAAGCATAATTCAGAAAAGCATTAAATGAATCTTTGGCTGGTCGGCTACTTCTGCCATTAAACTGATACGGCTGTGGCAATACGTAATTGATGGTTTCAAAATACAAGCGTCCGGCTGTGCCTTCTAAACCTCGGATGGTTTCTGCAAAGTCTTGTACAGTTTTACCTTCTAATTTACCAACTGAAATAACAAGGTTTTGGATTCGCTCAATTTTATCGTCCAGATAATCAGCCATTTGTGGACGATGTTTTTTCAAATCTTTGATAAACTCTAACTGATGCGTCATTTTCTCCGAAATCCAATTTTTGGTAGCCTTTACACCTTCTTCGTTGATACTGGCTTGCAGTTGTTGTTTACGGATTTTAGTAGTACTTCCCAACTTTGAATGCCAAACTCTTCCTAAAGGATAGCCGTCTGAACGAGCAAAAATAATATCAATATTGTTGTACAAAGCCAATCTCACAGCCTCGGTACTCAAAGATGCCGAAGTAGCCAGCACAAACGAACTAACTTTGTGGGCTGCCAAAGGTATTTTTTTAGGTTCTCCATCTTTTACAGGAATTTTCACCTCAAACATATCATCTTTGATATGGAGATATGTTCCAAAAGTATTTAGATATACTTGCATAGTTTATGATTGAATAGATGGTATCGGATAATGAATATCTTCAAAAGCTTTTACGAAAGATAAAGCCAGTTTTAACTGTTCATCCTCTGGACTATCTGGAGTGGGAGATTTGTCAAACTGCTTATCAATCCAAGCCAGCAGCAACTCGTATTCTTCTTCGGTTTGAATTGTTTGAATAGTCATAGTTGTTATTTCTGTTTTGATAAAATTAACTACTTAGATAGCCTCCAACGTTCCAAAACCCCTTGCCACCGATTTCCCAATCCCAATAAACGAAGGCAATACAGCATTACTGACAAAATCAGCTTGAAAGGCAATCATTGATTTATCTTTAAATTTGGTTTCTTTTTCATACACATTTTGTAGCATGCCCATTACCTGACCATTTACCCAATAATTCATCGCTTTGAAATAGCTCAAAATATTATTTTGGAGTAAAATATTCAACTGTTTTTGCTGTTCAGCAGTAGTATTACGGAGGTATTTTTGATGGTTTTCTTGATTCAGAGCCATCCAGAGTGTTTGGAAACGATAGGAGTGGAGTTCGTTCGATAACCCAATTTCAAGCGTTTTTGATTCAATATTTTTTTGGTTGATTTGGTAAGTTTTATCCTCAATTTGGAGGGTTTTAATTTTCAAAAAGAGGTTAATCAACAAATCTGCTCCTTCGTTTAGCCCAACCAAGGTAGGAATGCGATTAATGACTTTATACTGCACCAAGGGATAACGGTACGCCGACTCGCCCGACTCCAAATGGTTATGCAACAAAGGCGAATACTCTTGAAAAATATTCCCAAAATAGCCCCGTAATTTATGAGCATCACGAGTAGCCAATTGTATTTCAGGAAAACGGATGATGGTTTGATGGATGGTTTGCATGGTTAATGGGTTAGAAAAGCCCTAATTCGGCACTGCTTTTTTTGTCAAAAGTTAAACCTATTTCAGAATCATAACTGGTATTGATGTATTTAAACCAATTATGTGTTTTATCTTGGTAGGTTCTTATATATTTTGTCTTTTTATAAGAAATTGAAAGCTCGTATTTAGATTTGTACTCAGGACTTTCTTTGTAAAGTTCTTCCTCAAAACATGAAGGAATTACATTAGTTGAGTCTATACCTTCACGAGTAAAGACTTTATCTATTTCGAGATTATCTTTGATAAAGTGATGATTTTTTTGAACTTCAAAATATTTCTTTTTCCCTTCTATGTAACTATTATGTGTTTCAACATCAAAGTCTTTATACACAATATCTACCAGATTATTTAATTCTTTCTCTGTTAGCTTTTTCTTGTGGTTATTTTTTAACTGTTCAAACGTTTTATCTAAAATCTCTGGCACTGTTACATAAATATGTTCTTCGGATACTGGTTGGTGTTTAAATACAATTACTTTAGTCTTTTTTGCTTTATCTCTTTTGCGGTTGACCCTTCCAGCACGTTGAATAATTGCATCAATTGGTGCATTTTCAGTAAACAAAATATCAAAATCAATATCTAAAGAAACTTCAACTACTTGGGTCGCAATAAGTAACATTGACATTCCTTGCTTTTCCCTTTCCAATATATCTTGTTCTT
Organism: Arcicella lustrica; assembly: GCF_034930985.1. Lineage (NCBI taxonomy): Bacteria > Pseudomonadati > Bacteroidota > Cytophagia > Cytophagales > Flectobacillaceae > Arcicella > Arcicella lustrica. The sequence goes on from NZ_JAYGIM010000016.1 coordinate 143,553, forward strand.
TTTCAAATCTATCTTTTTGTATAAATCGAGAATGAAAACATATTGGATAATCAACTTTAGATTTATATTTCTTGTAAAGACGAATCGCTTCATCAATTGTATTTACAACAATTAATACTTTTTTATATTTCTTAATAGCTTTCTTGATTTCATCATCTAAATCATCTATTAACTTATCTCTTACCTCAAAGGTATTTCTTGCCTCATTTAATAATTCAATGTCTTGAATTAGGCTACTATCTGAAATTTCAAGCGTTTTTTGTAATAATTGTTTAAGTTTATATGGCATAGTCGCAGTCATAATAAAGAACTCTGCTCCAAACTCATTTTTAAGATATTCAATAGTCGAAATAATTAATCCTAATGTATATGGATGATAAAGATGAATTTCATCTATTATAATTTTTGATTTTAGTAAATGAAAGGTTTTTATTTCCCAATAGCCTAAGTTAAATCCTTGTGTGAGAATTTGATCAATTGTACATACAGTGATATTTTTGAAGAAGGTTTTGTCTTTTAAGTACTCTGTTTTTTCAAAATTATCTTCTATTTCTTTCCTATATAGCAGTGCAGAAGAATGTACAACAGCCGTATTTTCTTTGTCAAAATAGCTGGTTAGCCTTTTATAGATGGCATTTGATGTAACTCTTGTAGGTAATAAATATAATATTTTACTATGTTCTGGCTTTTGACTAGCCCAAATTAATGAAGCTTCTGTTTTACCACTTCCTGTTGGTGCAATAGCCAAAACATTTCCTTGTTGAAGGCTATCTAATTGAAATGTTCTAAAAGTAAAATTGTTAGCTATTTCTTTTTTGCCTTCGTCTCTTAATTTTTCAATAATTTTATTTTTGAGATACTCTAAGCTAAAGTTAAATGAGTCTGGTAATTTATCATGTCCAGAAGCTGTCCAGTCTGCTATGTTCAAAATGGCTTTGTAAAGAATATATTCTTTTCTGACACTTTGAGATAAATCTTGTTTTCCCAGATAGACCTTGAGAAACCTTTGAAAATCACCATAGAGTTTTGATATTCCGTTGTCTTTTTGAAACCTCTTTGTAAGGTATAGTATTAATTTTTGGTTTAATGTTTCAATCCCTTGATTTTGAAGCTTAGAATTAAAATCTTCCAAAATATAAAGCATATCCTCTTCTTTTGCTGTTATGTCAACAAAACCATCATCTTGGAATAAAGTATCTGTCAGAGGTTGGTGATGACTAAACACAGCAAAAATACAATAAGGAGCTTGTTCAAATACTTTTACATTAGAGTAGTATAAAAATACACCCGACACGAATTCGTGTCGAATGTATTCATTTTGATTATACTTTCTTTTTTTTTGAATAACCCATTGAAAATTCTGAGTTACTTTACCAAAATCATGAAAAAGAACTGATACAAAAGATTTTTTCCAAAAAGTTTCATCTTCCCCTAAAACTGACTGGTAACGGTTCTTTAAATCAGACCATACAGATAAAGCATTTTCAGTATGAATAATCAATGATTCTTCAAATGGTTTAGACTTAGCGAGAATTTTAATAGCCATCTTAGTACAGGTTGAAAATAGGGATAAAGGTATTTTTGTACAAAATGCCTTCTTTCGTAATATTTAATTTCATTTTTTCACCTACAAAAGAAAGAGTCTTTCGATTGATTACTCTTCTAAAGCCGTAGTCTGTTTCGTATAAAAACTTGGTTGGAAGGTCATAAGCAATCGGTTCAGAAGTAGAATATATTGAAAAAGAAACACCATTTGAAGCATTTTCAAAAACCTCTTCAATAATATCCCCTTCGACTAAACAATGAGCTATTTCAGCCGATTTTGTGGTTTCTGTTTCTATACAAACATCTATAATATTAGCTAAAGAATCATTATTACCTAATGTTAGGGCATATTGGGGATTCAAAAAGCTTTCATACAATTTTTGGATTTTATCTATGTCTTCATGCCCATAAACCAATATAAACCTATTCCCAAATAAAATTTCTTTTAGAATAATACTTCCTTGACCATCAAGAGTATTGTATTTCCATAAGTCTTTTGTATAACCTTTACTTGTACCAAATACGCCAAATGAAAAGCCAGTTTCAAAAAAATCTTGAGCAGCTTTAGGACTTAGCCCTAAAGCTGCACCTGCAAGACCAATCATTGTAGTTGGTGGTGGTAGATGAAAGGATTTATGAAAGTTCTGAAACTCAGGATTTCTTAAAGTTGCCGTTTGTGTTTGAATTTCAACAATGCAATAATATGCCATAGTTTTATGATTCTTTATAGTAATCTTTTACCCAAGATTCAATCTTTTCAAATCCTTGCTTTAAACTTTCCGTTTCATCTGCTAATGTAAAAACTGCTTTTTGTCCAGCAAATACGTGTGATTCAATATACTTATCATAATCTGTAATAACGGATTCTAAAGTATCAACATTGACCTTTCCATTTTTATCAACATTGACAGCTTCTAAGAATATTGGATTTTTTACCTTCATGTATGCTGCTGCAATAAATTTCGGAGAAATATCTGCTAAAAAACGGCTTTGTCTTCCACTACTCCAGAGGTTACGAAAAGTATCAAGGAAAGCAAGAACTCTCTTTTGTTTTTCTTCTAAAGAAATTTCTCCTTTTTCAAAACCTTGACCTGAGCCTATTCTATCCAATTCAATTAGTATTGAACCCCTATAAATCCCTGAATGAATTTCTGTTTCAAAAATGTTAGGTTGAATATCATCTCCTTTCTCAGTTTTCAATCCTTTCCCCATAAAGTTAGTAGCATAATCTAATCCTCCTTTGTATTCTGTCAAGGCTACCAAAGCCTCTACTCTAATTGGAGATGTTCTTACGACTGATGTACCTTTTCCTTTTTCTTCTTTAGATGGAGAAGCATCCATATAGCCAAATAAATCATCATCAATGTATTCAACTGGCTTTATCATTGTTTTGGGTGCTCCTTTTTTAGCACTTGCTTCTTGTATTGGGGATAATTGGAAACCTAAGCTTTCCAAACCATCTCTTAATGCTCTTCTTAAAGCTTGTGACGAAACATAAGGAAGTTCTTCTCCGTTCGCTAATGTTATTTTTTTAATAGGATTAATATTATCTACTTCTTTATCAGCACCATTAAGACTTGCAAATGATACTTTAGATAGATAGGTAATGGTGATGCTATTTGGTTTCATTATTATTCAGATTTATAGTTTAATATCGAATTTATTTGATTTAAGGCACTTATAATTGCAAATTGTCTAACTGTTTCAAAGTTATCATCATCAATATTGTTGAGTAGTTCGCTACTAAAAACTAATCCATATTTTTTTTGAAATCTAATAATTGCTTCAGTAAACTGAGCTAATGTTCTGGCTTTGTGCAAACCTATAATGTAGGCACGACCATTCTTTGCATTAGATTGCTTCTCTGAGATTGTGTTAGCGTCTTCATAATTAATGATACTAATACCAATACTCGAACCAAACTTGATGGCTTTTTCTTGAATTTTGTCTTTTTCTTCTTTCATTTGAGCATTACCTTTTGAATGAATAATTGGTTCGTATAATTCTACTAACTTTTGAAGTGCATTGTAATTTTTATAACCTATATTTTCTCCTGAAAGGGTTAGAGTAAAACACTGGTAAAATAAGTTTTCAATATCTTCAATAATTGCCTTTTTATTTAATATTTTGTTTAGAACCGTATTTCTGATTTTTCGTTCAAGACGGTAACTATTTTTAGAGCTTTTTTCTGATGGTTTTAAAAGTTTGAGACTGCCAAGAACTTGCTGAAAATTCACTCCTTGCTTTTCCAAAAAAGAGATTAATCTAATAGAGTATTTGAAGTTGTTAAATTGCTCAAAAGAATTAGGGCGAAGAGTTGATGCAAATTTATCAGCTTTAAAAGAGTAAAGAGAAACTGGTATTTTTTCAAATGAAGACTCAGCCATAGGATCAAAATCATCATCTTCATCTTTAATATCTTCAATATTTTGGTTAAATAAAATTTGGCGATAAAGTGTATAAATGAGCATAAAAGAAATCTCAGATTGTTCCGTGAAATCATTTTTTGTAGCTAATCGACTTTCATTATCTTTTTTGAAATTAAAGTTATGAAGCTTGAAATTAGACATATAATTAGCTTCCAATAATTCCAATGTTGTCTTAAAAACACTTCTATTTTCACTAAGTAGTTGTTTTAGTTGTTTTAAACTACCTGATTCAAAAAGGTAACAAATAAGACTATCAAGTCCGCTAACATACATATAAAGGCAATACTTGGGAGAAAACCGACTCAAATACATTGCTTTCCAGCTAATTTTTTTATCGTTCCCTTTTAAAAAGGAATTAAAGTTTAATAATCCAGAGAAAAATGGAGATGTATTTTGAACATCTATCAATTGTTCAAAACTTTCACCTGTCAAATAGCAAAATTCATTCCCACTATTAAAATACTCTTCCCGAAAAGCTATATCAGGTGTTTTGGTATAACCAGCATTAATGAATATTTCGGATTCCCCACCTGAATTTTCTACTCTTTTACCATCAATAATTTTATTTTCTTGTATTGCAGAATCTATTACAGAATAAAATTTTAATTTCTTTCCCTTTCGGTTAAGAAATAAGGCTATCTGTTCAGCAAAAAGCCTATCTTGAGTCAATAATTTATCAAATTTTATTTTTATACCGTTTTTACTTGCTACAGGTGCTGGGTCATTTGTGATAAGTTCACCCAATCCATACGTTTTCATTTTTGCAAAAGGAATAGCTTCAAAAGGTTCTTTGATAAAATAGAATTTATCAACTACCTCTAATGCTTTTTTACCACTTGTATCATACACTTCTTTCCCCATCAAATAATAGACATCCTCCAATAATTGAAAGAGATTATTATGTTTAATTGAAAGAGAGTCTTTGGTTAAAATAAAATCGTTATTTTCTAATGTATAGCCGTTCAGTGAAAGTTCTCCCGATGCGCAACGTTCTAAATAGTCATGCAGTGCTATAATTCCTGTATTGAGGAATACATTCGATGTCCTCTTAAATGTAATTTCCTTCATTATGAATGTATATTTTTGAAATTCAATAGATTATGTTCTGGATAATCAATAATATCATCCCATTCGCCACGGTTGTGGCTGAGTTGCGAACCTAATTTGATAAGGGTAGTAAGCATAGTATTAATAGGGTTTAATAAATATTTTATACAACAATTTTGAGAAATTTATTCCGCATTTTTTAGCGTATAAATACCTGTTTTAGGATTATTAAAAGTTTTTTTTAGACACCGTTAACCTTTACACTTCTTGAAGTTGATTTCATAATAACTAATTTTCTCTCCATACACCCTAAAGAACAGGAAGGAAGAATCAGTAAATCATTTCATGTTGCATCTTCATTCTCAAAATATTTAAAATGAAAAAACTGATTCTAATTTTTGTATGCTCGCTTTTGGGGTGTTTCCAATTGGTAGCACAAAAAACGACTAAAGCTACTTTTCCAGATGGTAGTCCAATAACTAGCTGGTTTACGACTAATAAAAAAGTAAGTCTTGCACAGCTTGGTAAAGCATACGTGATTACTGACTTTGGCGTTAAACAAGACAGCACGTTGGTACAGACTGCGCTTATCCAAAAAACTATTGATGTAGCGGCTGAAAAGGGTGGAGGCGTAATCGTAATTCCAAAAGGGAAGTTTATGAGCGGGGCTTTGTTTTTTAAACCAAAAACGCATTTGTATGTTTCTGAAGGAGCAGTATTAAAAGGTTCAGATAATATTGCGGACTATCCTAAAATGCCTTCACGTATGGAAGGACAAAGTTTAGATTATTTCACAGCTTTGGTGAATGCCTACCGAGTAGATGGTTTTACGATTTCAGGAAAAGGAACGATTGATGGCAACGGATTACATTATTGGGAAGCATTTTGGGCTAGGCGTAAAGAAAATCCTAATTGTACCAACTTAGAAGTTTCTCGTCCTCGTCTGGTATTTATTTGGCAATGTAACAATGTACAAGTACAAGATGTAAAGTTGCACAACTCAGGTTTTTGGACTAGCCATTATTATCAATGTAAAAATGTGAAAGTATTGGATGTTCATATTTACTCACCATACAAGCCCGTAAAAGCGCCTAGTACAGATGCCATTGATATAGATGTTTGTAGTAATGTACTTATTAAAGGCTGTTATATGTCGGTCAATGATGATGCTATTGCATTGAAAGGTGGCAAGGGACCTTGGGCTGACCGTGTTCCCAATAATGGTGCCAACACTAATATCATCATCGAAGATTGCGAGTTTGGCTTTTGTCACTCTGCACTTACTTGTGGTAGCGAGGCTATTCATAATCGTAATATTATTATGCGTAATTGCAATGTTAATGAGGCAACTAGAATATTGTGGTTGAAAATGAGACCAGATACTCCACAACTTTATGAGTATATTGCTTTAGAGAATATTAAAGGACAAGCCCATAGTTTATTGTATGTAAAACCTTGGAAACAATTCTTTGATTTACAAGGACGTACAGATGTGCCACTTTCGTATTCAGACCACGTGAGCCTTAAAAACATTGAAGTAAAATGTGATATTTTCTATGATGTAGCTATTTCAGAATATGATAAGTTATCAAACTTCAGTTTTGAAAACTTTACTGTTGAAAGTAAAAATGCTTCGATAGACAAAAGCGTAGTGAAAGGCTTTACTTTGAAAAATGTAAAAGTGAATAATAAAATGATAGACTAAGTTGTTTGAAGGCTTTCTCGGTCATAATCGTTTTATTTTTTAGTAGAATTAACAAAATACCCCTGAGATTTATCAAATCTCAGGGGTATTTTGTTAATCACTTTAACACTAAAATAAACCTTATTTCTTTTCAAACTCTCTATGATTCGCCATCTTGAATAATTCATCCTTCGATAAGGATTTGAAGTATTCATAAGTAATCTTCAAGCCTTCTGAACGACTCACTTTCGGTTCCCAACCTAATATCGCCTTCGCCTTCGTAATATCTGGTTTACGTTGCTTAGGGTCATCTGTTGGTAAGGGTAATGAAATCAACTTTTGGTCTGTGCCTGTCAATTTGATAATCTCTTCCCCAAATTCCTTAATCGTTATCTCATCTGGGTTACCAATATTAACTGGCTGCGCATAATCACTTAATAATAAACGATAAATTCCTTCTACCAAGTCATCCACATAACAGAATGCTCTTGTCTGTGAACCATCACCAAACATCGTTAAGTCTTCGCCTCTTAAAGCTTGACCGATGAATGCAGGCAATACTCTACCATCATTCAGTCGCATTCTTGGACCATAAGTATTAAAAATACGTACAATTCTAGTCTCTAAACCATGGAAAGTATGATATGCCATCGTCATCGCTTCTTGGAAACGTTTCGCTTCATCATAAACTCCTCTTGGACCTACTGGATTTACATTTCCCCAATACTCTTCTGGTTGTGGATGAACCGTTGGGTCTCCATAAACTTCTGAGGTTGATGCAATCAAAACTCTCGCTCCCTTTACTCTCGCTAGTCCCAAACAGTTATGAATACCTAATGAACCAACTTTTAAGGTTTGGATTGGAATCTTCAAATAATCAATTGGTGAAGCTGGTGATGCAAAATGAAGGATATAATCTAATTCTCCAGGTACATGGATGAACTTCGATACATCATGATGATAAAATTCAAAGTTGGGTAACTTGAAAAGGTGTTCGATATTCTTCAAATCACCAGTAATCAAATTATCCATCGCTATCACATGATAGCCTTCTTTGATAAATCTGTCACAAAGGTGAGAACCTAAAAATCCCGCTCCACCTGTTATTAATACTCGTTTCATATTTTTAGCAGCAAGCTTTAAGCTATGAGCTATCAGCTTTTTTATTATTTATTTCCCTAATCTCAAAGCTCAAAGCTCATAGCTTAAAGCTCACAATTATTTAACCGTTTCTCTACCAATTGAATAATAAGTATATCCTAATTCCTTCATTTGTTCTAATTCATACAAATTACGACCATCAAAGATTACTTTATTCTTCAACAATACTTCCATCACCTCAAACTCTGGTGTACGGAATTGTGGCCATTCTGTCATTATCAATACCGCATCCACATCTTTAATCGCTTCGTAAGGGCCTTTGGTATAAGTAATTGTATCTCCAATCACTCCCTTAACGTTCTCCATCGCCTCTGGGTCAAAAGCTTTGATGATAGCTCCTTCAGCCAACAATTCTTTGATATTATACAAAGCTGGTGCCTCACGAATATCATCTGTGTATGGTTTGAAAGCCAAACCCCACATACCAAATACTTTACCTTTCAAATCTCCACCAAAATGGGCTTTGATATGAGGAATTAATTTGGTCTTTTGGTCTTCATTAACAGTCATTACTGCTTTCAATATCTGAAACTCATAGCCAGAATCTTTTGAAGTCTTCTCTAATGCTTGAACGTCTTTTGGAAAACAACTGCCACCGTAACCAATTCCTGCAAATAAGAAACGCTTGCCAATACGTGAATCTGTCCCAATCCCTCTACGAATATCATCTACATTCGCACCAACCATTTCACAAAGGTTAGCAATTTCGTTCATGAAAGTAATCTTAGTTGCCAAGAAAGCATTCGCAGCATATTTAGTCATTTCTGCTGAACGTTCGTCCATGAAAATAACTGGATTGCCTTGACGTACCAATGGTGCATATAATTTCGTCATTACTCCTTTTGCTTTCTCTGAACTTGTTCCGATTACTACTCGGTCTGGTTTCATGAAGTCATCTACAGCAACGCCTTCTCTTAAAAACTCTGGATTGGATACTACATCGAATAATTCTGTTGAAGCATTCTTAGCAATGGCAGCATGAACTTTCTCTGCAGTGCCTACTGGTACTGTACTCTTGTCGATTACTACTACATATTGATCTAAGATAGGGCCTAAATCATTGGCAACCTTCAAAATATATTTTAAATCGGCTGAACCATCCTCTCCGGGAGGGGTTGGTAAAGCTAAGAAAATCACTTTTGCATCTTTAATCCCCTCAGCTAAATCTGTCGTGAATTTCAGACGACCTTCTGCCGTATTTCTATTGAATAAAACATCAAGACCTGGTTCATAAATAGGTATGACACCATTTTTCATCTTCTCAACTTTATTTGCATCAATATCAACGCAAACTACTTGATTACCAGTCTCTGCAAAACAAGTTCCTGTTACTAAGCCTACATATCCAGTACCGACTACTGCTATTTTCATAAAATTTGTATTTTGTATTTAGAATGGTAAATTAAGTTAATTAAATTTATTTTTATCAACATTGTACCAAATAAAATAACTAAAAGTGTGCCATTTTTTTGTATAGTAACTTTTTTTATCTTTTCACCCCCGAAATTACTCCTCCAACACTACCATTTGGCTCAAGGATATTCAATAAATCAGCAACGGTTGGTGCAATATCAGAGATATTTGTTCTTGATGTTGTTTCTCCAGCTTTTACCCCCCATCCAAAAAATAACAAAGGAACATGAGTATCATATCTGTAAAGTGAGCCATGTGTTGTACCCGTTTTATAGCCACTAAACCAACTTGGATTTAACACAACAGAAATGTCACCACTTCTTTTAGGATTGTAACCGTTTTTGATAAAGTTCAATTGATAATTCGGTAAAGTAGTATTTCCTAAATTATGTAAATCTACCACGTCAGCCACTTCATCGTGTTGCAACAAAGTCTCTCTGACTACTTCATATACTTGTGAAAATGACAATTTCTTTTCATTTAACAAAGCATGATTCAAATATATTTGAGAATTATCTTCAGCTCTTACAAATTCGCCTTCTCCAAAAGCTGATTTCAAGGCTGTTTTAATTTCAGTTAAAGCTTTAGATCTATCAAAAATACCTGCTGGTAATTTATTATTTTGCCAAAAACCCGGAATGTCAGCTACACCATGATCAGCACTTAAAAATACTACATAATTATTTTTACCAAGTGTTTTATCCAAAGTAGCTAACATTTCAGCAATGTCTTTGTCCAATCTCAAATAAGTATCTTCTACTTCAATAGAGTTTGGTCCAAACGAATGGCCAACATAATCGGTTGAAGAAAAACTTACGGTTAAAAAATCTGTTTTACTTCCTTTTCCCAAGTTTTCGTTTTCTAAAGCTGCCAAAGCAAAATCTTTAGTCAAAGTATTTCCGAAAGGAGTTGTTCTGATTACTTCTAATAAATTTACGCCTGCTCTAGCCACTAATTCGTGCGGAAAAACTGGATTTGTTTCACCAGCCAATTTACTTTCATAAGGCTGATTATCTATTGAGCTTTCTGTGTATTGTTCTATGGGCAAAAGCGTTTTCCAACCTTCAACCATGTATTTTTGTGGCATCTTTTTAGCATTAAAATCTTTTACCCATTGTGGTAAATCATTCATGTAAAAAGACGAAGTAATCCAAGAACCATCTTTAGAATCAAACCAATAAGCACCATTGGCAGTATGTCCTGCTGGTAAAATTGCACCTCTATCTTTCAAAGCAATTCCAATTGTTTTTGATTGATGTGCATTTGCAATTTTCAATTGGTCTGTAATCGTTGAAACTAATAAGTTTTTAGGCGACATCAATCCTGCTTTAGAATTTGCTCCTACTGTTTTTACGGTAGAATCTTCTACACAATATACAGAACGATTATATTTTTGGTCGAACCATTCGTTACCAATAATACCATCAACTGCTGGCACAGAACCAGTAAAAATCGCTGCGTGACCAGCAGCAGTTACCGTTGGAGCATAATCGTAATGATTATTTCTACAATTGAATCCTTCATTCATTAATCTTTTAAAACCACCAGAAGTATATTTATCGTAATAGCGATACAAATAATCATAACGCATTTGGTCAACTACAATACCAACTACTAATTTGGGTTTTGCTAAAGTTGTCTGAGCTGTTGTGGTTTTAGGTTTCTGAGCAAAGGCTGTCGTCAGAACGAAGAAAAATAAAATGGATAAGGAAATTTTTGGAAGCATGATGAAGATTTTTTTCACAAAGGTAATGATGCAAAGGTTGAATGAAATTATTGAAACATGAAATTTTAGACAAATAAAGGTAAATCTTTTAGAAATTCGAGGTGCATATTTTCCCAATTGGTTTTACAACAATGATAAACCATTCCATTGGTAATGGTCAAATACTCTGCCTTTAGTACTTGGTTATATTCCGCAGCTTGGCTAAAAACATTTTGTGTAAGTTTGATGTAAGGCGCTTTACATTCTACAATCATCATTAACTTTCCATCTCTTCCATAAACTTGAATATCAGTGCGTTTTAACAAAGTATTATACTTTAATGAACTCTCTAATTTTATTAAACTTTTGGGATATTGATGTTGGTTTATCAAGAAATGTACAAAATGTTGCCTGACCCATTCTTCGGGAGTAAGTACAATATATTTACGTCTAAGGATGTCATAAATATAGATTTTTTCATCAACTTTCCTTAATTTGTAGTCATAAGGTGGGAGATTTAGATTTTCCAAGGCTCTTGATTAAGTTTTGATTTGATGAATTTCGGATAAGAATCAAGCTACAAATAAAATATAAATCGCCCATTTTCCAATCACAAATTAAAATCAAAATTATGAAAACAAAACAAGACATTGTAGAGAACTGGCTTCCAAGATACACGGGAATGCAACTGAATGAATTCGGACAATACATTTTATTGACAAATTTTAGCAATTACGTCGTGATGTTTGCCCAACAATTTGAAGTAGAAATTAAAGGGAAAGATCGCCCAATGCAAAGTGCTACTGCTAATAATATTTCAATCATCAATTTCGGAATGGGTTCGCCAATGGCGGCTACTGTCATGGATTTACTTTCGGCTATCGAACCTAAAGCAGTTTTGTTCTTAGGTAAATGCGGAGGTTTGAAAAAAAACCTTGGTTTAGGCGATTTGATTTTACCAATTGCTGCTGTACGTGGTGAAGGAACTTCTGACGAATATATGCCAAAAGAAGTACCAGCTTTGCCTTCATTCCGTTTACAACGCTCGGTTTCATCTATGATTAAAAAACATGAACTAGATTATTGGACAGGTCTAGTTTATACAACCAACAGAAGAGTTTGGGAACATGATGAGGCTTTCAAACAATATTTAACTGATATTAGAGCAATGGCGATTGATATGGAAACTGCTACGATTTTTACAGCAGGCTTTGCCAATAAAATTCCTCATGGAGCTTTACTCTTGGTTTCGGATAATCCAATGACACCCGAAGGTGTAAAAACGGAAGAAAGTGATAAAAAAGTAACCACCAATTTCGTAGAAAAGCATTTACAAATTGGTATAGATTCACTAGTAGAACTTGCTAATTCTGGCGAATCTGTGAAACATTTACGATTTGAATAATAAAAAGGATTCACCCAACAGTGAATCCTTTTTATTGCCTTTTTAAAGAGAATTTATACTTTCAACTCTTCCAAACTTTTACTAGCTTCACGTTTTTTGATATATAAATCTACCCAATAAATTAAACCAATTGCTACTAACATCGAACCTATTACGGTATATCCCAACATATCATAATGGTCTAAAATACCATCTGGTCTTTGTACGACAATCAAACCCGCTACAAAAGAAGCGACTCCACCCGAAATCTGTTGAATAGAAGAGTTGATACTCATAAAAGCACCTCTGTCTTTCATCGAAGGAATGGCTGTCATCAAAGCAGAAGATGAAATCATACGAGCAGAAATACCTGTAAAAAGTATCACATTCAGAATAATAATTACCCAAAGTGGCGTAATGCCTAATTGTGTATAGATTCCCACTAAAATCATACTGATGATTGAACCAATGAAAAAAGTATTGAATTTGCCCAATTTGTCGCTCAATTTACCAATCATTGGTCCAAAAATGATTGAAAATATACCCGTTACGCCATACATAATGGGTAATTCTTCTAATTTCAAACCTAGGTTATTTGTTCCATAAGCACTTCCAAAAGGCATTAACATAAATCCACCTGTTGAAAGTAAAATCGTTCCAATAAAAGCTCTTAGATAATGTGGTTCTGAAATCGTTTTAGCAAGATGTTGAAAAGCATTAGAATCACTTTGTATTTTCAAATGCTCTGTTACAGGTTTCATTTTAAGAAAAATAACGATGCCAACAATGATACTCACGCCAACAATCATCCAAAAAGGTGCATGCCAATCAAAGCTATTGGCTAATAAAAGTCCAATCGGCAAACCCAATACTTGACTCGCCGCAAAAGCCATTTGTACAAAACCCATTACTCTTCCACGTACTTCTAATTTGAAAATATCGGAAATAATGGCAAAACCTACAGAACCAATTACTCCCCCGAAAATCCCTGTAAAGATTCTCGCAAATAGTAAGAAGTGGTAATTCGACGCCATCGCACAAAGTGCAGTTCCTATGATAAAACCAACATAAAAAAACAATAAGAATTTTTTTCTATCAAATTTATCGGCAAAACCTGCTGCCAACAGCCCTGAAGCACCAGCGCTAAAAGCATAAGCAGAAACTACAAAACCAAATTGTGAGGTAGTTATTTTTAAGGTCGGCATTAAAATGGCTCCTAGTGGCGACAATACCATAAAGTCTAGAATCACCGTAAACTGAATAAATGCCAAAATGGCAATCATAAAAACCTGATAAGGTGAAAAAACTTTTTCTGTTTGTTGTGTCATCTTGTCTTTTCTTGAAAATTTATCGACAAATTTACAAAAATGTATCAATGTTAAGGCTAAATAGCAAGTCTATTTATTAATCACCTAATTCTAACCATTTCAATGCCTTATTAATATTATTAGAATGTTATTTTGACGGAATTCACCCTGAAATTGCCGTAATCTTTCCATTATAAATCAAAGCATTATCTTAAATTTGTCTTAATAATAAACTTCAAAATTTAACTAAAATGAAAATAGCAAAGAAAATCCTGCTCTCTTTAGCAATCCTCATTGCTGTACTCTTACTTGTAGCATTATTCACTCAAAAAGATTATGTTGTAGAAAGAGAAATCTCTATCAATAAACCTAAAAAAGAAGTATTTGACTACATTAAGTATTTGAAAAATCAAAATGAATACAGCGTTTGGGCAAAAATGGACCCAGCCATGAAAAAAGAATTTAAAGGTACTGATGCCACCGTAGGTTTTGTATCGGCTTGGGAAAGTGATAGTGCAGACGTAGGACAAGGTGAACAAGAAATCAAAAAAATTATAGATGGCGAAAGAATTGAAACAGAAATCAGATTTATTAAACCATTTGAATCAATAGCACCTTCTTACATGACGACAGATTCTATTGATGTTGGACAAACTAAAGTAAAATGGGCTTTTGAAGGACATACTCCCTATCCAATGAATTTGATGTTATTGTTTTTTGACATGGAAACGATGATTGGCGGCGATTTAGAAAAAGGCTTAGCAAACCTAAAAGTAATTCTTGAAAAATAACCTTTAATAACAAATAATCATGGCAGCAATTAACCCTTATTTAGTCTTCAATGGCAACTGCGAAGAAGCTTTTAATTTTTACAAATCTGTATTTGGAGGAGAGTTTCCATACATTGGACGCATGAAAGATGCTCCTTCACAAGAACCTTTGTCGGAAAGTGATGGTGAAAAAATCATGCACGTTACTTTACCTATCAGCAATGGTTATGTTTTAATGGGAAGCGATACTTCTGAAGCACATGGCTTAGTAACTTTTGGTAGTAATTTTTCAATTTCAATCAATGCTGAATCTAAAGAAGAAGCTACGACTTTATTTGACGGACTTTCGGCTGGCGGACAAGTAACGATGCCATTACAAGATACTTTTTGGGGTGCTTACTTCGGAATGTTTATTGATAAATTCGGTATTCAATGGATGGTAAATCACGATACTGCTGAACAAGCTGTATAATTTTGATATTTTTCTGTTAAAAATGATAAAATAAAAAAAGCGACTTTCGATTTAAGAAGTCGCTTTTTTTATGGGTTAAAGAATCTTTATTTTTTGTATTGCTCAATAATTCTAAAGATAGTTTTTTGCGTTTCTAAGCTTTTAAAGTACTCAAACATTAATTCGTGCCCTTCATAACTTAATACCAAAGCTGTTTCTAAATACGTAAATGCTTCTTGAAATTTACCAGCTTTAATTAAATAGATTGAAGCACGATAATACAGTTCAGCTTCTTCTGGCATGATGTCAATCGCTGAAACCATTAGTTCTGAAGCTAGATTAAAATCACCTTGTTCATGAATAATGGCAGACCATTTAATCCACGCCTCTGGATTGATAGGTTCTAATTCAGCCGATTTTTGATAAGCCTCTATACCAGTGGCAATGTTTCCCAAATTTGTCTCGGCATCAGCCATTGCTAACCAATAATAAGCATTTTTATCATCAATACTCAGGGCTTTTTTGATAAAATGGATTGCTTCCATCCATCTTTTCATTTCGCAAAGGCAAATGCCTACACCAAAATAACCATCATCCCATTCAGGGTCGAGTTGAATGGCATATTTATAGTAATGAATTGCTTCTGAAAAGCGTTCTTGGCGTTCAATACTTGCACCTAAACAACAATATACTTCTGGACTTATATCTTCGTGTTCAAGGCAATAACGATAGTTTTCTTCTGCTTTAGCCCAATTACTCAAATTCATGTATGAATTCCCTAAATTGAAATAAGCTGACGAGAATTTATCATTAATCGCAATAGCATATTCATAAGCATCAGCAGCTTCTTCAAACTTGGCTAGTTTTGAATATGCAATTCCGATATTATACCAAGCATTTTCTGAAAAAGGGTCAGTATCAATAAATTGTTGGTAATAAGGAAGAGATTCCTCTAATTTACCAATTTCATCTAAACTGTTGGCTAATTCATAAAGTGCATTTTCATTTTTTATATTAGCTTCAATCGCTTGTTTAAAAGCGGCAACGGCATTGTGATGTTTACCCCAACTTTGATATGCCAAACCGATATGAAAATAAACTTCATCACGTTCTTCGGCAATGTCCAGAATCTCAGTTAAGAGTTCAATCGCAGTTTGATAATCACCTTTCAGATTATGAATGGTGCTTTTAAGGTAAATGGTATCGCTATCAGAAGGGTTAAAAATCTCTGCCTGTGTTACTATTTCTAAGGCTTCATCATGTTTGCCTTGATTAGCTAGCAACTCTGCTTTACAGAGCATTAATTCTAATGAATACGGGTATTGTTCAAGGGCAATGTCACAGGCTTGCATGGCATCTTCTATCTTGCCTTCTTCCATATAATGCTCTACGATTTGTTCGTAGGTATCTAGGTCGAAGAAAGAATTCTCCCTACGTTTGAGCATAGACTCAAAACGCCTCACTGAATGCAGTGTCTCTTCTTGGCGGTCTTCAAAATCTTGTTCCATCATTTTGATTGCAGGGGGTGAGGTGATGTTTATCAGTGGCTGGAAAAATATTTATCATTAGATAATGATGTAACATTTTATACTTTGCCAAATTCTCTTATTGCTAAGATAATAAAAAAACTTTTAATTTACCAAAATCAGCAAGTAAGATTAGATGCTTTTTTGCATTTTTCTAAGAGGATTACTGCTTATTTGTGTACTTTATAGCTAAATTATTACAAATTCGATTTAATGTTTCATCCAAGTCCTTGAATTTCAGTGCCAAAGTTTTTTTTATTTTTTCGTTTGGATAATAGAAATGATGACTCGATGATAACACAGTTTCTTTTGTAATTAAAGGGGCATTACCAGTTAAGTAACTTTTAAGTGCCTCTACACGCCAAATAATGGCTGTTAAAAATTTACTTATTAACTTTCTTGGGGGCTTTTTATTGAGTAATTGTGCTACTTTCTCGAAAAAATCTTTGAAAGTAATATGCCCACTGTTTACAATGAACCTTTCGCCAGAAATATCGGAGGTCGTCAATTGAAAAATACTTTCAGCTACATCCTGAACATCTACATAATTTAAAGTGCCTTGCGGATAGAAATTATGTTCTTCATTGGCATATTTGAATAATTGCGTACTGCTTTTCGTCCAATCGGCTTCGCCTAATATTAATGAAGGATTGACGATGACTGAGGCTAATCCTTCAGAAAAACCTCTCCAAATTTCCATTTCTGCTAAATATTTCGATTTAGCATAATTTGAATTGAGCGGACTTTCTTCCCAAGTTGATTTTTCATCAATTGATATAATGGATTCAGCTTTCGAATCTACAGGAATTTTGCGCCCTAAAGCTGCAACAGAACTCACAAAGCAAATTTTCTTTACTCCATTTGTCAAGCAACTATTCACAATATTAGCTGTGCCTTCAATGTTGGTTTTAAACATGCTGTCACGGTCTTTTGGCGCAAAAGAGACAATGGCAGCCGCATGAACGACCAAATCAATATCTTTCATCAATTCATCCAAGAACATTACATCTAAAATGTCACCTTCTTTCCAAGTGATTTTATTGGTAATGTCTTTGACCAACGACAAGTCGCTTGTATTTCTTTTTAAGCCAATTACTTGATAGCCAGCTTCTAAGAAACGCTTAGCTACAAAACTACCCACCAAGCCAGTAATGCCAGTGATTAGGATATTTTTAGGTTCTTGAATCACAATAATTTTAACATAGAAACATTCACGTACATTTGCATTGACAAAGGTAAATCCAAATCATCAGAATCAATTATAAAGTGATAAAGAAAGCGTTTATAGATTTAGGTACAAATACTTTTCAGCTACTTATTGTAGCACAAGAAGGTAATACTTACCAAAAAATACATGAAGATAGTTATGCAGCTAAAATTGGTTTGGGAGGTATTTCTTCGGGAATTATTACTCAGGAAGGAGTGGAAAGAGCCGTATTTGCTTTAAAATACTTTCAAGAAAAGTTAAGTGAAGAAGGAGTGATTTCTGAAAATATTTTTGCCACAGCAACAAGTGCTGTTAGAAATGCTAGCAATGGCGAAGGTTTCTGTGAGGAAATTTTTCAACGAACAGGCATTTTAATTAAAGTAATTTCTGGAGAAGAAGAAGCTGGATTGATTTATGAAGGAGTAAAATTAGGCACACCTATTGGAAATGATACTTCTTTAATCATTGATATTGGTGGAGGTTCTGTTGAATTTATCATTTGTAATCAGGATAGAATTTTTTGGAAACAAAGTTTTGAAATAGGCGGACAACGTTTGATGGATAAATTCATGAATACTGACCCTATTTCTCCTCGCTCTGTTCAATCATTAAAAGATTATTTAGAAGAACAATTATTGCCTTTGACCAACGCTGTGCATCAATATGCACCAATTTGTGTCATTGGTTCGGCTGGTTCTTTTGAAACCTTGATTGACCTTTACTTTATGAAAACTTTTGGTCAATTACCACCTATAGAACAGGTTTCTTTTGAATTACCCATTGCCGAATTTTATGATTCATTCTTGAAAATTGTTTCCAGCAATCGTGAACAACGAATGGCTTTAGCTGGAATGATTGAACTTCGTGTTGATATGATTGTAGTCGGTGTTTGTTTGATTGATTTTGTTTTGAAGCGATACGACATTCGTCAAATAAAAGTATCAAACTTTGCGTTAAAGGAGGGTGTTCTGAGTAAGCAACTCTCGTTGAATTGATTTTAAAGGTAAATTTTCTTTTTAAGATTTAGCCCAAAATACATTCACATAATGTTTTAATACTGAGATTTTTAAGTTTTTGTAAGCAATTGCATTACCAAGAATTTTCAGATAAGGCATATCACATAAGTCATTTTTTTTCGTTAAACTTGTTAAAAATTAATTAATCTTCAACATTTTTTTTAAACGATTCAAGCCCAAATTTTAAACTTGACTCTTCGTAATCCGTAAAAAGCTATGCAGATTTTTCAAAGTATCCTATTGCAAACTAACGTTATTTCTCCTGATTCTGTGGCTACTTCTGTAGCAAATGGAGTAACTAAAGCTGATCAAGAAATGAATATTTTGAACCTCTTAGAAAAAGGAGGTTGGGTAATGATTCCAATTTTTGTATTGTTTTTTATTGCCTTGTTTTTATTTTTAGAAAGATATTTTTATATCCGTAAAACAGCTAAACTTGATAATAATTTCCTGTTTTCTATCCGTGAAATGCTCTATGCAGGCAATGTACAAGGTGCAGTGGCATATTGCAAGAACGCACAATTCCCGATTGCTAGATTATTAGAAAAAGGATTGAATCGTTTGGGTTCGCCCATTCGTGATATTGAAACAGCGATTGAAAATACTGCAAGAGTTGAGATTTATAACATGGAAAAAAACCTTGGTTTTCTTTCTGCCATTGCAAAAATTGCTCCGATGTTTGGTTTCTTAGGTACTGTTTCAGGGATGATTCGTACTTTTCATAATATTTCGGTGGCGAATAAAATTGATATTAGTACGATTGCAAGTGGTATTTATGAGAAAATGGTTACTTCGGCTACAGGTTTGATGGTGGGTATTATTGCTTACTTTTTCTATACCATTTTAACTACGATGATTGACCGTGCTGTAAACAAAATGGAAATTACTGCTATCGACTTCTTAGATATTTTGCATAAACCAGCATCAACTAAATAATTTTTAATGGCTGATTGCTGAAATAAGGCATTCATTCTTCATTGTTGAAAAAATATGAATATAAGAAAACGTACTCGTGAACAATCGGAAGTTGAGACTGGTGCATTAGCGGATATACTCTTTTTCTTGATGATGTTCTTCTTGATGATTTCAACCTTGGCTAGTCCAGATGCTATAAAGTTGTTATTGCCAGAATCATCAACTGCCCAACAAACGGCAACTAAAGAGAATATTAGATTAACCGTTGATGAAAACAATAATTACTTCGTTGATGATAACCCTGTTCCTTTCGAAGAACTAGAAGTATATCTTGGTGAAGAAGCTAAAAAGAAAGGTTCGGAAACTGTCATTCTAAGAATTGCGAAAGATAGAACTGTACAAGATTTGACCAAAATCCATGACATTGTTGCTCGATTGAATTTAGGTATGGTTATGGCAACCGATAAATTGTAGTTGTAGAGAATAAATTGAAAGCTCGTCGCTATGACCAACTAAGCAATGGATTACCTCATTATATCTTTTAAATCAATAGCCGTTTACGTGTTCATCGTAGCGGCTATTCGTTTGTTTGGCAAAAAGGAATTATCTCAATTATCTGTGATTGATTTAGTTTTTATTCTCTTGATTTCAAATGCAGTGCAGAACGCAATGGTTGGCGATAATACTTCTCTTTTCGGAGGTTTTGCTGCTGCGGGCAGTTTGTTTGTCATGAACTTTATCTTGAAAAAAGTAATGTTTAGCAATCAAGCCATCAGTAAAATTATCCAAGGCGAGCCTTTGATGTTGGTGTATCAAGGAAAAATTAAAGAGCAAGCTTTACAAAAATCAGGACTTTCATTAGAAGAATTGAATGCTGCTATTCGTGAACATGGTGTAGAAAGTATCGAAAAGGTTGATTTAGCAGTATTGGAAGTGGACGGAAATATTAGTGTTTTGTCCAATAATTATGTACATAAAACATCTCAAAAAAGAAAAATTCATAAAGCACTAACCAAAAAATGAGTGATTTAGAAATACTATTTAATCACATTTTTTATAATGATGATTTCTTGAAAATCTTAGCATCTACAGTTGTGGGTGCTTTGATTGGTTTAGAACGTGAATATCGAAGTAAATCTGCTGGTTTGCGAACTTTTACGTTGATTTCAGTGGGCTGTACAATTTTTACGATTTTATCGGAAAAAATGGGTATTGCTCTTTCGCCTGATCGTATTGCTGCCAATGTGGTTACTGGAATTGGTTTTTTGGGTGCTGGAGTAATTTTCAGAACGGATGATAAAATAAAAGGACTTACAACAGCTACAATTATTTGGGTTACTGCTTCTTTAGGAATGGCAATTGGCGATGGGCATATTTTACTTTCTTTCCTTGGAACTAGCGTTGTTTATATTGTTTTAGGGCTTTTTGTAAAACTTGAAGTAATCATGGAAAGGTATGGTCGTACTCATAATTATCGAATTGTTTGCGAGTACAGTCCTGATTGTTTTAAGAAATTAGAGACAATTTTTGAGCAATGTAATTTAGTAGCTAAAAGAGAAAAACAGATAATTAAAAATAATTTGTTAGTGAGTAGTTGGTCTATTCGTGGGCGTTCTTCTAAGCACGATAAATTAGTGAAAAAATTAATGGCGGATAATTCGATTAAAGAATTAGAGTTTTAGTAATAATGACGATATTTTTCTTCCGAAATAAAATTACTGGTGTTGATGAAGGCAATCACCAACACCAGTATCAATATAATTAAATCACGGCATCCAGAATCAGAACACCAATTAATCCTACCACTGCTACAATACTTTCCATCATCGACCAAGACTTAATAGTATTTTTGATACTAAGGTTGAAGTACTCTTTAAATAACCAAAAACCAGGGTCATTTACGTGCGAGAACATCAAACTTCCTACACCAATAGACAAAACCATCAAGTTTGGATTCACTCCAGATTGAGCCACCAATGGTGCCATAATTCCCGCAGTTGTTAGTCCAGCTACAGTTGCAGACCCTAAACAAACTCGGATAATAGCCGCTACTAACCAACCTAAAATCAAAGGATCTAAAGGTAAAGTTTTTAGGATAACTGCAATTTCATTGCTTACACCACCATCCATCAGAATTTGTTTTAAAGCACCAGCACCACCAATGATTAAGATAATCATTGATACATCTTTTACGGCTTCTGTATAAATCGACATGATGGTTTTCATAGAAGTTCCCATGTTTCTACCTAAAGTAAATGTTGCTACAAGTACAGAAATCAACATTACAATCGAAGGGTCAGCCACAAATACACCAAATGATTTTAGCGATTCATTTTCTTTCCAAAATGTTGCTAAAAGTGTGGTTGATGCCAATAAAATAACGGGCAAAAGCGAAGTCAAAAAGCTATTTAAAGTACTTGGTAATTGCTCTTCAGGAAGTGTTTTACTTTGAAACGTTTCTAATGGTTTTGAAGGAATATTTTTGAGTGTCAAAGAAAAAATAGGCCCAGCGATAACGATTGTTGGAATGGCGATAATAATACCATAAACCAAAGTAAGTCCCATATCGGCGTTAAATTGAGCAACCAAAGCCGCAGGAGAGGGGTGAGGAGGTAAAAATCCGTGAGCAACTGATAATGATGCCAACATCGGTAGTCCGATGAAAACAGCAGGCAATTTATATTGATTAACTACAGAAAATATCAGCGGAATCATTAAAACAAAACCCACATTATAAAAAAGTGGAATACCAATGATAAAACCCGTACAAACTAAACCCCATTGGATGTATTTTTCACCGAAAATCTTCATCATTACTGAAGCGATTTTCTGAGCAGCACCGCTTTCAGCAACAATTTTACCAAGCATAGCACCCAAGGCAATAACAATTACTAATGAACCCAACATATCACCAACGCCTTTTTGTAGAGATTTTCCAATACTGCTTAAAGGAATACCTGTAGTGATACCAGCAACAATAGAAACGATAAGGAAAGCTATAAAGGGATTAAGTTTTCCCCAAGTAATAAGCAGGACTAAAAGTCCAATACACAATAAAATAATAAATAACGTCATAGTTTGTATTAATTGGATAAGATAAATAATATGATAAACCTAAACATTTGGACTGTATGATTTATCCTTTTTTGAAATAATTTTAATAAAATCAGTCTTAGACATTTTCGTCAATTATTTTTACAAGAGAACAAGGTATAAACATAAGACTGATTTTATAGGAAATGCCCTATGTTTACTCAATAAAATCTAATTCAAAGCCATAAGAAGATTTAGTAAAATCTTTACTTGTCTTCAATTGATACTTATTGGTTAAAAAATAAGAATAAAGTAAGATGTTGCTAATATAAATATAATTATGAGACCAAAAAAGAGCTAAATGTAGCTACAACCTCTCATCAATCAGGCAATTATTGCTTAAATTACTTGACATTTAAAGAAGTAAGTTTTATCTTTGCACCTCTATTACAAAAAAAGATTTTAAACAAACAAAATAATATGCTGATTATCAATATTAAAGAAAACGAGTCAATCGACAAAGCGTTAAAAAGATTCAAGAAAAAATTTGAAAAAACTGGCGTTGTAAAGCAACTTCGTAAACGTGCGGCATTTGAGAAACCATCAATTGGCCGTCGTACTGAAATCATTCGTGCGTCATACAAACAAAGAATGTACGGTAACGAAGAAGCATAGTTCATAGATTGATTTTTTTTAAATAACAGAAGTATTTTGTTATCAATTTAATCGTGAATTAAGCCGATAACCGTCAGCATCATAAGAAACGTCTGAATAAACATAGTTTGTTCAGACGTTTTTGTTTTTAGCAGCTTTGTTGTAAATTATGAGTGTTAAGCATCTCAATTTTGTAAAATCCCAAGAACTCAATGCCAGAAATTATCGATTTTTTTATCAAATACATTCAATTTGAAAAGCGAAGTAGCGAACATACTGTTACGGCTTATCGTTCTGATATGAAGCAGTTTACTGAGTATTTGGTAAAATCTTATGAATTTGAACATCCACAATTAGCAGATTTTCAGATGATTCGTTCATGGATTGTTTCTTTGGCAGAAGCGAAAGTAGAGAATCGTTCTATCAATCGTAAAATTGCTACACTCAGAACTTTCTATAAGTTTTTACTCAGGAAAAAAATCATTGAAAAAGACCCAATGTTTAAGGTTTCTGCCATGAAAACCCAGAAAACCATTCCTTCTTTTGTGCGTGAAACTGAATTAGATACTTTGCTGGATGATGTAGAATTTACACAAGATTTTATGGGAGTACGTGATAAATTGGTGTTAGAATTACTGTATGGTACAGGAATGCGTCTTTCTGAAATGATTGAATTGAAAGAAAGTGATATTGATTTTTACAGCAGAACGCTTACTGTTTTAGGAAAGCGCAATAAGCAAAGAATTATTCCAATCAATCAGCAATTGGTCAATTTGATTCAGGCATATCAATCCTATAAAAATGCTGAAAATTTAGGGAACGAATATTTGATTATTACTGATAAAGGAGAGAAAAGTTATCCCGTTTTGATTCAAAGAATTACCAAAAAATACTTGTCTTTAGTAACGACATTATCTAAAAAATCACCTCATATTTTACGACATTCTTATGCTACGCATTTGCTAAATAATGGAGCAGATTTGAATGCCATTAAGGATTTACTTGGTCATGCTTCGCTTTCAGCAACACAAGTTTATACACATAATTCAATGGAAAAGATTAAGAAAATTTACGAACAGGCACATCCAAAGGCATAAATAAAAAAGCGCTTGACAATTTTAATTTGTCAAGCGCTTTTTTATTACTTACTTATAATCTTCTTCGTCATCATCGAATTTGAACTTATCCAAATCGAAAAGAGAATCTGTTAAATCTTTGAACTGAAGTCCTTTTTCAAGGTTCTTTTTAGAAATGATTGAGAATTCTGATAAACCGTGCAAAACAAATTCCATCATAAACAATTTTTCTCTTCCTTGAATCGCTGGATAAACTTTTTCAATTAAATCATCTAACCCTTCAATGGTTCTTAAACGAGCAGAGTACTCGCTGTCTGAACAATCATTTAAAATATCCATGACGTTTCCATCCATAAACCAATCAATAATTGGTTTGTAAGGATTTTTACCTGCTTTATCTTTAGCAGCTTTCTTGATTTTTTCTGGATCTGGGAAGAAATTCAAGAATTGTGCTCTGATAGCTTTTCCAACCAAATTCTGAGCAACAATTACTGGTCCTTCTACTTCACCTTCATAAACCAATTCTACTTTGCCACAAACCGCAGGAATAACACCAATTAAATCGGCAACACGTACATAAGTTTTGTCTTCGCCGTTGATTAATGCTCTTCTTTCAGCCGAAGAAATTAGATTTTCATACGCTGAAATCGTCATGCGGGCTGAAACGCCTGATTTTGCATCTACAAATTCGGAAGAACGAGCTTCAATCGCAATTTGCTCAATCAAATCATCCATGATATGATTGGTTGTTACTAATTCTTCTTGTTCGCCTTTTAGTTTTGCTTCTTGTAAAGTAATCTTTTTCCCGATTTCCAAAGTTTTCGGATAATGCGTAACAATTTGTGAGTCGATTCGGTCTTTCAAAGGCGTTACAATTGAGCCACGATTGGTATAATCTTCTGGATTGGCAGTAAAAACAAATTGCAAATCTAAAGGCAAACGAATCTTGAAACCACGAATTTGAATATCACCTTCCTGCAAAATATTGAATAATGAAACCTGAATACGAGCTTGCAAATCTGGTAATTCGTTAATCACAAAAATACAACGATGCGAGCGTGGAATCAGTCCAAAATGTACTACTCTTTCATCAGAATAAGGCAAACGTAAAGTCGCAGCTTTAATTGGGTCGGCATCTCCAATCAAATCGGCTACAGAAACGTCTGGCGTTGCTAATTTCTCGGTATAACGTTCGTTTCGGTGCATCCAAGTAACGGGTGTTAAATCACCATGTTCTTCGATTAAATCTTTTGCAAAACGAGAAAGTGGCTGCATCGGGTCATCATTCAACTCAGAACCTTTTACCACAGGAATGTATTCGTCTAATAAATTCACCATCAAACGGGCAATACGAGTTTTGGCTTGTCCACGTAAACCCAATAAATTGATATGATGTTGAGAAAGTATCGCTCTTTCAATATCAGGAATTACGGTGTCTTCATAGCCCCAAATTCCTTCAAAAACGTTCTCTTTATTTTTGATTTTTACAATTAAATTATCTCTTAATTCATCTTTAATTGATTTTGGTTGATAACCTGATGCTTTTAATTGACCAAGCGTATGAATGTTTAAAAGAGCTTTTGAATCGATAGTTTTGTATGACATTATGCTATTTTATCTTATGAAAAATGAGATTTATTTTAAGTGTGAAAGATTCTTTTTGTTCAAGCTTGCCGAACCGTAACTTCGGTTAGCAATAAAACCAAGAACATCTCTATTTTGTATATTTTGCCCTTTCATTTTTAATCTGAGCACTTCTGAATATGCTTCTGCATAATTTTCGTCATCATAAGATTTTGCTACAAACAAATCTCTTGAAAATGGTTCACCTTGGGCTCTGTATGGTGAAATTTTTGCCTTTGCTTCGTGGTCAATACACTGTAAGTAGGCTTCGTGCTTTTCAGCGGCTATATAAATGGGTTTTAAATTCATGATTTCTGAAATTTTTGGGGTTTAAAGATGTGGTTTATAAATTAAAGTATTGGATATTAGAGTCTTAAACTCAACATTCATCACTCACAATTCATAACTCTTATTTACCTCACACCTTTCTTTCTGTTTTTTTCATAATCTTCAAAAATGAACTCGCCTAGTCCTTTTAATGAAGAATAATATGCTCGTCCGTTATTTATCTTGGTGAATTCTTGAACAAATTCTTTTAGATATTGGTCACGAGCAATCATAAAAGTTGTTACTGGGATTTTTAAACGACGACACTGTGCCGCCAAGGTTAACGTTTTATTTAATATTTTTTTATCTAATCCAAATGAGTTTTTATAATAACGAATACCTTCTTTCAAACAAGTAGGTTTGCCGTCGGTTATCATAAAAATCTGTTTGTTTTTATTTTTTCTTCTTCTTAATAAATCCATTGCCAATTCTAAACCAGCAACAGTGTTGGTATGATATGGTCCAACTTCTAAGTATGGTAAATCTCTTACTTGTATTTGCCAAGCATCGTTTCCAAAAACAATCACATCTAAAGTATCTTTCGGATACTTCGTCATGATTAATTCTGCCATTGCCATCGCAACTTTTTTAGCTGGCGTAATTCTGTCTTCACCATACAAAATCATAGAATGTGAAATATCAATCATCAAAACGGTTGAAGTTTGTGCTTTGTACTCTTTGTCAACGATTTCTAAATCGTTTTCAGTAAGCATAAAATTTTCAACACCATTATTGATTTGTGCATTTCTGATAGATTCTGTCATCGCAATTTGGTCCATTGCATCACCAAATTGAAACTCTCTTCTATCTGTATTGTTTTCATCGCCTGTTCCTTGGTAAGGCGTTCTATGATTTCCGTTTGAACCTGTTTTCTTTAATTTACCGAAAATCTCATCTAAAGATTGTTTCCTAATACTTTGTTCGCCTTTAGAAGTAAGTATTTGTTCTTCTTCGCCTTCTTCGTTTTTTTCTTCTTTAATATAGCCTTTGGCTTTTAAGTCTTCGATGAAGTCAGCAATTCCGTAAGATTCGTCAGTAAGATTATATTGTTTGTCTAAAGATGTTAACCATGTTAATGCTTCGGAAACATTACCCGCTGTCATGGTTACTAATTGATTAAAAATATCTAAAAGCTGGTCGAATTTGGCCTTTTTGCCGTCTTCGGTTTCCTGTGGAATATATTCTGAAAAACGATAGCCAAGCATATTTGATTTTGGATTGATGAGTATTATTTTGCGATTTTTTTTCGCATAGTATAAATATAAAACAAAAAGTTTGTTGAATGGGTTTAAAACTGAACGATAATTAATCAAAACAAAGCAAAAAATCCATACAATTAGCTTTCACTAAAAGTATGGATTTCAAGAAAGATATTTAGAGACTCAGTAAAATTATAGGGTATTTGGCTTGTAAACCTTGATTACTCCATCGTTTTCGCTACTTACAACCAACAAACTTTTTTGTGTTGGACTATTTTTAGCAGGAATAAATAAAACACCTTCTGGTGCATCACCACATTTTAAAATTTGTAAGAAAACAGGATTTGTTGGGATTGTTACATCATAAACAGCTACTGCATCTACTCTTTCCATTCCTACAAAGGCTACTTTTTTATTGCCAACAGTACCAATTGTGATGCCTTCTGGTTCGATAGATTTATCGTCGCTTCTTGTATCGTCATACAGATTTGCAGCAATCACTTTAGTATCTAATTCATTTTTGCTATCGAATACCAAAGCTCCGTCGTTTCCATTCCAAACGCTAAAAGAACGTGCACCTAATGAATAAAGAAAATCATAATCTCCATCACCGTCAGTATCACCTAAAGTAGTTGTTACATTTAATCTACCTGCTTTTTCAGCTTTAATAAGGTCTGTTGCATTTGGGAAAGCTGATGCATCCAATTTCAACGCACTTACTCTTTTAATTTCAGCGAAAGCATCATATTCTCTAGCATCACCTTCGTTAGCAGTAAATAAGTAAGGAATTCCAGCATGTTGTATAAAAGCAATGGCATCAGGTTGATACATTCCTTTTACTTTCCATTTGCCTAATGCGACGGCGTTATCTCTGTCACTAATATCAACAGTGTTTCCATCAACATCATAATCTTTGAAACCAAGTGGTAGGATAGAAGTAATCGTTTTTGTTTCAAGATTTAATTTTGCAATGGCGTTATTTTCTTGTAGAGTAACCCAAGCAGTTTTTGAATCATCAGAAACCGCAATGTATTCTGGTTCAATATCTTTGGCAAAAGTGGCGTTTAATCCGAAAATTCTTAATCCTTTTGCCATTAAAGCCGTTTGTTGACTAGCAAAACCAGCGAAATCAATTGTTGTTACAGCATAATTATTATTGACAGCAATAATAGAAATAGAACCTATAGGGTCATTTGTGTAAGTAGCATTGGGTTCTCCTTCATTAGCTGTAAGAATTAAATTACCATCTGGAGAATAAGTAATCATGTCTGGTAAAGCTCCAACAGTAACTACTTTTACTTCTTTGTAATCTGAAGTATTGAAAACCGCAACTTTACCATTTGCTTGTTTATCTGATGCTTCAATAGCCGCTGCTACTTTACCGTTTGAAACGGCAACGCTATTCACAGCTCCACCATAAGGCGTCATGCTAATTGAGCCGATTACCTTCATATTGGTTGGGTCTGCAAAATCAATGACATCAATTTTGTTGACCGTTCCATTATTTACTACAAATAAACGTTTTGTTTGTGGGTCATAAGCCGAAATTTCGGCTGCACCAACATCACCAATATCGATACTTCCGATTTCTGCAAATGTTGCAGCATCTTCATTCACGAAAAATTCTTCTTCGTTTTTATCGCAACTCAACAATAGGGATGTTAGTAAGAGGGAAAGGGAGAGTAATGTTTTTTTCATTTCTTTTTTTCTGCAAAACTATGTTCGAGATAAAAGAAGCTTGTTAACAGAGGGTTAATTCTGGGTTAATTTATCTCGCTAAAATCAAAATAGCGATAGGAAATACTTTCTTTAAAATACTGTAATTGAAAAAATAAATGAAGTAATCTTTTGATTATTAGATGTTTATTGATTGTTGTTTAAATCCAGTCTAAATAAAATTACGTATTTGTTTGTAATTAGTCTAAATAGGCGATAATTTTGTGCCATTAATAAATCAATGACCAAGTATTGAAGATTTAATGAGACAATGTCTTTTCTTAATACCTCTAAACTATTTTTCACGAATAATCCATTTATAAATATATTTTTTTGATTAAGTGATTAGAATTAGTCCAAATAAAACAATAAAATGAAAAAATCTATTCAAAATTTCTGCTTAATAATTTTTTTAATGATTAGTGGAAGTATCGTTGCTTTTGCTCAGACTGGAAGTATTAAAGGTAAAGTAACTGATAAAAGTGGGGATGCTATTCAATTTGTAAATATTAGTATCAAGAATTCAAAGCAAGGAACAATCTCAAACGAAGACGGAGAGTTTTTGCTTAAAAATGTTAAAACAGGCGAAGCAACACTTATTATGCAATTTGTAAGTTTGAAAACCCTAGAAAGTAAAGTAAATGTTAAAGCTGGTGCTGTAAGTGAAGTTAATTTTTCTTTAGAAGAAGGTTCAAACGAATTATCAGAAGTAACTGTGATGGGTGTACAGTCTGCTAATGAAAAAACAGTAACTATTGGTAAAATTGCCATCAAGCCAATGGATTTACCACAAGCGGTTGCCACAATTGATAGAACAGTGTTGGAACGTCAACAAGTTTTACGTTTAAGCGATGCTTTAATGAATGCAAACGGTGTGTATATCATGGGTAGCACGGGTGGTTATCAAGAAGAAATTGCGGGTCGTGGTTTTGCTTTTGGTAGTTCAAATACTTTTAAAAATGGCGCTAGATATTTTAACGGTACTTTACCTGAAATGTCTTCTATCGAAAAAGTAGAAATCATGAAAGGAAGTACTGCAATCTTATTTGGTAACGTTGCTGCTGGTGGTATTTTGAATTTGGTAACAAAAAAGCCAAAATTTGAATCAGGCGGTTCTGTTTCGATGCGTTTAGGTTCATATAACTTTTATAAGCCTACGGTTGACTTGTACGGTGCTGTACTTGGAAGTAAAAAAGTAGCGTATCGTATCAATGGTACTTATGAAAAAGGAAATAGTTTCCGTGATGATGTGAATTCTGAAAGAGTTTATGTAAACCCTTCTTTATTGTTCAAATTGAGTGATAAAACGGAAATCATTTTGGAAGGTGATTATATGAAAGACCGCAGAACGGCTGATTTCGGAGTTGGTGCTATCAATTATGTAATTACAAACTTACCTCGTGAAAAATTCCTTGGTGTTAAATGGTCATATTTCGACATCAAACAACAAACTGCCAATGTAACCATTAATCACCAAATCAGTAATAACTGGAAAATTTCTGGAACGGCTGCTTACAGAGCTTACCAAAGTGAATTATTTGCTACTACTCGTCCAACAACGATTGCTGCTGATGGTAGATTAGTAAGAAGTATCCAACGTTCGGAAGTAGATGAGAAATATTTGATGGGGCAAATTGATTTGACTGGTCAATTCAAAACTGGAAAAATTGGACATAATGTGTTGATTGGTACTGATGTTGATAGCTACGATACTAAAACTACTTCATTTACTGCGGCTGTTTATGATACAATCAATGTTTTCAACTCAGAAATTATCGACAAACGTAGCGATAGACCAAACTTAGCAGTGAATACAATCACTACTGCACCAGTAAATCGTGTAGGTATTTATGCACAAGATTTAGTAAGTATTTCAGATAAATTCAAATTCTTAGCTGGTTTACGTTATAGTTATCAAGAAACAAAAAGCTCGGTATTAACAGTAAAAACAAATGCTACTGTAGAATCGTCAGCTTATGATGATGCGCTTTCTCCACGTTTAGGTTTGGTGTATCAACCGAACAAGCGTATGGCTTTCTTCAGTAGTTACTCAAACTCGTTTACTTTGAATACGGGTGTTGATATTTACGGAACAGCTTTGAAACCATCATTGATTGACCAAGTAGAATTGGGTATGAAAAATGAATTATTCAATGGTTTAGTTTCGGCAAACGTAACAGTTTACCAAATTAAGAACAGTAATTTAGCTCAAACTGCTTTGGTTGATAAAGACGGTAAAGCAAACAGTAACACAAACATCAAAGAATTAGCAGGCGAAGTAACAAGCCAAGGTGTTGAAGTTGACTTAAAAAGTAAACCTTTCTTAGGTTTCTCAGTAATGGCTGGTTATAGCTACAACGAAACAAAATATACTGCTAGTAACATTTATATTGTTGGAAGTTTGTTGAGATATAATCCAAATCACACAGCGAATGCAAGTATCTATTATACTTTCTCTGACACAAAATTAAAAGGCTTGAATCTTGGTTTAACTGCAATGTATTTTGGCGAAAGAGTTGCTGGTCGCTCAACAAGATTAACAGTTGCTAACGATGCTTTCAAATTGATTCCTGTAAATGCTTACACGCAAATTGATGCAAGTATCGGATACAACTTCAGAAAGTATTCATTGAGAGGAAAAGTATCAAACATTTTAAACGAAATGAGCTACAATGTTCATGACGATAACTCTGTAAATCCTATCGCACCAAGAATGGTTTCTTTGACTGTAGCGTATAAATGGTAGTACGTAGAAAGTAAAGGTTTATTAGAAAAGCTTCGCATTCAATGCGAAGCTTTTTCTTTTATGTAGATTATAAAACGAGTAATGTAATTAAGAAAACGAGTAATGTAATTTATAAAACGAGCGATGTGATGGGGAGTGTCCAGTGAATTTATGTTCAAAAAGTTAGTAAGAGCATTCTCATGTTCCAATAAAATTGTAATTGTTGAGGAGGATTGTTTGTAGTATTTTGGGTTGAGGGGATGAAATTGGTATCTTTGCTTTTTGGAAATTTAATAATTCGAAATAGTTTGATTATGTGGAGATTTCCAAGTGATAGATATTTGAAAGAGAATGGTTTGGATACTCCTTTGGAGATATTCGTTCAAACACCTCTAAAATGGGTTGTTATTATTTTGGGACTCATAATGTTTACTGTATTCCATTACTACAGTAAAAATCTGAGTGTAAATGATGATTTTGATACATTTTTCAATAAGTTTTATGTTGATTCAACGATGCAAATGAATAATGTAAAGTTTCCGTTGAAGAATATTTCAACTAATGGAACTACTAATTACATTACTAAACAAGATTGGAAAGAGTTAGGCGATTACAATCTGATTGTAGATTCCAAAAATAACTCTAAAGAGTTTTTGAAAATAGATTATGTAAAGCAAGATAGCGTTAATGTTACTTTTGAACTCAATGTAAAAAACATCGATGCAAGAGTTTTACATAAATTCAAGAAGATAGACAATAAATGGTTTTTAATAGAAGTAGAAGATAAATCAAAAAAATAATCCCTCCAGAGGTATATTTAGCACATAATACAATAAAACATCATAAATAAAACCTGCTGTTGTAAAGCAGATAATCCAAGCAAGAATAGGGGAAACCTGTTCAGAAACAAAATGAAAGTATTAAAATTCGGAGGAACTTCTTGTGGTACTATTGAAAGTATCCAAGCGGTGTTAGGTATCATCAAAGGCAAACAAGCTAAAGGTGAGCAAGTTGCAGCAGTTTTTTCAGCAATGGGTGGTGTAACCAACCAATTATTGAAAGCAGGAGATTTAGCGTCGGTAGGAGATACCACTTACTTTGACTTAATTAAAGAGATTGAAAACCGTCATTTCACAGTTGTACGTGCATTAATTGACGTTAAAGCCCAGTCGAAAGTATTTGCCAACATTCGTACCATCATTAATGAATTAGAAGATTTACTGAAAGGAGTTTCTTTGATTCGTGAAATCTCAGCTCGAACATCCGACTTAATTGTAAGTTTTGGAGAACGACTTTCAACGACATTAATTCATGAAATTCTGCATGCACAAGGCGTAGATTGTCAGTTTTTAGATGCTAGAAAAGTAATCAGAACTGATGCTAACTTTGGGATGGCAGCCGTGAATTTTGAAGTGACTAATCGCCAGATTCAAGAGCATTTTGCTAAAACAAAATCGCTTCAATTGATTACAGGCTTTATTGGTTCAACAGAAAAAGGAGAAACAACAACATTGGGTCGTGGAGGTTCTGATTATACAGGTTCGATTTTCGGAGCAGCACTTGATGCCGAAGAAATTGAAATCTGGACAGATGTAGATGGCATGATGACAGCCGACCCACGTAAAGTGAAAAATGCCTTTACCATTCCGACAATTACTTATGCGGAGGCAATGGAATTGACACACTTTGGGGCGAAAGTAATTTATCCGCCATCATTACAACCAGCTTTTACAAAAAATATCCCGATTAGGGTTCTCAATACATTTAATACAGATTTTGTAGGAACAGTCGTAAATCGAAGTGCCGAAACATCCGAATACATTATCACTGGTATCAGTTCTATTGATAATTTGGCTTTGGTCAATTTACAGGGTTCGGGTATGATTGGTGTGGCTGGGGTTTCAGCGAAGCTATTTACGGTTTTAGCCAAACATAAAATTTCGGTGATTTTGATTTCTCAAGCATCATCCGAACACTCTATTTGTTTTGCAATTGAACCATCAGCTTCAGCATCTGTAAAAGCATTATTGGAAGAAGAATTCAAAGCTGAAATTGCCGATGGCGATGTAGAAGGCATTGATATTCAAGAAAACCTTTCAGTAATTGCCGTTGTGGGTGAAGGAATGCGTCATCACACAGGTGTAAGTGGTAAATTGTTTTCTGTTTTAGGGAAAAATGGTATTAATATCGTTGCTACAGCCCAAGGTTCGTCGGAGTTGAATATTTCTGTAGTCATTGAAAAGAAAGACATTTCAAAAGCACTGAATGTAATTCATGACTCTTTCTTCTTCTCGCAAGCAAAAACGTTGAACCTTTTCTTAGTAGGAACAGGTTTGATAGGAAAAGCCCTTTTAGAGCAATTACAAGGGCAAGAAAATTATCTTTCAAAGTATAAAGCCTTGAAAATTAATTTGGTAGGAGTAATGAATTCTAAAAAAATGCTGATTGATGCGCAAGGAATTCCGATGGAAAACTGGGAAGAAGAGCGTGATGCAAAAGGAAAACCCGCTGAAATTTGGGCATTTGTAGAAGAAGCGAAACGTTTGAATTTACCGAATTCAATTTTTGCAGATTGTACAGCGAATAAAGAAATTCATAATTATTACTTAGGACTTTTTGAAGCGAATATTTCGGTAGTTACGCCAAACAAAGTAGCCAATTCAGGTCGCTATGAAGATTATGCTTTATTACACAGAACAGCTTTGAAAAAAGGAGTGAAGTTCTTGTATGAAACCAACGTTGGTGCAGGTTTACCAGTCATTAATACTTTACAAGGCTTGATTTCATCGGGAGATAGATTTGAGAAAATAGAAGGAGTGCTTTCAGGTACTTTATCTTATATTTTCAATAATTTTAAAGCAGGTGTAAAATTTGCAGACATCGTTCGTGAAGCCAAAGTAAAAGGTTATACCGAACCAGATCCACGAGAAGATTTAAGTGGAATGGATGTTGCCAGAAAGATTTTGATTTTAGGACGTGAAATAGGTTTACGTCTTGAACCAGAAGATGTAGAAATCTTAAAATTATTGCCAGAAAATTGCGAGAAAGCACCAACCGTAGAAGATTTCTTCAAGGAATTAGAAGTATCAAACAGCTATTTTGAAGAGATGGTCAACGAAGCAGAAGCAAAAGGTGAAGTATTAAGATTTATTGCTACTTTGGAAAACAATAAAATT
Source organism: Arcicella lustrica (assembly GCF_034930985.1). Classification (NCBI taxonomy): domain Bacteria; kingdom Pseudomonadati; phylum Bacteroidota; class Cytophagia; order Cytophagales; family Flectobacillaceae; genus Arcicella; species Arcicella lustrica. Next base: position 178,642 of record NZ_JAYGIM010000016.1, read on the forward strand.
ACAATTGGTGTAAGAAGTATCGGGAAAACGCATCCATTCTATATGATGGACGGAGCCGACAACGTGATTTCATTCACGACAAAACGCTATCATGACCGCCCATTGGTTATCAAAGGACCTGGAGCAGGAGCAGAAGTAACAGCATCAGGCGTATTTGCAGATATTGTGGCGATGGGGAGTTATTTGGCTTAGATTCAGTTAAAAACCTTACGATTATGAACCTTATTTTAGAAAATGTTCAGCCCAAACATATTTCGTTAATTCAAGAATTAGCGAAGAGTTTGCACTTCCAAGTAAAGGAAGATAACAGTATTAAGAAGAGTAAAAAGAGACTTAGTACTCAGCAAAAAGAGTTTGTTGAAGACTTAAAAGAGGCATTGGCTCAAGTAGATTTGCATCAACAAGGAAAGATTGAGTTGCAGACTTTTGATGAGATGATGAATGAGCTTTAACATTATTCCTACTTCAAATTTCTTTAGAAAAGCCAAAAAGCTTTCTAAGAAATATGTTTCTTTCAAATCAGACTTAATGAATTTGAAAGAACAACTTTTGGAGAATCCTTTAGTGGGTACTTCGATTGGAAAGGATTGCTACAAAATTAGAATGTCAATTGCAGCTAAAGGGAAAGGTAAATCAGGTGGTGCAAGAGTAATTACTTGCGTGAAAATTGTAAATGAAACTATTTATCTCTTGACAATTTATGATAAAAGTGAACAAGAGAATATTAACGATAATGAATTGGATCAGCTTTTGAAACAAGCAGGTCTTTGATTATATGACAAATTCAATAAAAGTTTTTGCCCCAGCTACGGTGGCTAATGTGGCTTGTGGTTTTGATATTTTCGGTTTTGCAGTTGATAATCCGGGCGACGAAATCATATTAAGAAAATCAGACACAAAAGGTGTTAAAATTTTAAAAATTGAAGGTGACGAAGGTCGTTTGCCTTTAGCAGCAGAGAAAAATACTGCTGGTATTGCCATTATTAAATTCTTAGAAGCTATTGGTGAAACTGGTCAAGGTTTTGAGATGGAACTTAAAAAATTGATGCCACTTGGCTCTGGTTTAGGTTCTTCGGCAGCTTCGGCGGTGGCTGGGGTTTTCGCTGCGAATGAATTATTGGGAAAACCATTGTCTCAAAAAGATTTACTACCTTTTGCCATGGAAGGCGAGTTTATCGCTTGTGGTTCTGCTCATGCTGATAATGTTGGTCCAAGTTTGATGGGTGGTTTTGTGGTAATTCGCTCTTATGACCCATTGGATATTATTCAGTTGCGTACTCCGAAAGAGCTTTATGCGACTATCGTTCATCCACACATTGAAGTGAATACTAAAGACGCTCGTAATATTTTAAAAAGAGAAATCTCTTTGAAAAATACGATTACTCAAATGGGAAATGTAGCGGGTTTAGTAGCAGGTTTTATGTTGCCCGACTATGATTTGATTTCAAGAAGTTTGGTTGATGTTATCATCGAACCAATTCGTTCGATTTTGATTCCTCAGTTTGATGATGTAAAAAATGCAGCTTTAGAAAACGGTGCTTTAGGCTGTTCTATTTCTGGTTCAGGTCCTTCGATGTTTGCTTTGTCGAAAGATTTATTTACTGCCAATAGAGTTGGAAAAGCTATGCAAGATGGTTTTGCTAAAGTAGGAATTGGTTCTGAATGTTATGTTTCTGGTATTAATCAAGCGGGACCAGTCGTATTAGGTTAGTCTTGTTATTTTCAGCATAAATCATTAATTTAGTTTATGAGTTTAAAGGTTAGAGTGTTTTATCTCGTTAACCTTATACTCATAAACTTTTTTGTTTTCAATCCATTTTATTTTCAACCTACGATGAGCGATTTAGTAGAAGTTTCAGCACGAATATATAGCGTTGAGGAGTATTTCGAAATCGAAAATCACTCAGAAATCCGTCATGAATTTGAAGACGGGATATTAATTCCTATGCCTGGAGAAACTTTAGATGCTAATGAAATTGCTGGTAATATTTCAGCAACCTTGCGTAAAGAATTACGGAAAAAAGGTTTTCGTATCTTTACTCATGATGTACGGACAATTGTGCATGAAAGAAGAATTTATCGCTATCCAGATTTAGTTATTACAGCTTCTGACACGATTAAAGATATTCGTCATGTAACAGAACCTGTATTAATTGTTGAAGTACTTTCTGAAAGTACAGAGGAGGTTGATAGAAATAAGAAATTCCGGCAATATACTGCTCTTCCATCGCTTCAATACTATTTAATGGTTCATCAGGACACAGCTTTGGTAGAATTTTATCGACGAAAAGAAGCTACTTCAACTTTTGAATTTAATTTTATCGACGAACACAATGATAAAATCGAATTTCTTTTATTTGATACTTTTATTACTTTGGAAGATATTTATGAAGGTATTCAGTTTAATTCAGCCGAGGAAGAAGTAAAGGAGTAAATGATAAATTGAAATATAAAAAAGCCCTTTTCAGTCATTGAAAAGGGCTTTTCTGTTTATAAATTACAATTATTTACCAGTCATAAAGGTTACTTCTTTGAATGATTGATTACCCAAGTAATCCGTACCGGTAATTTTCACATGGTACTTTGTATTGGCTTTGAATCCATTAATTGTATTCAGATAGATTTTTGGAGCTTGTCCATTAATACTATAAGTAATTGATTTTAAGCCCGCCATCACATCTGTTCCAGCTAAAGTAAATCCAACACTTGACGGATAAATTTCTACCCCTTGTTTGGTTGTATTGATACTTCCCACAGTAAAGAAGTTGAAAAGTTCAGGTCCTTCAATATCACTTACGAATACAAACGAAGCAATATTTCTATTATTTACATTATCATAACCAAAGTATTCAAATTTATGAATACCTTTTTCTGTCATTTTGATTGGTTTCGAATAATCATTTTCAATTAGCTTTCCATCAAAACTATAAGTGATTTTTTGTAAACCAGATTCTGGATCAGTTGCTTTTAATTGGATAAAGTTATTTGGTCCAAGTAACATTGTATCTCTTCTTGTCACGATATCGCCAATGATTTCATGTTGAAGATTTGGACCTGTTAAGTCAACATAAACTTTACTTACATTATGTTTAAATTCTTCATAACCAACACCTGCTAAACTGGTAGTTTGGTTGTTTAAGTTATCAATAGAGTAATATCTGATGTTATGATTTCCCGAAATACTTGGTAGGTAAAAAGGATTAGTATAACTCACAAAAGGTTGATTGTCAATAGAGTATTTTACTTCTTTTACACCAACTTTATTGTCGATAGCTGTTAATTTAAGTTTTGTTTTTCCAGAAAAATAAATCGTATTATTAGCGATATATCTATCTCCAAGTATATCAGTTGCCATTAAAGGTGAACTTTTATCTAGGAAGAAATCAAATCTTTTTTCTTTTTCCTGATTATTTACATTATCTGTAGAATAGTAAAATAAAGTATGTTTTCCTTCTGGAAGAAATACAAAAGGAATACTTTTACCATCATAAGGTTGTAAAACACCGTCATCAAACTTATAAAAAGTGCCTTTTAATCCCGAAATGCTATCTTCTGTATTGAAATACAATTTGCTGGTATAAGAAATTGCTTTATCGTCAGTAATTCCATTCACATTCAAATTGGTGAAAGGAGGCGTATTATCAACAGTAAAACTTTCTTGTTGCATCTGACTAGCGTTGCCTACATTATCGGTAGCATAATATTTCAACACATAGTCGCCTTGAGTTGACAATCTTTTTTCAGATTTATATACTTCAAAAGGACTGTTATTGATTGTGTAAAAAACAGTTTCAACGCCACTGGTTTTATCGCTCGCCAACAAATTGAAATTTACAAAAGGACCAAAGAATACTTTTCCTGAAGCATTCACATATTTTTTTGAACCATTGAATAAAGTAACACCTGTTTCGGGTGCAATGCCATCGGCATAAATCTCTAGTTTTACTTCTTGCGGAGGTTCAACCATTGCTTTAGTTTCAGGGTCAACGGCGTTTTTTGAACGAATGTAATTCACCCCTTCTGTATCTAAATAAAATGGCACAGAATACTTTTGGTTAGGTGATTTATTCAATAATTCCTCTGCATGGTCAGGGGTAGTAGAAACCCAAATATAAACTGGCAATTTTTTGTTCCAATACAATTTACCAGAAGTAGTGTCGGTATAATGTTTAGGTTTGCTGGTTTGTGCTGTGGTAGCGAAAGCCAAAACAGCTAAAATCATTGTTGTAAAAATGTTTTTAAGCATCATTTTTTTTATTCAAGGTTACGGTAATAGTGGTTCCTATATTTAATTCACTGGTTACTTTAAGTTTTCCTCCGCATATTCTGATGAAATCGTTGCAAAGTACCAAACCTAATCCAGTGCCTTTTTCATTGTTCGTTCCATAAGTTGATTTATTACTTTTTAAGTTAAATAAAGTATTTACTTTTTCTTCGCTCATGCCTACACCACTGTCTATTACAACTACTTCTACTTTTTTATCATCTTCATTTGGATTGATTTGCACTTTAATAATTCCCTTTTTCTTAGTGAATTTAATGGCATTTTGTATCAGGTTTCTGAAAACAATTTTAGTCATTTCAAGGTCAGATGATGCCGTTAAATCTGTAGGTATTTCATTCACAAGTGTGATTTCTTTACCTTCTGCCAAACGCTGTAGCAACTTAATGTTTTCATCGACCAAATCAAAAATATTTACTTCCTGAATCTTAGGTGTTAACTCAGCCATTTGTGTTTTTGCCCAGTTCAAAAGATTGTCTAAAATCGTTGAGATTTGGGCATTTCCGTTTTTAAGCTGACTCATAATATCTCTTAAATCTTCTGGAATGTCTTCGTAGTAATCTTCTTCAATAATTTCAAAAAAGCTTTGTAAGGAAGCAATTGGTCCACGTAAATCATGCGCAATGATTGAGAAAATTTTATTTTTCACATCATTTGAAACCGATAATTGTTCTTTTTGAGCAGCAATTGCAAGGTTTTGTTGATGTAGCTGTTGATTTTGAGCTTTAATTTTTCGGCTATTCAAATACACAATTGCCGCCACCATTAATACAAAAAAAGTAATGATTCCTGCAATGATATAAACGTAGTTTTTCTCTTTTTCCAATACTAAATTTTTAGCTTCAGCTACTTCTGCATTAGCTTTTTCGATGATTAAATCACGTTTTTGTAAGCCAACAATCATTTCAGCGTTGGTTAAATCCTGATAAAGATTGATGTTTTTTTGTTTCGCATTTTGAAGTTGTTGACCACTTTCTTTTAGCTTGATTTCGTTTTTTTCAAGCTCCAATTCTTTGGTTTTAGCGACAGATTCTGCCAATTGTTTTTTCAAACTTTCGGCTTCTAAATCACTGGCGAGTTTGTTTACCTCTTTTTTCTGTAATTGGTCATGAAAGGATTTATACAAACTAAAGTACTTCAAGGATTCGTCAACATTACCAGCTTTTTCGTAGGTTTCACTCAGCATGGCATAAGTACTTGCCATTTGTTTGATATCATTCAACTCACGAGCTAAATTCAAAGCTTCCTGTAAATCATTGATTGACAGGTTATATTTTTTGATATTGTTATAAACTACAGAACGATTGATTAAAGAAGAAATAATACTGAATGGTTCTTTTTGAGCTCTGCGAGCAGCTAAAGTTTGTGTAAAATGACTGAGCGCTTTATCATATTCTTCGGCATCAGCGTAGAGCATACCCAAATTATTATGAATCATGGCAATGCCATTACTGTTTTCGATATTTCCATTCAATTTCAAACTCTTTTCATAAAATGAAATGGCTCTTTTATATTGATTATAGTTCCAATATATATAACCAATTTCATTCATCATTCTTGATGCTTCCGTGAAATTGTTGGCATTCAGGTAATTTTCGTATTGTGATTGATATTGTAATACTCTACCCGAATCTGAGCGACTTAAAGGCAATACTTGTGCCTTCGATTGAAAGCCAATAGAAAAGAGTATAAAAATGAAATATTTAAACTTTTTATTAAAGCGCATTTAGATAATAATCAGTACTTGAAAACAAAACAAAAGTAAGATGTTCATTTTAATTGAAAATTTAATTAATGAAATTTACCATTTGTTAATTGTTCTGACGGTAATGGAGAGAATGTAACGAAAGATACTATTAATTGTGTAAATGTAATTTATTGAAAATCAACAAAATTCAATCACAATTTTATTTTAATTATAAATTCTTGATGAAAGAATCGGTTGTGATTTTACAAAGATAAGCGAAAAAAAGTCAAAACGGATAGATGTTTTGAATGTGTTTTAGCCTGATTTTTCCTGAAAGTATTTAAGCTAAATGAATGCAGAAAAGAGGAGAAAGGAGAGGAGAATGATAAATAAATACTTCTCTGAATTTATAGCATTTAAACACAGAGAAGTATTAAGAAAGATTATTTATTTTTCGAAAATTTCTAAAACAAGTGGATTGTTGGGAGCGATACTAAGGCTACCATTTACTTCAAAAGTTTGATTGCTAATAATATCTTTTGCACTGAATTTTGCCTTTAAAATTTCTTTGAATTTGCCCATTTCTAAAGTTTTAGGTTCTTTGTTTTTATTCAGAATAACCATGATTTTTTGTTTGTCATTATATCTGAATTGTACGTAAAATCCATTTTCTGGTGCAAAATGTTTCAATTTTCCTGAATGAATTGCAGAAGTGTTTTTTCTCCATTTCAATAAAGTACTAACAAAGTTTTTGGCTTCCATTTCAGCCGAAGTCATGTTTGTTTCGGTAAAAACATTTTTACTGTCGCCAATCCATCCGCCGGGCATGTCACTTCTGATTTCTCCGTGAGCATCACTTTTAGGATTTGTCATTAAGATTTCTGTACCATAATAAATTTGTGGAATTCCTCTGGTTGTTAACAAAAACGCCATGCCATTTTTGAATTTTCCATAATCTTCATGAAGTTGGGTGAAGAAACGACTCATATCATGATTATCAGGAAAAATCATTAAATCGTTTGGATTAGCATAGACAAAATCGTTTGCAACGGTTTGATACAATTTTGTAAAACCTTGATTCCACACTTTTTCATCGGTGTTCAAGGCTTCAATCAAAGCTGCATTTACTGGGAAATCCATCAATGTTCTTAAATACGAAACATAGCCATTTTTGTTTACTTTCCCTTTTTGCCAAGCAGAAACAATACTTGGATTTAACGACCATTCTTCGCCTACAATATTAAAATTTGGATACTCTTGTTCCATTCTTTTACTCCAAACACTCATGAAATTCTTGTCTGGATAAGGCCAAGTATCCATTCTGATTCCGCCTAAATCGGCATATTCCACCCACCAAATAGAATTCTGAATGAGATAATTTGCCATAAATGGATTTCTCTGATTCAAATCTGGCATGGTAGAATCGAACCAGCCGTCGCTGTGCGAAGTAATATCATATTCAGCAGCGTAAGGGTCGTGAAGGCTTTCTCGACGGTGAGTAGAGTAAATCGTTTTTGGACTGTCCTGAAAATTTACCCAATCTTTTGCGGGGAAATCTTTCATCCACCAATGTTCTGAACCACAATGGTTCAGAACCATGTCCATCACTAATTTGATTCCGTGTTTTTTTGCCTCTTTCGATAATCTAAGATAGTCTTCATTCGTCCCAAATCTAGCATCAATTTTACTGAAATTGGTAATGGCATAACCATGATACGAAGTTTTGGGCTGATTGTTTTCCACCAAAGGATTTATCCAAAGAGCCGTCATTCCCAGATTTTGGATATAGCCTAAATGTTGAATAATTCCCTCAATATCGCCTCCATGTCTGCCAGTTAAATCTTTACGATTGAGTGTATCTTTGAAAGAAGACACATTGTCATTTTGAGGATTTCCATTGGCAAAACGGTCTGGAGTAATCATATACAACACATCGCTGCTGTTAAAACCGATTCTTTCAGCAGAATTATTTTGTCTTTTTAGTAAATCGTAATTGTAAGTAAATGTTTCTTTTTTACTGTTTTCAAAGATGATTTTTACTTCTCCAGCTTGTGTTTCTGGAGTAATCAAAAGGTCGATAAATAAGTAATTTGGATTTTCTACCTTATTGACTTTTTTGATTGAAATGCCTTTGTAATTTATTTTTGGAGTAAATTCTGCAATGTTTTTTCCATGAACTAATAATTGTAATGCAGGATTTTTCATACCTACCCACCAATTTAAAGGTTCGATATGTTGAATTTTTTCTTGAGCAAAAACTGAAATTTGCATCAAGAAAAGACAGCTTAAAAGTTGAAATGTCTTTTTCATAGTATTTGTCTATTCAATAGTTAAAAAAAATCTGCATGAGCAAAGCTATGCAGATTTAAGAAATAAATTTATTATGAATTATTTTACTTTGGTTGCTTTATAAGTTGGGTTTGCAGCATCCTTTAAATTAAGTTCGAAATCATAAGTACCAGCCGTAGCGATAAAGTTTTCACCCCCTAATTTTAATGCGCCACTTGTACCAATTGCTTGTGCAGCGGCGGCAGTAGTGCCATAATTTGTTCCCCAATCATCATTCAAACGGAATTTGAATTGGTCTGCTTTAAGCACTACACCTTTTAAAACCCATGTTTCAGTACTTAAATCATACGTGAATTTTTGGTCTGGCTTGTCGCCCCAACCTGTCGCAGTAGCCGCACCAACAATTCCCCAAGGTGCATATTTTGTGATGGTATATGTCAGCTTTTTGAAATCTACTGTGATAAGATATTTACCTTTTTTTACCGCAATATTGTCGCCACCATCTTTCAAAATTCCACCAGAACCACCGTAATTTGTACCCCAATCGTTGTCTTTACGGATTTTAATTTCACCGTCAATTAAATCAACAACACCTGTCCAAAGGTCAACTGTTGGGTCATAATTTAAAGGTAAATCTGGCGTTGCCCCCCAATTGTTAGCGGCACTTCCTACAATTCCCCAAGCATATTTTTCGATTTTATAAGTCAAAGTAACAGGGTTGAAAGTAATTTTGTAAGTACCTGCTTTTACGGCAATATTGTTTCCACCGCTACTTAAAGTACCGTCACCTCCACCAAGATTTACTGTCCAATCGTTATTTTGGCGGAATTTAATTTCTCCATCAATCAAAGTAACATAAGCTACCAAAACATTTACGACATCTGTTTTATAGAAAGGCAAATCTGGTGTTGCACCCCAGTTATTGGCTGCGCTTCCTACTACGCCCCAAGTAGTACTTAGGTCTAATTTTGCAGAATATGGCGTTGCTTTCAGAGTAGTCATTGTAGAACTTAAAACCGTTGAAGCTCCTAAAGAAGACTGTACTTTAATATCTAAATCATTTGCAGTTCCAGGCAAAAAACCAAAGCCTAATAAAATGGCATTCAATTCAGATGTTTTGAATACTTTTTTGAGTTCTGTTCCAGTAACTACATTCACTGCTTTTGTAAAGTCTCCGCCTTTTTTATCAATTAAAATGGTGTAAGAAGGAGCCGCTGCGAAACCATAATTTGGTTTTTCCCAAGATACAGTAAGCACTTCTGTATTTGCTTTTTCTTTATCCAAGACAAGGTTGCTTGATGATAAAGTAACAACAGGAACAGCGTTGCCGTCTAGCATTGCTATTTCTTCATCTTTTTTGCATCCCAAAGCCAGTACGAAAACAAGGCTTAATAGGAATATTTTTTGTATTGTTTTCATCGTTAGATTAATGTTATTTGTTAACGGTTATTCGTTATCCGTCAAACCGTTATTTTAGAAAAACTTAATAAGCTTTGCCGTTATCTGCAATTGATTACTGATAACAATTAACAGATAACGGTTTCCTAAAAACTGACTAATATCCAGTATTTTGCTTTAAAGTTGGGTTAGCGATGATGTCGCCAGATGCCAATGGGAATAAAGTACGGAAAGCTTCTACATCTTTCCCTTCTTTTACGCCACCTTTCCAAGCCCAATTATAACCAGAAGTAAATTTGCCAAAACGGATTAAATCTGTACGACGATGTCCTTCCCAGAATAATTCACGACCTCTTTCATTCAATAAATCATTCAAAGTAAGGTTTGATAAATTTCCTGCGCCAGCACGAGTACGAAGTTGATTAACCAAGTTTAAAGCCAAAGTATTATCGCCCGAACCGCCACGAGTAACAGCTTCTGCATAAGTTAAATAAGCATCAGCCAAACGATATAATGGAAAATCTGTATCAGCAAATTGTGCATTTTTACCTTTTACGCCAGCACTTGTTAAGTTAGAAAACTTCGTTACGGCATAACCGTTTTCGAAAGTACTGAACTCATCAATTTCGATTTGCTGTCCATTTGTATAGAATAATGCTCTTTTATCGGCTTTGTCATCGAAAAGATTTACCAATTGTTTTGTTGTACGGAAACCAGCCCATTTTTGTTCTGTTCCATAATCAGCAGGATTCATTGCTCCGCCAATTGAGCCATTAATTGCCAAGGTTGTTACTCCATAAGTTTGTGTTTCATTTCCATCGAAATTGATACTGAAAATGATTTCTTTAGAAGTATTATTATCTGCCAAGAAATTAGTTTTGTAATTGCTCGCCAAAGTATAACCGGCATCAATTACTTTTTTGGCAGTTGCGGCTGCTTCTGTGTATTTCTTTTGTCCGATATATACTTCAGCATTCAAATAAAGTTTCGCTAAAGTCATCCAAGCTACAGCTTTGTCTGCTCTGCCATATTCGTTAGTTTTTGGGGCAGGCAATTCGCTATCTAAAGCCAATAATTCAGATTCTACGTAAGCAAATAGTTCTGCACGAGTAGCCTGTTTTGGCAAAGTAGCACCTACTTGTTCGTTTTCGGTAATTAATGGTACATTTCCGTATAAATCAATCGCATGAGCATAAGCCAATGCACGAAGAAAACGAGCTTCTGCACGATAGTTTTTAATATCCTGAGAATTAGTAACACCACGACTGCTCAATTTTGCATCAGTTGTTTCACGTAAAAATTCATTTGAAACCGCTACTTGGAACAAAATACGTGAATAAAAAGCTGCCGTAAATGAATTGGAAGCTGTCCAGTTCATAGCATGTAAATCTGGTACGCCTGGGTCATTCCATCTACAAACTAATTCGTCAGTTGTGAATTCTTGCAAGTACCAATAAGCACGCATATAACTTTGCGAACCACCGTCGTATCCTTTTAAATCCACATCATTATCGCCGTTTTTCAAACCAGATGCTGCCAAACCTGCATACATTTTGGCTAAGATAAGTTTATAGTTGGCGGGGTCTTTATAGACTAATTCTGATACTTCGCCTACATAAGGAACGGTATCTAAATCTTTGCATGAATTCAATGAAAAACAAAGAATTGCTGCGGTTAATACGTTTTTAAATATATGTTTCATTGTGATTTCCTGATTAAAAATTAACATTTAAGCCCAAAGAATAAGTACGTGGACGTGGATACACTTGGTTGCCAATTCCATCTCTTAATTCTGGATCTAATCCTTTGTAATTTGTGATAACAAATACATTTTGTACGATAAATGATAATTGTGCTCTTACATTTTTGATTTTGATTAAATCGCTCAGGTTATAACCTAAATTGATATTATCCATTCTCAAGAATGAAGCGTTTTGTACATAATAATCTGACATACGAGTTTCTACCGTTCCAGTTTTGAAACCTGTTTCTAACACATTCGTAGATAAATTACTGTTGAAGCCTGAGTTGAATAAGTTAGAGTAAACTCCTCTGTTCGAGAAAATGTTGTTATAAGCATAATTGCCAACATTCGAACGCAACACAAAACCGAAGCTTGCTTTTTTGTAAGTCATTTGTGAAGTAAAACCGATTAAATAATCTGGTGCTGCTCCTTTATAACGGTAACGGTCTAAATCTGTGATTTTTCCATCGCCATTCAAATCTTCAAAAACGCCTTCTAATGGCTTTCCGTTGGCATCATATACTTGTTTATAGACAAAAAAAGCATTTGGAACATAGCCAGTAGAATGTACTTGGATACTATTTCCAGTTCCGCCTTCAATGCCACCTACTTGTACACCTACATAAGTTGGATTATCAACTTTGGTTAAAGCTGTAATTTTTCGTTGATTATAAGTAAAGTTGGCGCTTAAATCCCAATTGAAGTTTTCAGTTAAAACAGGAGTGTAGTTTACAATTACTTCAACCCCTTTTGTTTCTAATGAACCTACGTTGGTTACTACTTTATTGCTAAAGTTTGTTCCAGCAGCTACGTCGATTTCGTTAATCAAATCAGAAGTAAGTTTTCTGTATAAATCGATACTTCCTGAAATACGAGATTTTTTCAAACCAAAGTCTAAACCAATATTGGTTGAAGCTGTTTGTTCCCATTTGATGTTAGGGTCGTAAGCATTCGGACGAAGTAGCGTATAAAAAGTATTACCAATTTGGTATTTGATTCCTTGACTTGGCGTATAAGCATTTAAGTACGGATAGTCGCCAGAAGAAATATCTTGCTGACCAGTAATACCCCAACCTAAACGAAGTTTTAAATCAGAAAAAGTCTGACTGTCTTTGAATTCATTATTGATTTTCCAAGCCAAAGCAGCTGATGGAAATGTTCCCCAACGGTTATTTTCTGCAAAACGAGAAGAGCCATCACGACGAAGCGTAAATGTTGCTAAATATTTGTTGGCTAATGAATAATTCACACGACCAAAGTATGATAACAAAGCATAATCTGTTTTAAAATACGATTTTGTACTTGGTACCGAAGGATTTCCGAAAGTTGTTCCATTTTCTTCTTCTCTTACAAAACCTTGGTTTTCAGCACCAGCCATTACATTGATGGTTTGGTTTGAAAACTCTTTTACATAATTCAAATAAAACTGATTTGTAAAATTGTTTCTAGTTTGTGTATAATAACCATTTGAACCATTATTAGTAAATAAATTAGCTGAAATCAAGTTTGAAGCTGATTCTTTACCATCAGTACTCGAACGGTCGAGACCAAGATTCCAATTCGCTTTTAATTCTGGTAAGAATGGAAATTTGTAATCAAACTGAACGTTTGCAATGATACGATTTACTGTGGCTTTATTACTTTTTAAATTCAATAAAGCCAATGGGTTTGATGGCGCCAATGACACAATGTTCCCACTACTTTCTAGCCAATTGAAATAACCGCCATATTTCTGATTTTCTACGTAAACAGGCTGTGTTGGGTCAAAGCCAATGGCTGTACCAATTGCACCTTCGTCAGCGAAATTACTTTTTGTTGATGATGCTTTTACGTTAACATCAATTTTCAAACTGTTATTGAATAGCATCGGGCTGATTCCGAATGAACCAGAAGTTCTTTCTAAGCCTGATGTCAATAAAATACCATTTTGATTGGTATGACCAACAGAAACACGATATGGGATGTCTTTCAACACTCCAGTAATACTTAAATTATTATCGTTGCTTAATGCTGTACGGAAAATTTGGTCTTGCCAATTGGTGTTAGCTGTGCCTAATAAAGCTTTTTGCGATTCTGTTCCTCTTGCATTTACAACTTCTCTGAATTGGTCGCCAGTTAATACTTCAACATTTTTAGTTTTTACTCCAGCCGAGAACATCGAACTGAAATTCACATTGAATTTATCTTTCTTAGTTCCTTTTTTAGTCGTGATAATAATTACACCGTTTGAAGCACGAGAACCATAAATAGCCGTAGCTGACGCATCTTTCAATACGTTAAACGATTCAATATCATTTGGGTTAATAAAACTCAATGGATTGGCTGAACCTTTTACTTCGGCATTATCTAAAGGTACTCCATCAATTACAATCAATGGGTCGTTACTTGCACTTAATGACGAACCTCCACGAATACGAATCTGACTAGCAGAACCTGGCGCACCACCGTTTGAAGTAATTTGTACACCAGCCAATTTACCCGTAATTAATTGTTCTGGCGTAGCAATATTTCCCTTTACAAAGTCTGCCGAAGTAATACTTGTGATGGCACCCGTCAAATCTTTTTTCTTCTGGCTACCATAACCAACTACCACTACTTCTGTCAAGGTTTTTAGGTCTTCTGCCAAAGTAATATTGATGGAAGTTTTATTGCCAACAGTTATTTCTTGTGGAAGAAAACCAATAAAAGTAACTACCAAAACAGCTTTGTCGTCACTAACGTTAATAGTGAATTCTCCATTTGTATTGGTTGTAACGCCTTTTGTAGTGCCTTTAATGGCTACAGAAGCACCCGGAAGCGGACTCCCTTTATCATCCACTACTTTACCTGTAATGGTTTGTTCGGCGGTAGCAGATGCGTTTACTTCTGAAATTGAATTGTTTTCTTTGAAATCATTTCCTTCTGAACTAAAAGGCAGATTTTTTTCATTTGAAGTAACTTTTGACTGCGTACTGCCTTCTGACTTTTTTCCAACAATCAAGTAAGTGTTCTTGCGAACTTTCTTGAATGTTAAGCCATTGGGTGCTAATAATACTTCAAGTGATTTCTCTAAACTTTTACTCGTGCGTACATTTTCTTGCAAAACAGAAATGCCTGATAAGGTTTTTTCTTCAAACAGAATATCAACATTGTATTGATTTTTCAGTGAAAGAATGGCATCTCGCAATTTCATGCTTGAAGAGGTTTCAGTACTTCTTTCAACTTTTGGCTTGTTTTGGGCATAAGCCAAAGCTTGCGCAGATAACGGATGGGGTAGGTAACTAAATGTAGTTACCATTCCTCCGATTATCACTAATCGAAATAATCGTTTTTTCATGTGTTTTTAAAAATGTTGGTTAATGGAAATTACTTTTTTCTAATTGTGATTGAGTGAATTGTGAATTAGTGATTATTTTTATTTGTGAGTTAGTGATTGTGATTTAGTGATTTTTCACCCACAAATCCTCAATTCTTGTACCTTCCGTCTTGCTTCTTTAGTCCAAAACTCCTCAATTCCTAAAGTCCTAAAGTCATTTTGTCTTGTGTCTTCCATCTTGCCTCTTTTGTCTTCCAGTCTTAAAGTCCTAAAGTCTTCCAGTCCTAAGAAAGTCTCAAAAAAACTTACTCATAAACTTCTGAAAGAACCAGTGTTCCATCTTCATTTTTTTGATATTGTAAGCCAAGTAATTCTTGCAAAATAGAAATTAAATCATCTGCTTTATCAGCGCTGAAAGTGCCAGTGACTGTACGATTCGCCAATTCTTCTGAATTAATTTTAATCTGTACACCAAATGTTTCAGCAATTTGATAAGAAATCTCTTCCAACGAAGTATCATCAAAAACAAAGCGATGTGCTTTCCAAGCGGTGTAAGATTTTACATTTTTTACAGCCTTGATTTCTGTTTTGCCTGTTTTATCTAACGAAACCAAATCGCCTGGTTTCATCATTACTGAGCGTTTTGAAGTACCATTCAAGAAATTTACTTTTACTTTTCCTTTGCTTAAAACCACTTTTGAACCACGATTTCTAGCAAAAACACTGAATTCTGTTCCTAATACTTCTACTTCTAATTTTTGTGAAGTTCTAACGATAAATCGCTGATTGTCAGTTTTATGTTTTACTGAGAATTCTGCTTCTCCATCTAAAAATACTTCTCTTGTAGCTTCCTTTTCAAAATTGAAACGCTTGTGTTTTAAGGTTGAATTAGCGTTTAAGGTAACTTTACTTCCATCTGGTAAATCAATAGATTGGGTTTCTCCATAAGCAGTATGATAATTTTGATAAATCAATTGGTCTTTCTGCAAATACAATGTCAAGCCAGAAACCATAAAAATTATAGCGGCGCTTGTCCATTTAAACCAAGTTAATTGCCAAATACTTTTTTCAGGTGTTAGTTCTTCTTCCACAATTAGGTCAAAGTCGGGGATGGTTTCCGAATGTATTTTTTGAAAAAAAAACGCTTTGGCACTTTCTTTATCAGCCATTATTTGTGGAAACTCATTTTCGTAGTCTTCCAACCATTTATAATACACTTCTTTATTTTCAGGATTTTGAAGCCAATCTGCAATCATTTTCTTTTGCAAAGGACTTGTTCTTCCTGCGAAGTGTTCAAATAAAATATTTTTACTAAGCGTTGTCATGTCGATAATTTTTAAAATAGTGTTTAGAGTCCGTTAAAGAAATAAGGTTAAAACCAAACTGAACAAGGAAGGATTATTCAGAACAACGTCTCTTAAATGCACTAATGCTTTGTTGATGTGTGCTTCAATGGTTTTTGTTGCCAATTGTAATTCGTCAGCAATTTCCTTGTACTTTTTCCCTTCAAAACGGTTCATTAAAAATACTTTCTGGCATTGCGGAGGTAATTGAGCGATGGCTTGTTCAATTTGTCTTTGCAAATCATCATAGAACAACATTTGGTCGGGCGAAACATTTGATTCAGGAAATTGTAAATCAGTATTTTCAAAAGATTGATTATGA
The DNA here is from genome assembly GCF_034930985.1 of Arcicella lustrica. Classification (NCBI taxonomy): domain Bacteria; kingdom Pseudomonadati; phylum Bacteroidota; class Cytophagia; order Cytophagales; family Flectobacillaceae; genus Arcicella; species Arcicella lustrica. Next base: position 195,002 of record NZ_JAYGIM010000016.1, read on the forward strand.
TTGCCTTGTTCTTGTTGCAAATACAAAAAGCAACGATTTCGAACCGAAGTAAATAAATACGCTCGGAAAGAAGTATTGATGTTTAAATAAACTTGGTTTTTCCAGATGTTATAGAAAATCTCTCCGATAATGTCTTCAGCCACATCTTTGGCATAAACAAATCTTACAGCATGGCTACAAAGAGGTTTGTAATAACGATTATAAAGTAATTCAAATCCCTTTTTAGGGTCTTCGGTGAAAGCCTGTTTGATAAAGAATTCATCATCCATAACTTTTCCAGACTCAGGCGTTTGAAATGCCTGAGTTTTAGGGAAGCTATTTGTTGATTGAGATGATATATTTTCTAACATAATTTTTAATGATAAATTCTTGAGATTGTTGATGAAGTGTATTTTAATTGTATAATTAACTATTAAAATAATTCAATTAAGAGCATAGACAAAAAAAAGGGTTCGCACCCTTAGTTAAGTTCAAGAAAAAGTAAATATTTTGCAAATTAATTATTTTTTTGGAATTAATTTGCTGAAAATCAGCCAAATAAAATATCCAATAATTCCGCCAATTCCATCGGCTACTGTATCGTACCAATCAAAACTTCGGTGGAAATCTTCTGGTAAAAAACCTTGCCAGAATTCTATAGCAATACCATAAAGTATTCCGATTAAAATAATTTTCCAAGCTTGTGAAGTATGGAATAACCAGAAAAAAGTAAAACCTGCGAAAGCGATGAAATGGTTCGCTTTGTCGTTCATTTTTTCGCCTTGCGGAATATGTTCGCTGGGAATGGTGCAAAGCACGAAAATCAGAATGGTCCAGAAAATCGCTGGAAATTTGAAGTTGAGGAGTGTTGTGATAGCTTTCATACACAAATTTACAAAAACTATCGTTTGCATAGTTTTAAAATTAGTTTGTAAAATACTATCAAAAACCATTAAAAATTTGGTTAATCGGAAATATATTACATTTTCATAAAAATAATTTTGATTTTACCCTACAGAAAATTTTATGATTGACTTTTTTTACTTTACTTTTGACCCATCTGTAATACTTTACTATTATCCATAATAAATAAACCATGAAAAAACTATTTGTTTGTTTATCGTTGTTGATTGGGTCATTTGCTAGTTTTGCCCAAAATCAATACAACATTATTCCTCTGCCTCAAAAACTTACGCCACAATCGGGCGAATTTGTGGTAGGGAAAAACACTGTTATTGTTTCAACTTCCGAATTTAAAGATGTTGCTAATTTCTTGAATGAACAATTGAATTTAGTAACTGGCTCAAGCAAAAAAGTAAGTATCAAAGAAAAAGGTTTAGCAAATTCTTCTATCCAATTTGTAAAAAATGAATCTTTAGGAGACGAAGCTTATACTTTGAAAGCAAGTGCTAAACAAGTAGTAATCGCTGCCAAAACGGCTAAAGGTGCGTTTTATGGTGTTCAAACTTTGTTGCAATTATTGCCAACACAAGTATTCAGTGAAGCGAAAGTAGAAGGCTTGAAATTATCAGTGCCAAATTGTACGATTGAAGACGCTCCACGTTATGTTTATCGTGGTTTGCATTTAGACGTTGGTCGTCATTTCTTTCCTGTTTCTTTCGTGAAAAAATACATTGATTTAATTGCTTTGCACAAATTCAATACTTTTCACTGGCATTTAACAGAAGACCAAGGTTGGAGAATTGAAATCAAAAAATATCCAAAATTAACAGAAGTTGGTTCGGTAAGAAAACAAACTTTAGTTGGACATTACGGTTCTGGTAAATACGATGGAAAACCTTATGGCGGTTTCTATACACAAGAAGAAGTAAAAGAAGTAGTGGCGTATGCGAAAAAGAAATTTGTGACGATTGTTCCAGAAATTGAAATGCCCGGTCACGCACAAGCGGCTTTGGCGGCTTATCCAGAATTAGGTTGTAATCCAGATAAAATTTATGAAGTTTATACTACTTGGGGTGTTTCTGATGATGTTTTTGCTCCGAGAGAAGAAACTTTTACTTTCTTAGAAAATGTGTTGACAGAAGTAATGGATTTATTTCCGGGTCAGTATATTCATATTGGTGGTGATGAATGTCCTAAAACTCAATGGAAATCAAGTCGTTTTTGTCAGGATTTAATGAAGCGTGAAGGCTTGAAAGATGAGCATGAATTGCAAAGTTATTTTATCCGTAGAATTGATAAATTTATTACTTCAAAAGGTAGAAAAATGATTGGTTGGGATGAAATCTTGGAAGGTGGTTTATCGCCAAATGCAACGGTAATGTCGTGGAGAGGCGAAGAAGGTGGAATTGCTGCTGCCAAAGAAGGACATGATGTAATTATGACGCCGGGTTCGCATTTGTACTTAGACCATTACCAAGCTGATCCAAAAACTGAGCCTTTAGCAATTGGTGGATTTTTAACTTTAGAAAAAGTTTATAGCTACGAACCTGCTCCAAAAGAATTAACAACAGACCAAAAGAAATTTATTCTTGGACTTCAAGCAAACGTTTGGACGGAATATATGCAAACTAGCGATTACGTAGAATACATGGTTTTCCCAAGAGCTTGTGCCGTTGCAGAAGTAGCTTGGTCGCCAATTTCAACAAGAAATTATGCTGATTTCACAAAACGTTTGAAAACACATGTTGAGCGTTTAGGAAATTTGAAAGTAAACTATGCGAAGGGCTTTTTGAGTGCGAAATAGCTTTTGGATTTCGGACATCGGGTTTCGGATGTCGGATTTTAAGAATTTGAAATATATAACCGACTGTCAATGGCTATGCTTTTGGCAGTCGGTTTTTTGTGAAATTCTATTAAGACACTACATATTATCAATCAAAAAATACGTGTAGCGGCAACTCTTGCAGTTGCCGTTTCCTATACTAATACTTTATCAGATTCAAGCGAAGGTAAAGCAACAGTTTTCCGCTATGAAAGAGTTACCATTACAAGTTGTCCAAACTTGATGGAAAGTAAATATGTAATTTATATCTGATAATTTTGAATACTTGCTAAATAAGTCAGCATTACATAAATATTAATCCTAAAATCCGAAACCCGATAGCCGAAGACTGAAATCCAATAGCCAAAATCCGACCTATTTTTATAACTTTGCGGACTTGTTGGTATTTAATATAAGTTTCAGCAGATATAAGGAAACATAATGAACGTTTTCGTTCAATCGATACAAATTTTATGAGCAAACCATTCAAAAGAACCACCGTTACGGCAGCGTTGATTTATGCCAACGGTCCTATTCATATCGGACATATCGCAGGCTGTTATCTGCCAGCTGATATTTATGTGCGTTATTTACGTGCTACTGGACAAGATGTAAAATTTATTTCTGGAACAGATGAACACGGTGTACCTATTACCATCAAAGCCAAAAAAGAAGGAGTAACGCCTCAAGAAGTAGTGGATAAGTATTATGGAATCATCAAAGACTCTTTTGAAGAATTTGGGATTTCCTTTGATATTTATTCAAGAACTTCTAACAAAGTTCACCACGATATGTCGCAGGATATTTTTAAAAATATCTACGATAAAGGTCAATTTGTAGAAGAAACTACTGAGCAGTATTATGACGAAAAGGCTCAGACTTTCTTAGCTGACCGTTATATTATTGGTACTTGTCCGAAATGTGGCAATGAAGGAGCTTATGGCGACCAATGTGAGCGTTGTGGTTCAACCCTTTCGCCAACGGAGTTAATCAACCCACGTTCGGCTTTGAGTGGTGAAAAACCTGTAATGAAAGAAACCAAAAACTGGTATTTACCTTTAGATGCGATGCAGCCAGCTTTGGAAAAATACGTTGAAAGTCACCCAGAATGGAAAACCAACGTAATGGGACAAGTAAAGTCTTGGCTAAACGACGGACTAAAACCACGTGCAATGACTCGTGATTTGGATTGGGGAATCAAAGTTCCTTTGCCAGATACCGAAGGAAAAGTAATGTATGTTTGGTTCGACGCTCCAATCGGTTATATTTCTATGACCAAAGAATTGACAGAAGATTGGGAGAAATATTGGAAAGATGAAGACACTAGGTTAGTACATTTCATCGGAAAAGACAATATCGTTTTTCACTGTTTGATTTTCCCTGCGATGTGTATGGCAGACGGTAGATTCATTTTAGCTGACAACGTACCAGCGAATGAATTTATGAATTTAGAAGGCGACAAAATCTCTACTTCAAGAAACTGGGCAGTTTGGCTGCACGAGTACTTGCGTGAATTTGAAGGTAAACAAGATATTTTACGTTATGTATTGGCGGCTTCTGCTCCAGAAACCAAAGATTCAGATTTTACTTGGAGTGATTTCCAAGTGCGTAACAATTCTGAATTGGTAGGGATTTTTGGAAATTTCGTCAATCGTGCAGTAATTCTTACAGAAAAGAATTTTGAAAGTAAAGTACCTCAATTAGGCGAACTGAATGATTACGATAAACAAGTATTGGCTACTTTGGCTGAAATGCCAGCTAAAATTGGAGAGTCAATTGCCAATTATCGTTTCCGTGAAGCTTTGGCTTTGATGATGGACGTAGCTCGTTTGGGCAATAAGTATTTGGCAGAAACTGAACCGTGGAAAGTAATCAAAACTGACAGAGAACGCACAGCAACAATTTTGAATATCGGTTTACAGATTGCGGCAAATCTTTCTATTTTGGCAGAACCATTCTTGCCATTTACAGCGGAGAAAATTCGTCGAATTTTAAATATTGAAGCTTTTGCTTGGAGTGAAGCTGGTCGTGCAGATTTGTTGGTAGAAGGACAAACTGTAACGAACATCGGGCTTTTATTTGAAAAAGTAGAAGATGCGACTGTTGCGGCTCAAGTACAAAAATTAGAAGATGCCAAAATGCAAAACCTTTTGGCTGGGAAAGAAGTCCCAGCTTTGAAAGAAGAAATTCAATATGATGATTTTGCAAAAATGGATATTCGTATCGGTACAATTATCGAAGCGGAAAAAGTAGCGAAAAGTAAAAAGTTATTGAAATTGAAAATTGAAGACGGTATTAAACAAAGAACAATTTTGAGCGGTATCGGCGAACACTTTCAACCTGAAAATATTATTGGACAACAAGTAAGTTTCTTAGCGAATCTTGCTCCAAGAAAAATGATGGGAATGGAATCTGAAGGAATGATTTTGATGGCAGAAGATAAAGATGGTTCTTTAGCTTTTGTTCAACCAAGTAAAAATGTTTGGAACGGTGGAACGGTAGCTTAACAAAAAAATCCTAAATATAAAAATAAAGCCTTGGTTCTTGAACCGGGGCTTATTTTTTGAAGGTCGTTCTAGTATAGCAAAACTATAGAGAAATATACTCAATCAAATTCTACTAAAATCTAAATAAATTTAAGAAATACTTATAAATGAAATAAGGACAGGAGAAACCCCCGCCCTTATCTGTTTAACCTCTAAACCTATTTAACTATGAAAATTAATACAAATATAAGCTAAATTCTGGTTATTTAAACATTAAATGTCCCATGAATTTTTACTATTTTTTGACGAAATGGCATTTTAAGTGATAAAACTTGAAAATAGATGTACATACAGATATTTTATAAATTTTGTAAACAATTTATTAATGTATCAAAATGATAATTCTGTTTTCAAGCCCCTCGATTGATGACAGTTGCTGATGCTTGTGCCACTGGAAACAAGGTAATATCTGCCATGACAACATGAGCAGGACGACTAACTGCAAAAGCGATAATTTCTGCAATGTCTTCTGCCTTTAAGGGTTCAAACCCTTTATAAATTGCATCTGCCTTTTCTTCGTCTCCTTTGAAACGGACTAATGAAAATTCGGTTTCAACAGCTCCCGGAGCTACGTTGGTTACTTTAATGCCGAATGGATTTAAGTCTAAACGCATTCCTTCAGAAATTGCTTCAACTGCTGCTTTCGAGGCGCAATATACATTTCCATTTGGATAGGTACTTTTGCCAGCAATTGAACTTAGATTAACAATGTGTCCTTGCTTTCTAGCTTTCATCCAAGGCATAATTACTTTTGAAACATAAAGTAATCCTTTTACATTGCCATCAATCATAGCATCCCAATCGTCGGTTGAGCCATCTTGAATGGGACCCATACCATGCGCATTGCCAGCATTATTGACTAAGATGTCTATATTCTTTTCTGAATCAGAAAGCGAATTCAGTGCATTTTCTACTTGTTCTTTATTTCTTACATCAAAAGTAAGTATTTGCACATTTACTTTCTTAGAAAGACTTTCTTTTAAAGCATCAAGTTTTTCGATTCGTCTTCCGCACAAAATTAAATTGATTCCTAAATCTGCAAAGGCTTCAGCAGTAGCTTTTCCGATTCCAGAGCTTGCACCAGTAATAAGAGCTAATTTGGGCATTTTTTTCTATTTTAATGAAGTAAGGCGTTGAATTATTTCAAAGGCGAAAATTCAACTGGATACATATATTCTGATGTTACTTTTACTGTTAATGAACTTCCTGCTTTTTCTTCCGAAGCTTTTCTTACAGCTTGCCACTCTGGGTCAGCGCCGAATGTTTTGAATGAAGCCAAACCTGCTTCTTTAGTTTTGTGCGCTAAGAAATAGATTAAAGTATTTTCTGAGCCTTGTTCTTTATCAGTAGGTGTCCAATAAATAATATTACTCATGCCATGTCTTTCAAACAATTTCAAGGTATGATCTCTGAAACGAGCTAACAATCCAGAAAGATTATTGGGAGTAGCAATATAAGTTCTCAATTCAAAAACTCTGTCGCCAACACTTTTCAAATTATTAGGCGAAAAATCAGTCGTTTTCAAGAAAGTACTTTCTACTTTAGCCACAATTTCACCATTTGCTGTAGTTTCTTTTGTTACTTTAATCCAACCTTTATCTTCCGAAAATGACTTCCAAGATTTTTCACGAGCTTCACGAGAAGGATACGATAACACATAAACCATTTTATTGTCTTTGTTATCTAAAGGCAACCAAAATCCTTCTAAACGCATTTTATGTTTCTTGAAATAATGAAGAGTATGTTCTTTGAAACGGTTCATCAACACATCAAATTTGCCATCACTAGCGTAATAAACTCTTAATTCATATACACGACTATTGGCATCATCAGCTTTGGCTTGCATCGAAAAGCTTGTCAATAAACATAAAAGGAAGACAACGATTTGGTTTTTCATGGTTTTTGGAAATGATTGATTTTGAATCAGTGAAAATAATTGTTTTGTTATTTGAAATACTTATCCAAAACTTATAAAACAGTCAATTCTACTCTTCTGTTTTTCTTTTTGTTCTCTTCCGAATTATTTGGCAAAAGTGGTTTGTTACTTCCGTAGCCTTTGTAATGTAATCTATTTTCATTGATTCCTTTGCTGACGAAATAATTAAAAACAACTCTAGCTCTATTCTCCGAAAGAGCAAAATTTAGTCTTGTGTCTCCAATATTATCTGTATGTCCGCTAATTTCAATCTTGACCTGTGGGGCATTTTTCAGAAGCTCTACCATTTTATCTAGTTCTTCGTATGAAACCGATTGCAATATAAAGCTACTTTGTTCAAAATAAACATTATCAAGTGTAATAGATTGTCCATGTTCAATCTGAACAAAATCTTTTACTTTAGAGCTCTCGATGGGTGCTTTTGTCTTAGGAACATCTACAGTAGCTACACTTTTGCTACTGTTTACAGCAGGTTTTCTTTTCAGCAAAACGGTATAAAAAACAGCTTTTTTAGAAGACGCATATTGTACTTGTTCTACTTTTAGTTCGTAATCTTTTGCAAAAGATTCTATTTGATAATTGTCTTTTTCTGTCAAAGCCAAATGATATTCCGTTACATCATTAGAAGTATTTACTGTAAAGGCTTTTTTTGTTTTATTTCCAGTGATTTTAAATGTAGCAGGTAAAATTTTACCACTTGTTGAATCAATCGCCGATAATACCAAACCTTTTATTTTTTGCTTTGGAGTTAAAAAACAATCTAATTCAGCTTGTTTTAGCTTTACAAACTCTTGCTGATACTTTTCAAAACCATTGGTGTTGATTTCAAGATGATACTTGTCTTCAGGAATTAAACTTATCAAAATATCACCGTTTTTTTGTTTTTCGATTTTGGGTTGATTGGCTTTATTACTGAGATTGACAAGCTCAATTTTATCGGCGATAATGGGTTCACCATTGAGTTTATTTTTTGTTTTTATTGTTAAATGATGAAGGTTTCTTTCAAGACGGATAGTATAAACGTACTTTTTGGTAGGATTAAAATCTGCCATATTAAAAGTACTTTGCTTGGTAATATAATGTTCTGCAGCAGTTTCAACTGTAAAAATCTCTTGACTGCTCACTCTTACACTAGCTTTTACTTCATTTTTAAAAACGATATTTCTTTTCAGGTGCTCCAATTTAACATTAATAAAAGCTTTAATTGGTTTTTCTGTTTCAGCATCAATTACTTCAAAATGTACTGGAAGACTATTTTTGTAGAGCATAAAATTGACTGAATTTCCTTGCGGTGCTTTCAGTACTTTTTCTTTGAGCTCTATATAATCTTCGGCATTGATGATGAATTCATATTTACTTGAAAGTTTCAAATTCGCACTATAACCATCAGAATTCGGTTTTTTTGACGCATTTTTAATTTCAGAAGCATTCAAATCAACCACTTTTACTTGGGCATTTTTGATAGATTCTTTCGTGTCGGCATCTAATACTTTAATTGATAAAGGATAGCGTTCAAAAACCAATGGAATGGCAAATTCATGATGATTAGTATTGATAAAATCTTTGATGGAAATCATTGAATTGCCATCCGAAAAGCCATCTGCTTTGACCGATACTTTCAAATTATCTTGTTGTGATAATTGAATAGAAAAAAAAGTATTTTTTGAAGAAGTACTTCCTTTGAAAATCTCTCCAGTTCTTTCTGACGTAATTATAAAATCGGCTAAAACACTTTCATTATTGGCTTTATTAATGGCAGTGAAATTGACGGTGACAATCTTATTTTGAACTCCCGATTTTGTAGTTGAAGCAATTGTATTGCCTGCTTTTGTTGAAGTATTTTTTAGGGAATCAAGAATGTTTTTTTCTGAAAAAGGCACTGAAGCAAAAGACTCGGCACGATTTTTATAGTTTATTGAAGTAAGTAAATCATTTTTTGAATTGAAACTATTGAACTCTACAGTGTTGAGGTCAGTAAGATTACCCCAATTAAATTGGGCTTCTGTTGTGCTTTGATTTTTTGAAAAGGCTGATTCCTTCATCAAGCACAACGTTAATGCGAGTAGGGCTGGGCTGATTTTAATAGTAGCTTTGTTTTTCATGGGTGGATAAATACTATACAAAATTACTTAATTTTGACGACTCATTCATGAAAAAAAGAATACAAAGTTAATTTCAAATATTTAATACAAAATGAAATACCTGATTGTTGGTCTTGGAAATATTGGTCCAGAATACTTGCTTACTAGGCATAATGTTGGTTTTATGGTGTTGGATCGTCTGGCGAGTAATTTCGAAGTGAAGTTCTCAATGAGTCGTTTAGCTTATCATGTAGAAATTAAGCATAAAGGAAAACAAATTCATTTAATTAAACCAACCACTTACATGAACTTGAGTGGAAAGGCGGTGAATTATTGGATGAAAGAATTGAAAATCGAAAAGGAGAATACTTTAGTCATTACGGATGATATTGCACTCCCTTTTGGCAAGCTTAGAACCAAAGTGAAAGGTTCGCATGGGGGACACAATGGTTTACGAAATATTGAGGAAGTATTGGGTTCTTCAGCTTATCCTCGTTTGAGATTTGGAGTAGGGGATGATTTTGGTAAAGGAAGACAAGTAGAATACGTTTTAGGAAACTTTGAAGGAGCACAATTAGATGAATTGCCAGAACATCTTGATCGTGCCATAGACATTATTTTGAGTTTTTGTTTACAAGGTGTCGATAAGACAATGAATGCTTTTAATCAATAATTGGATTATTCGAAGAATTTTAAAATTATTAAAAATAATTTATAACAAAACATTTGCAATGTTTTTGTTATGCAAGCAGAATAATATTTCGATTGTAATTGTTTTTGTTTCGTAATTAAGTGTTTTTCTGTTGATTTTTAGGTAGTTACTACTATAAAATTGGAAAGACTTAACACAAATCATTTGCATATTTATATAATATTGCACAACTTTGCATCGTTAATCATGTAAATGAATCTTTGTACAAAACCACGAATTATTTTTTTATTAATTTTAAAAAATAACTAAAAAAATAAACTTTTTTCAAATAAAAATTGTAGTATTGTCATAGAGGAACGATGAAGGAATTAATTGATAGTCGTTTAATAAAGTAGAAAATTATACATCGTTTATGAGGTCTGAATAGATTCATCCACCAGCGACGATTTGTTTATATAATTTAAGAATTTTCATAGTTAAATAGGTTTAGAGGTAAGATGGAAAGGGCGTTTCTTTTGGAGACGCCACTTTTTAAAAATTAAAGCTAAGTTTTGTGAATTTGGAATTGCGTTGAAAAAACTTAGTTTCTTGAATTGAATAGTTATTTTTCATAGTTAAATAGGTTTAGAGGTAAGACGGGAAAGGGCGTTTCTTTTAGAGACGCCTCTTTTTAAAAACAATTAGAGAATCTGGATGTGTTAAAGAGTTGAGTTTATTCTTCTAATTTTTGAATAGAAAAGGTGCAGTTATTTTTCATAGTTAAATAGGTTTAGAGGTAAGATAATAAAGGACATAGCCATTGGTTATGTCCTTTTTTTTGGCAGTAAATAAAAAAGCCCTCCGTATCCATTACGAAGGGCTTTCTAACGATGATTCTCTCTTAATTTAAACTAATCGTTTACGAACGACTTCATAAAGGATTACTCCAGTAGCTACTGATACGTTTAATGAACCAACACGACCAACTAAAGGAATTGTCGCTAATTCATCAACAGAACGCATCAAATCATCCGAAATCCCGTCTTCTTCAGAACCCATGATAATGGCTGTAGGAATTGAAAAATCAACATCGTAAATATTTTTAGAAACTTTTTCAGAACAAGCAACCACTTGAATACCTGAGTTTTGTAAAAACCTCACAGTATGAAATAAGTTTTCTTCACGACAAACTGGTAAAAAGTTTAAGGCTCCAGAAGAAGTTTTCATGGCATCAGCATTGATTTGTGCAGCTCCTTTTGTTGGAATTACAATCGCATGAACACCAGTACATTCGGCAGTACGAGCAATTGCACCAAAATTACGTACATCGGTAATTCTATCTAATACTAAAATTAAGGGAACTTCACCTTTTTCATACACATCAGCCACAATGTTTTCAAGTTTGGCATAATTGATAGCCGAAACGAAAGCAATAACACCTTGGTGATTTTTACGAGTAATTCTATCTAACTTTTCAACAGGTACTTTTTGAACTGGTACTCCTTTCAAACGAGCAAATTCTAAAACTTCTAAACTGCCAAGTTCTCTTTGAACAAGTAATTTGTCGATTTCTTTGCCAGAGCGAAGTGTTTCTAAAACTGATTGAATACCAAATACTATATCTTTATTTTCTGGTTTTGCTTGGTTAAAATATTTGAAAGGCTTCTTTGGTCCTTCAGAATGGTTTTCCATTGTTGTTGTATTTAATTGATTATTTTATTCATCTTCAAAGTATTGACAAAGCAATATTTTTGTAAAGTTCGGAAACTTTTTACTCTGTTTTTAATTTTTGATGAAGAAAGGCAATAAGAGTGTCTTTTTTACGTAAATAAGAAGGTTTTTTAAGTCATTATTTTAAGTTTTATTAAGAAAAAATGGGTGTTTACAAGTGATTAGGGGCATGAAGTAGCACCGCTTATTTATTAAACGGTTGTATTTTACAAAAAAAATGTTTTATCTTTGTGTCGTACTCTGTGGAAATGTACAAATCGTTCTTTGAATTCACATTAATATAATCCTTTCTTTAATTACTGTTTTTCAGTAGCTTACTTTTTATTATTTCATTCTCCTGAACAATCTCAGGAAACAAATTCCACAGAATAATCCTAATTACTAAATTTTCAAACATTGTTTTTTTTCTGTTAAGGTTTCGTCTTGCTTGTCGAGTGATTCTTTAATTATTGTTCACGTAAACCAAAAGAGGTTTACCTAAATCCCAAATCAAGGATATGAAAAAATTGATTAAATTGACAGCAACCATGCTTATACTTGGTTCTGTAGTTTACGCTTGTAAGGTTAAACAACAACAAACTAACCTTTCTTCCGAGATTAAACAAGCTATACTACCCAACAAAAGTGATGCTTTGATTACTGAAATGTTAGCCAAAAATTGGGTGATTAATGTAGTGAATTATCAAGCTGATACTCGTAAAAATGTTTTGTACGAACGTGGCGTAGCAGCCAACTTGCATGATTATTCGAAGGAGTCTTTTAGACTGACAACTGAAGAGCGTGTTGATTATACTGATGGAGCAGGGAAAACCCATCACGGTACATGGACTTTGAAAGAAGATAATACTAAATTACTAATGGATTTTGAGGATGGTCAAGAAATAACATGGGATATTATTAATACCGATAAAAACCATTTAGACTTACATCTTGCTATTGATGCTAAAAAAGTAAAATGGGATATTCATGATTTGAATCACATTGATATACCGACTGCGGTAGTTTTTGCAGGTTTTTATGCAGGAATTGTAGATGAAGATACCCAGAAAGTAAATGTGACGTATCGAATGATGCCAAGAAGCTAAATAAGAGTTATGAATTATGAATGATGAGTTGTGAATTTAAAATATTTATATAGTTATTTAATTCACTCAGTAACGTCGTTTGTTTTTACATAGACTACTTAAATTAAAAGCCATTTGTCGTTGAGGCAAATGGCTTTTTGATTTTATAATAATTCTTTTGTGGGCGACCAGAAAAGCTCTTTAAAGTTTTGAATCTTGTCGTTTTTAACAATAATTCCTTCGTTTTCAAGTAATTCTTGCATTCTGTTTCCACCAAAAAAGGCTTTGCCAGTTAGTACTCCATTACGATTCACTACTCTATGTGCAGGAATCGTATCATCATTGTGTGAGGCATTCATTGCCCAACCGACCATTCTAGCGCCACCTTTTCCACCTAAATACCCAGCAATTGCACCATAAGAACTCACTCTTCCATGAGGAATCAATCGAACTACTTCGTAAATATCATCAAAAGAATTTTTCATTTTATAATTGCTCTCTGTCTCTGGCTTCGTTCAATAATTCTTGATACCAAGCCTCTCCGTATTTTCTAATCAAAGGTTCTTTCAAGAATTTATACAGTTCAACACCCAATTGTTCTCCATGCGTACAAGCATCTGAACAAATATGCCAGCGGTCATAATTGAGGGCTTCATAATGTTCGTACTTGGTAATTCGGATAGGATAGAGGTGGCAAGAAATAGGTTTTCTCCAAGATATTTTACCATCAAAGAAAGCCTGTTCAATTCCACATTTCAGAATGTTTCTATCATCATAAATAGCATAAGCACATTCTCTGCCTTTGATGACTGGCGTAGAAAAATCGCCTTCCCAATCTTTCACATAAATGCCTTCTTCTTCAATCGCTTTGATACCTTCTTGTGAAAGATATGGTTTTACATCTTGATAGATTTGTTCCATAATAGGAAGCTCGTCATCGTTCAATGGAGCACCCAAATCGCCTTCCACACAACAAGCACCTTTACATTTTATGAGGTCACAAACGAAGAATTTCTCAATAATATCATCGCTGATGACGGTGTCTTCTATCAAAATCATATTCAATTTTTATTTTTATTTACATCTTGGCATGCTTTTTTAGCAAGAAGAGAAAGCAAAATTACTTAAAATTTTATCGAATACCTGCAATCATCATAATTTGACTTTGGTCTTTTTGAAATTTCAGGCAAGGTTTTTGGTAATTACGCAATAAAGATATTTAACTATTGAAGCTTTAATTGTACTTTAGGTATTTATTTGAGTGTACTGATAAACTATTTTTCGATGAAGAGAGTATCTTTTCATATTAATTCCTAAGAATTTCTAAATTATGAACAAGTACATTTTGTTATTGATTATTGTATTTTCTCCTTTTGTTTCCTCTCAAGCTCAGTCTTTACCTCGTAGTATCAAGGTTGGTTCTGTTAATGTAAAATATGATAGCTATGCACGAAACATCATTGAAAAAGAAATACAAAGTTTAAATAATAATCGTAAATATTTAGATGTACTTGTGGACAAAATGGTCATTCACTTTCCAGTGATTGAACGAATTTTAGCCGATGCGGGCGTTCCAGACGAAATAAAGTATTTATGTGTACAAGAAAGTGTATTTGACCCAGAGGCTATTTCTATTTCAGGAGCGGTTGGTTATTGGCAATTTAAAACTGAAACAGCCAGAGAAGTAGGTTTGAGAGTCGATGGGTTTGTTGATGAAAGAAAACACTTGGCGGCATCTACCAAAGCTGCTGCGATATATTTAAATAGGAATAATCAACTTTTAAAAAATTGGATGACAACCCTGCTTTCCTATCGTATCGGGCAAGGTGCTATTAAAAATCATCCTGCTACAGATTGGGTTGGTAAAAAAGAAATCACCGTCACTAATACTACAGATTGGTATTTACTTCGTTTTTTGGCACATAGATTTTTTTTAGAAAGCGAATACAACAAAGCAAAAAACAGCTCGAATAATGATTTCTTGTATGAATACAGCAACAGCAAAGGCAAAAGTGTTAATGAAATTGCCAATGAATTAGCGGTTAGTCCAGCATTTATTGCTCAAAATAATGCTTGGCTGAAAGGAACTACTGTTCCTAAAGATAAAGACTATGTGGTTTACGTACCGATGAGTAACCAAAAGTATAGAGACCTCAGCCAAAATAATTTAAGTTCAAAGCCAACAGTTAATCCAAGTACTCAGGTGCAAGATTTAGGGTTTCCAGTACTCGTGAGGCTTACACAAGGGAACAGTAAAACTGAGCCAATTTTTTATGAAATAAACGGAAAAAGAGGAATCCTTTCAATTGATGGCGATACTCCTGCAAGCATTGCCAATCGTGGCGATATTAGCCTGAGTAAATTCTTGAAATTTAATGATTTGGATGCTGATAGTAGAATCATTCCTAATGAAGTTTATTATTTAAGGAAAAAAGACCACCGTGCGGTGGTGGCTTATCATACCGTAGAAAGCAATGAAACACTTTGGTCAATCTCTCAAATGTATGGGATTCATTTAGAGGATTTAATGGCTAAAAATAGAATTCCTCAAATGCAACGTTTACAGAAAGGAAGACTTTTGTGGTTGATTGAAACAAGACCAGATACGCCAATTCAATTTGTAGATTCAAAAAAGGATACTCCTAAAGTAAGTAGTACTATTGAAAAAACAGTGATTGTTACCAATGTTCCAAAAGAAGTAGAATCTAAACCTGCTATTATTACAGAAAAACCAAAAGAGGAAAAGAAAGCTGAAATAGACACCAAGGAATTGAAGCCAGTAATTCCTGTTGTGGTAGAGCCTAAAGAAACAATTCCTACAGCCGATAAAATAAAAACAGTAACGGTAGCGGCTTCACCTGAACCCACAAATATCCCTAAAGTTGAAGACAAAGTATTAATCAGAGAAACTAAAGCCCATGTTGTTTCTGCCAAAGATACTTATTTTGGCATTGCCCAACTTTACGATATGAAAGTAGGCGAAGTATTGAGTTTAAATAATATTAAGCTTGATGAAAAATTGCAAATCGGTCAAGTAATTAAGGTCTATAAACCAGCTACTTCATTAGTTTCTGGAGCGAGAGAAAGCGAAAAAACTCCAGAAGTAAAGATTGTTGAAAGCAAAACGAAAGATAAAAATATTACCACTAAACCTGAGCAGGTTGTAAAGGTAATTCCAGAAGTAAAACCGAGTACTAAAACCAATGTTTCGACAAAAGAAATAAAAGATGCTGTTGAAAAACCATCTGTAGGCAATCCTAGTACAAGTAAAATATTCACAAAAGAGGAGAAAGATATTCCTAAGCCAGAAGCGTCTAAAGTAATAGCCAAAGAAGAAACAGCGAAACCTAGTTTAAAAAATACGCATACCGTTAAAGCCAAAGAAACGCTTTATAGTATTTCAAAAATGTATGGAATTACAGTGGCTGAAATCAGAAAATGGAACAAACTAAATAGCAATATTGTAGAAATTGATCAAGAATTACTGGTATCGAACAGTACAATTATGCCTTCAGTGAAATTAGTAGAAGAACCAGATTCAGAAAAAGTTGCTCCGAAAGTAATTAAAGAAACTGTTCAAACGAATGACAACAATGTATATCATGTTGTAAAAGCTGGAGAAACTGTTTTCAGAGTATCCAAAATTCATGGTGTTACCGTTGACCAAGTGGTGAAATGGAATAATCTGAAGAATTTTTCAGTAAGTGTTGGACAAAAGTTGTTGATTAAGAAGTGAGAAGCAAGACTCAAGATGTGAGAGGCAAGATTCAAGATACAAGATGAAAGAATTTTACTAATGTATTTTGCTACTTGTGTACTGCATCTCATCTTAAGTCTTGTGTCTTGAATCTTGCTTCTCACCTCTTATTCCTAAAGTTTTCTACTAATCATCAAGCCATCTCTCAAAGGCATTAGAATATTTTCGGTTCTTGGGTCTTCGTGACACATCTTATTGAAATTCAGTAGGTTTTGTGTGTCTTTGTCTATTTTTTTGCCTTGCTCAATATTGGCTACTTTTCCACTCCAAAGTACATTGTCAGAAATAATGTAACCACCTTTTCTTACTTTATCAAAAACTAAATCATAGTATTTTGCATAACTCATTTTATCTGCATCAATAAAAACGATGTCGAATACTTCATCCAAAGTCGGAATTATTTCGGCTGCATCGCCAATTTTATAATCAATTTTATCGGCATATTCAGAATCATCAAAGAATTGTTTGGTAAAACTTTCTAATTCTTCGTTGACATCAATCGTAATAATTTTTCCTCCTTCTACCAATCCTTCTGCCAAACATAAAGCAGAATAACCTGTATAAGTACCAATTTCCAAAATACTTTTAGCCTGCATCATGTGAGAGAACATCGCCAATACTCTTCCTTGCAAATGTCCTGAAAGCATTCTTGATTGTAAAATCTTAGCATGAGTTTCTCTGTTGAGTTTTGCTAATAAATCACTTTCTGGAGAAGTATGGTTTTCAGAATAATCGTTGATATTTTGAGGTAAAAAGTCCATTTTTGATATTGAGATTTTAATGAGATGATGCTAAAGTATTCTGATAAATATTGACCAATTGTTTGGCAATATTTTCGGCTGAAAATTGTGTGATATGTTGTTTACCATCTAAAACCATTTGTTTTCGTAAAGATTTATTCGACAAAACTTGTAGGATTTTACTTGATAAATCATTCAAATCGTCAGGATTAGCGTATAATGCGCCTTTTCCTCCAGCTTCTTCCAAACATGAACCTGTAGCCGCAATCACTGGAATACCTGAATGCAAAGCTTCTAAAATAGGAATGCCAAAACCTTCAAAAAATGAAGGATACACAAATAAAGAACTACCTTGATACAAAGCTGGTAAATCTGCAAAAGGCACTTTGTTGAATATTTTGATATTGCTAAGTGAGTGTTCCTGAATATAACTTTCAATTTGTTTTTGATAATCGGATTTTCCACCAACTAATATCAATTCATAATCTGCCAAATGTAATTTATGAAAGGCTTTTACCAACATTAATTGGTTTTTTCGTTCGGCGATGGTGGCGACACAAAGCAAGTATTTTTTATGAATATCGTACTTTACTTTTATCGAATCTATTTGTTCTTCCTCAAGTTTTGTTTTGAAAATATCATCTGAATCTTGATAAATAACTTCAATTTTTTCGGGATTTATCTGATAGAAATTTACAATATCTCTTTTGGTTTGTTCGCTAATGGCTACAATTACATCGGCATGTTGACAAGCTTTTTTAAATTTAATTTGATAAATGAAGCGGTCGAAAGCTGGATATAAATTGGGATAACGCTCAAAAATCAAATCATGAATGGTGACGATTGATTTGATTTTTTTTCTTTTCAAGCCAATGGGCAATTCATTACTTAATCCATGAAAAATTTGAATTTCATCTCTTTTTAAATCCTTACCGATTAAAAAACTTCTCCAAAAAGATTTTAATTTTTTCGATTTAGGCAGTTTAATCTTGAAGTTGACTAAGGCTTCGTTTATGTATTTTTCAGTGAAAGGAGCTTTATTGATTTTTGGCGTGTAGGCAAAATAATTGTTTTCTGGAGCGTACTTTAACAATGCGTCAATGATAAACCGACTATAATTTCCCAAGCCTGTATTGTTATTAAAAGCTCTTTTGGCGTCAAAACCGATTTTCATTTTTATTGATTAATGAGTGAAATAATGGGTGATTTCAGTAATATGAAAATTAATTTCAAATATTACTGCACAAAATTACCCTGAATTGGGTTAAATAAAAACGAGTAAGCCTTCTTTCCTGATGATAAATGTTAATTCAGAGAATGATTTCCTGTTTTTGCAGGCGATTCAATGTGATTACTCTTTTGTTTTATGGCATACTAGCCTTAAAGTAATAACTTTGTATTTAATTAGATTAAATTTTTATAAAGTATTCAATTCATCAATTTCAGCATTGAATACAAATTAATACCGCATGTTAGATATACAAGAATATAGATTGCCGAATGGAATCAGAGTAGTGCATCGTCAAGTAACACATACTGCTATTTCACATATCGGAATCATGTTAGATATGGGTAGTCGTGATGAAAAAGCGCACCAGCAAGGTTTAGCTCATTTTTGGGAGCACATGGCCTTTAAAGGAACTAAAAAGCGTACTTCATTACAGATTATCAATCGTTTAGAAATTGTTGGAGGAGAATTAAACGCCTATACTACCAAAGAAAAAATCTGTTTTCATGCTTCTGTTCTTACGCCACATTACGAACGTGCTTTGGAATTGTTGGCTGATATTACTTTCAATTCTAATTTTCCAGATAAGCAAGTAGAGCGTGAAAGAGGTGTGATTTTGGAGGAAATGGCGATGTACTACGATTCGCCAGAAGATGCTATTCAAGATGATTTTGATGAAATCGTTTTTGCAAATCATCAATTAGGGAAAAACACATTAGGTAATCAAGAAAGTGTTTCTCGATTTAGCAGACAAGATTTATTAGATTTTATCGCTGAAAATTTAGATACAGGAAGAGTAATTTTTTCATCCATTGGTAATATTCCTTTCAAAAAAGTAATTCATTATGTAGAGAAATTTTTAAAAGATATTCCTGCTAAATCTTCTAATTTGGTGCGTGTAGCACCTGTAGATTACAAACCCCAGAATATTAGCATTACTAGAAGTATTACCCAAGCGCATGTGGCTATTGGGAGAAATGCTTATGCTTTGGCTGATGAAAAACGTTTGCCTTTTTTTATGTTGGTTAATTTGTTAGGCGGTTTTGGGATGAATTCAAGATTAAACCTTGCTGTGCGTGAACGCAATGGCTTGGTTTATGCCATTGATGCAGGTTATACTCCATTTATTGATACAGGTTATTGGGGAATTTATTTTGCCACAGAAGCAAAGCGATTGAATAAAGTAAACACGCTAATTTTAAAAGAACTCAAAAAACTAAGAGATATTTCGCTGACTAAAACGCAATTGATTAATACCAAAGAGCAATTGATGGGACAAATGGCGATGTCGGAAGAAGGTAATATGAGTTTTATGTTGATGATGGCGAAAAGTCTTTTAGATATTGATAGAATTGATACTTTGGATGAATTATTCGAGCAAATCAAAAACGTTTCGGCGACACAATTACAAGATTTAGCCAACGAAATGTTTCAAGAAGAAGATTTAAGTTATTTAACATTCCTACCAGAGTAATTTTAATTTGAAAATTTAAACCGATTTGAAAATTTGAAAATGAAAGCTTGGGAATAATTAATATCATTTTCAAATCAGCTTATTTTCAAATTTTCAAATTATTTTCACTTGCATTTATACATCCACATTCCCTTTTGCCGACAGGCTTGCCATTATTGCGATTTTCATTTTAGTACTTCTCTGAAAGTAAAGGATGAAATGGTAAATGCTATTTGCCAAGAAATTAAGCTTCAAAAAAAATATCTTCAAGATAAAAACCTAAGTACCATTTACTTTGGAGGAGGAACACCATCTTTATTAGAAGAAAAAGATTTAGCACTGATTTTTGAAACTATTCATCGGCATTATCAAGTAATAGATGGCGCTGAAATTACTTTAGAAGCTAATCCGGATGATTTGAATTTAGAAAAATTGCGTTCTTTTAAACGTTTTGGAATCAATCGTTTAAGTATTGGAATTCAGTCTTTTAACGAGAATCATTTAAAAAAAATCAATAGAATTCATACTGCTCAAGAGGCTGAAACTTGTGTGAAACTGTCGCAAGACGTAGGAATTCATAATTTGACGATTGATTTGATTTACGCCATTCCGTCGGATAGTCATGCGATTTTTGAAAATGATTTGGCAAAAGCAACCGCTTTAAACTTGAATCATATTTCAGCCTATTGTTTGACGATTGAGCCCAAAACTGTTTTTGGGAAATGGCTGAAACAAGGTAAAATAGAAGTAATTAATGACGAATTTGCCAGTCAACAATTTGAAATGCTAGTTAATCATTTAGCTTCAAATGGTTTTGAACAATATGAAATTTCGAATTTTGCTCGCAACAACCAATATGCTAGGCACAATACCAGTTATTGGAAACAAGAAGAGTATTTAGGTATCGGACCTTCAGCGCATAGTTTCAACCATTTAAGCCGACAATATAATGTTGCTAATAATGCTCAGTATTTAAAAGCTTTATCAACGGAGCAAATTCCAGCAACGACAGAAATTCTGACGAAAGAAGATAGAATAAACGAGTACTTATTGACTGGATTAAGAACTAAATGGGGCTGTGAGCTAAAAAAACTCAATCAATTATTAGAAAATGATTTCCTTGAATTCAACCAAGATATTTTGAAAAATCAGTTTTCAGAAGGTTTTTTATGGATTGAAAATGATACTTTATTGATTACCGAAAAAGGAAAATTATTTGTAGATAGAATCGCCTCAGATTTGTTTTTTTAGCCTTGAAATGTATTTATGAATTTCAAAGGTGCTTTTCTTTTCAGTGAATTCTTCGTTTTTTTGTATTTATGTTAACCAATAACCATCTTATACATGGCTAAAAATACATTCAGAACTCCTCCACAAGAAGAGAAAACTAACAAGAAGCGTACTGTTCAATCTTCATTGAATGATGATATTGACGTATCCAACAAACGCCATCCAATAGTACAACTTGTTATTTCTTATTGTATTAAGTTTTTAATTTACTTCTTTTCCATTTCATTAGCTTGGGTATTGGTTTTGAAATTTGTACCGATTTGGGTTACTCCAACAATGATTGACCGTAAAGTTACAGCCATTTTTGAAGGTAGAGATTCTGAAATTCACTCTGATTGGGAACCTTACGAAAATATTTCAAAAGAGGCAGCTTTGGCAGTTGTTGCTTCAGAAGACCAACTTTTCCCTCAGCATTTGGGCTTTGATTTTAATGCCATGTGGGGAGCTTTTCGTCATAATTTAAAAGGAAAAAAAATAAAAGGAGCAAGTACTATTTCTCAGCAAGTAGCCAAAAACGTATTTCTTTGGCAAGGAAGAAGCTATGTTAGGAAAGTATTAGAAGTATATTTTACTTTTTTGATTGAAGTAATTTGGGGTAAAGAAAGAATCCTAGAAGTATATTTGAATGTAGCAGAAATGGGGAAAATGACCTTTGGTGTAGAAGCTGCCGCTTTGCGTTATTACGGACACAGTGCCAAATTAATCAACAGAGCAGAAGCTGCTAGAATTGCTGCCGTTTTACCAAGTCCCAATAGATTTTCAATTGCCAATCCATCTAAATATGTTCAAAAAAGAACAAATTTCATCATGAGACAAATGAGAGGATTAGGAGGAAAAGCTTATATCGCTGATTTATAAAACATAAACTATGAAGTTGAATTAGCAATTTTCAAGATAATTTCATTGAATAAAAAGGCAAAATTAAATCAGTTTTAGGGAACTGATTCACATGAAATATCACTTTCCATTACTCATTACTCATTACTCATTACTCATTACTCATTACTCATTACTCATTACTCATTAGAACTAATCATATTGAATCAGATTGTACTTATCTACTAATTTCATAATTCTATCAGCATAATATTTGCCTCCTTTGTGTGAATAGCCTTTTTCTCCAATTGCATATACAAATGTATAAGCGGCAGAATATTTATCCACTCCTTCAGCTATTTGTCCTTGATAAAATCTTGGAATATCGCTGTAATCACGTTTCCACAAACCTGTTTTGTGTAAAAAAATTTCTTCTACCAAAAAAGTCATGCAATCTGCACGAGAATTAAAACGCTTGTACCAATTATCTGGTCGGTTATCTTCATCGTAAATATATTGACCTTCGTCTGTAATTTTCAGAATTTGTACTTTCCCTTCATGTTCATCAGGTTGACCTTTTAGTTGATAAGCATTTGAATTGTTGCCTTTCCATTGTTTAATTCCTAAAAAGTTGTTCGCATAAACTGCATTTCTACTAAAACCATAGCCACTTTCTAAGGCTGCCATTGCAATAACAATACTTGCTGGAATTTGATATTTTCTTGACAAAAACTGAGCATCTTGACTAATGTCTGCAATAAAACCTTTAGCTTCATCGGCTGTAGGATGACCAATTGCTGTAGCATAGACATTTTGGTTTTTTCCAAAAGGGTCTTCGTTGGGAGTAGGAGGGAATCTAAGCGAAGTATTGACTCTGTTGGGGAATAAATACTCACCAAGAGCATCTTTGGGCAAGTTTCCATCATTATATGCCATTACGTTATTATATTTTTGAGCGTTTTTTCGCTCATAAGTAATGACATCATTCTGAAAAATTTTTCCAGTAATAACTATTTCTCCATAAGATACATTGACAGTATCGTTGTTGGAAGAAATACCAATAAATTTTAATTGTTTTACACCAGAATAGCTAAACAGAAAAGGAAAAATAGCTTTGTTAGATGCTACGAAAGCAGTACCTAAACTTCTATTGTCAGAATAGACTTTTACTCTATGAACATTATCACCAACGTGAAAGACAAATTTTACTTCATCGCCTACTTGCGCTTTAGCAGCATATTCAACATTAAAAGTAAAGCGGTTAAGTTTTTGTGATGAAAATGCAAAAAATACCAAACCCAGCAATAAGATACTTATTACTTGGTTATTAAATACTGTTTTTATCATTAGTGATGTTTTGTTAGATTTTGATTTTAACTCAGCGGCGGATAAGATGAAACCTTTTGTTAATCTTAACAAAAAAGAATGTGCTTAACTTTTTATAGGTTAAGCACATTGCAATATATAATTTTTTTTACAATTATTACTTATTTGCAATGTAAAAAAAATCAAAACATTCTTCAGCATCGTCTGAAAGGAAGTAGTCTTGATAAGTAATTCCAGTGACCAATTTGTTGTCTGAACGTTGAATAATGTTTCTGCTCATTCTGTTTGCGATATCATAAGGAATTTGTAACATCCATCTTGGCAAACGATATTGCAAATTAAAAATATCGAAACGAGTGATTTTTTCAACCGAACGTTTATTTTCTTCATAGTAATTCATCACCTTTTCATTCCCATGAACTCCTTGCGTTTGGATTGAAGAAAAATGCTTTAAGATGAGATTTTTAAGTTCTGTTGCTAAATATTCTCTTACATGCCAAGGGTTTCTTGAAAGAGAATATTTCTTGTTGACAGTTGTTAAAATTAGTTTTCCTCCAGGTTTTAATACTCTGTGCGCTTCTTTAATAAACTCATTATCATCTTCAATGTGTTCTATTACTTGGAAAGTAACGATACAATCAAAAGTATTATCTGCCAAGCCTTTTAAAGGTGGCAAAAACATATCAATGAATTTGAAAGAAGGATATTGTGCGCTTAGTTGCGTCATTAAAGGCTCATTTTTATCGACACCAGTATAATTAGCAACCGAAGGAGCTAAAACGGCTACACCACGCCCAGTACCACAGCCAATTTCGAGCAAGTTTCCAGAAACGATTTTAGCAGCTTCAATATATGGGAATAGTAATCTTTGATGAACAGGATTATCTGAAATGATTTCTGAGGAAGCAATCTCGGTTGTTTTGTACATGATATCAGGTAAAAAAGGAAATAATTTTTAATTTTATCCCAAATTTAGGGCATTTGCTTGACATCAGGAAAATACTTATTAAATTGAATTCGTTATCATCTCAAATTATCTTGTCGAATTTGCAATAATTGACATATTTATATTTGTTAATTTTCTAATATAAACGCTTAGAGCTTGAGGCTTACAGCTATTCTTTCAACTGATGAAAAAAATACTTCTATTCGTTCCAATCATTTTGTTTTTGGCAAGTTGTAGCTCAACTTCACCTAAAAAAGCCAAAGAACAAGGCGAAAGTAAAGTGCTTTTACAAAGATTTCTGAGTAAAAGTCGATTCTTAGATAATGGTTCTTCCGTAAGAGTTTTTTTAAGTATTGATATTGATAGAACCTTTACTTTAGCCGAAGCAAGTAAAGATTTTGTGATTGCCTATAATCTTTATCCTGATTATAATGCCAAGCAAAATAGTTTGAGCCAAGGTAATGTTAGTATTAATTCAGAAAATGCTAGCCAGGAAGGAGGATTATTAACTGTTTGGTTTGATATTCCCAAACCCAAAGATTTGTTAACAGGTTTGGCACTAACAGAAATTAAAGATTTAAGAACGGGTAATAAAATTTTTAATGATTGTTTTCTAAGATTTCAATCCGGAAAAGTAGGTGATTACTTTATGTTTTATGATAAAACAGGAAAAACACCATTAGCTAGAAACTATTTTACGGTTCAAGATACTGTTGTTCTCAAAAGTCTTTCTGATAAACAACAAACGTTTAAAGTTTTCAAATATCGTTATGATTTTGAGGCTGCTATTTCACCAATGTCAACTACGCCAAGAGCAGCTTCAAAAAGTTTGTTTGTAGATTCTTCTTTTACAGTTACAAGTAATAAGCCTTTTGTATTAAAAAGTGATGCACTTTATTATTTTACGAGAGATACAACAGAATCTTATGGAATAGGAATGGTAGTTGCAGATAAGCGATTTCCTAAAATGACTCGCCCTGAAAAATTAGTGAGACCATTGATTTATGTAAGCACAAATGCAGAAACAAGCGATTTGTATAATTCTAAAGACCCGAAACGCTCCTTAGATAATTATTGGTTAAATATCATGCAAGGAAATCAAGGTACAGCTAAGAGGACGATTAAATCATATTATCAAAGAGTAGAGCAAGCAAACAGATTATTTACAACGTATAAAGAAGGGTGGAAGACAGACAAAGGAATGGTTTACATCGTTATGGGTGACCCGACGAGAATCACCAGAACAAAAGATAAAGAAGTTTGGACTTACACCCGAAATAGCCAGTATTCAGAAGTAAACTTTACTTTTACCAGAAGAGCTAATCAATTTGCTGACGATCATTACGAACTTCAACGCTATGCAGAATATCAATCCATTTGGTTCCCAACCGTAGAGCAGTGGAGGAATGGGGATAAGATTTAATGTAAACAGGGATTAAAAAGATAAGACCTTTTTAATCCCTGTTTTTTTGCTA
This sequence comes from Arcicella lustrica, assembly GCF_034930985.1. Lineage (NCBI taxonomy): Bacteria > Pseudomonadati > Bacteroidota > Cytophagia > Cytophagales > Flectobacillaceae > Arcicella > Arcicella lustrica. The sequence goes on from NZ_JAYGIM010000016.1 coordinate 220,726, forward strand.
CTGATATGAGTAACACCTGTATCAACCCACTATTAGACCCCTTTTAGACTACTTTAAGCCTCCTTTCAACCCAACTTAACCTTTGAATAATTGCATATTCTCTGTATTATTTTGGTTGAATTAAGATAGCATTTAATGAAATGTTAACTTTCAATTCTTCAATTAATCCATTATTTCAATAATTTTTGATTTCTTCATAATTCTTTAATAAATACAATTTTAAAATAGTATAGCTTTAGTACTTACTTTTCAAGAGTTAATATGAATGGGAATAATCGTTAAGTTAATTTCGATGGTACTAAGAAAAGTTTAATTGTGTACAGAATTAAAAGAACTGTTTAGAGACTTATAGATAGTTAAAATTAATGTTTTATGTTTAATGATGGATTATAAATTTTGTTTTGTCCTATAATTAGCAAATATTATTTCGAATATTGTTTTTTAACCAATCTAAGGATAAAGCAATATTACTATTTTGATAAAGAATAACAAATTTCAGATAAAATATACCGTTTAATAATTTTTTTATTTGAAAATCGAAAATTGTTCTTACTTTTGACTTAGAAGAATGCAAAAATTCTAAGTTTTATCATAGTACTTGAAATTTTAATTCTTTATGCAGTCTAAACGCTATCTAACTTTCATACTATTTATTATGGCATTTTACTTATGCCCTAATAATGATGTTTGTGCGACAGCCGACTCAACAAACGTTCATAAACATAATGTATCAATCGGTGTCTCTTTGGGAACAAATGGATTAGGCTTAGAATTAGCTAAAACATCCCCTTACAAAAAAATATTTTGGCGAGTAGGAACTACCTACCTTCAGTATCATAGATTGTTTGATGTCAATCTAAATACTAAGTCAACCATCAATATTGAATCTGATTTAAAATTCAACCAGATTTTTTTAGCGACTCAATTTTACCCTTTCAAGAAAGTATCTTTTCACTTAATAGGTGGAGTTAGTTATTTATATAATTTCAATGTTTCCGCATTTGTTGACACAAATACTGGAATAAGCTTTGAAGGAGTAGAAGTAAACGCTGAGGATTTTGGAGAAATTAGTGTGAAAGTTGATTGGAATAAATTTGTTCCTTTTGTTGGATTTGGATTTGGTAGAGTCATACCTAAAAGAAGACTAAGTTTTAACGGAGAGATTGGTTGCTATTATATGGGTAGTCCTAAAATTATAAGTGAATATTTTGGTATTTTAGACACTACGAATGCAGATGAACTAATTCCGATTATTGAAAGAAATATCAAAGATTACTCATATTTACCTTTCATTAATTTTAAAGTTAGATATAGAATTGGAAATTAATATTAAATGCGAGGTGAGTGATGCGTAATGATTAATTTTCTATTGTTAAGTTTTCTCTAATTTTTACTTTAGTCCAATCAGTAAAAAAAATGAAATACCTTGGTTACTCCATATTATTGATTTTTTTTGTAAGCTTATTTGATGCTTGTAACAATCCTTTAGAAAATGTTTCTATTAAAATAAAGGATGCTCTTACAGAATCGGCAATTAATCTAACTTATAAAAATGCAGTATCAAGTGATACAACAATGACTCCTAAAAATATTAAATTTACTTTTTTAGGGGAAGATGCAGAAGGAATAGTAAGTTCAGTTGGAAATAAAAAGATTAATATTAGTAGAGAAGGATTACTTGGAATTGCGATTGCTCCAGATTACACAAAAAGACCAGCTAACATTAAAGTAGTAGCACAGTTAGAAGGATACTTGACAGATATTAATCTTGTGACAATACAAGCTAAAACTAATATCAATAGAACAATAAGAATGTTTAAAATCAACAATCTACCGTCTGGCATGAGTGTTGATTTAAAGAAAATAAATGCTAATGATATAGTAGAGCAAACAGTAAGTTTAACTACAAATGGTCAGAAAGAAAAAGCTAGCTTGGTTACAAATACTGGTACAAATGTTATAGACAAGTCAGGTACTGTCTTATCAGGAAAATTTGAATTACTTTTGAGTCATTTTGAAAATAAAGCAAGAGAATTCGTTCCTTCAAATTATACAGTATATCAGGCAATTGGATTAGATAATAAAGTTTTGCCACCCTTTGAGTTTCAATCTTACGGCTTTTTTTCATTTAAAATAATAGATGAGAAATTTGAAGAAGCTAGCAACCTTTCCAAACCATGTTCCGTAAGTATAGAAATTAATGAAGAAAGTTACCATACGAATGGCACAAAATTAAAAGAAGGAGATAGTATTCCATTTTGGGTATATGCTAACAATACTTGGAAAATGTTAGCTAACCCTGTTTTAAAAAGAAATGCAAATGGTAAATTGTCAATTACAACAAGTATTTCATCGCTTAGTTATTATGCTTTAGGAGAAATGTTTCCTGTTTGTGAGAAAGGTCCAATACTCATTGTAAATAGTGCATATAAAGGATTGGATATTTATCATTACAGTCGTTTAATTGAAAAATCGTCTGGAAAGAATGTTGGAGATGTATATTTGAGTTTGAATAATGGGGCAAGATATTCTTTAGCAGGTAGAAGAAAGAACACAGTTTATTTGCAAGTATTTAATTATAATAATCAGTATGGTGGAGACTTATCAAAGCCAATTTTTCAGAGTGAAACTTTTGACTTGTGTGATGAAAAAAATATACCAATTAATATTGTAGCGCCCTCACCACAACCTGTTAATGTAGAACTAATCATTGAGTGTGCTAAAGGACAAACTGTTAATGAACAAGCTGTACCAGCAAAAGTTGATATTCAATTTCAACCAAAAGGTGCTGCAGCCAATGATTGGAGAGATTTGATGCAGTTAACAAGGACTCAGCGCTCTGGGAGTACTTATAAATTAAAAGTAGGAGGTACTTATTCAATTAGAGCTTCTCCTAATCCTGCACAGGGATGGTTATTTTATAAAAGAGATACACTTGTTAGCAATGTTAATTATCGTTTTTATATAGAAAATAAAGATTATTGTAAGTGAGGTATTGAAAGTAGGGAATTGAAAATATTGTTACTTTAAGTCACGAAAAATATCGTTTATTTGTAAGGCTACACTATCTTTAATCTTGATTTTTAATTCTATTAAACAATCTGATTTGATGAGAAAATTTACTAAACTATTAACTTTCTTTGTGTTATCATCATTAAGCTTACTCGTTTTTCAAGTAAAAGCGCAAGTAGTTTATGAGCCTAGCTATAAGACAGTTTATTCATACTTATCCAGATTAGCACAAAAAGGTGTTATTGATTTAAATGATGTAACGCTACCATTATCAAGAAATTATATTCTATCAAAATTAGATACTTTAAATAATCATACTCAATTATTAACGTCTCTTGAAAAAGAAGAACTAGCTTTTTATCTTAAAGATTATACAATTGAGAAAAACCTAGCAAAAGATCTAACGTCAGAAAAGCCATTCCAAAGTATTTTACAAGCCAAACCTAATGATAGAGTTAGATTTGCAGCTTATCAAGATAAGCAATTTGCTATTAATGTTCAACCAATTATTGGTTACCAGTTAGAGAACAGTGAAAATGCGACAATAAATCAACGTTGGATTGGTGCTTGGATTTATGGTTATTTAGGTAAAAATATTGGTTACAGCGTAGATTTTAGAAATAGTCAACTCAATAATCTTTACCTGAACTATGATTACAAACAAAATTTTAGTCCAAATCAAGGGAGAATAGGAGATTTATTATTAAGTGGAAAAAGGTTTGACTACAGCTTGATTAATGCAACAATTACTGCTCAATGGAAATGGGGTCATGCTACTTTTGGGAAGAACTCTTTTCCATTTGGTTATGGTGCTGGTGGGAAGATTATTCTATCGGATAAAGCTCCAGGGTTTCCTCAAGTTCGTTTAGATATTAACCCAGTAAAGTGGCTATCGTTTACTTACGCTCATGCCTGGCTTAACTCTAATATTATTGATTCAACATCCATCTACAGCACATCGGTTCCTGGAAGAAACCAATTTTCTTACAGAGAGAAATATTTAGCTTTTCATGCTCTTACTCTTAAGCCATTTAAAGGATTTAGTTTTTCAGTAGGGGAGTCAGTAATCTATAATGATAATCTTAAAATAGCCTATATGATTCCTATTGCATTGTTTTCAGGCTTGAATCATTATTTAGGTGAAGCAAGTACAAGCCAGAATGCAACTAATACAATAGCAAACTCACAAATATTTTTACAACTAAGTTCCAGAAATCATATTCCTAAAACACACTTATATGCTAGTTTATTTATTGACGAATTAGAGTTTTCGTTAACAGGTGGAAGTGCCAATGAAAGAAATGCTAGAAACCATACGGCTTATCAAATTGGAGCAAGTATTGCTGATTTTCCAATAAACAATTTACACTTGACTTTAGAATATTCTAAAATTCAGCCGTTTAATTATGTACATTTTATTCCTGTACAGACTTTTCAAAGTAATAATTTCAACTTAGGTCACTGGATTGGACCAAATGCTGACCAACTATTTGCTCAGTTACATTATAGAGTGTTAAGAGGTTTAGACATTAAGCTAATTTATAACTACATAAGAAAAGGAACTGTAGGTACGGGAGTACAGCAAGCTGACTTTAAAGATAAATATCCATTTTTATGGGGAGATTTAAAAAAGTATAGCTATTTTCAGACCCTTTTGCAGTATGAATTTATTCACGATTTATTTTTTAAAATAAGCTATCAAAATAATCAAGAAGAAAATAAAGGAGTAAGCAAGAATAATAGAAATATTTCTATGGCAATTAATTACAGTTTTTAATTCATAATAATAAAGTAAATCTCAAAAATCATCTTCAAATCAAATTGTATGAAGAATTTATTTAGTAAAAAAAGTATTTCAAAAGATATAAAGCTATTGCTAATGATGGCTTTATCATTATCTTTTTTCACATCTTGTGTTTCAACAAAAAATGTAACTTATTTTCAGGGTTCAGACCCTTTAGATACAGTACGATATTCAATATTAAAAACTGTAACGCCACTTATTCCTAAAATTCAACCGGATGATATTTTAGCAGTAACTGTAAGTTCATTAAGCATAGAATCTAACGAGGTTTTTAACTTTCAAAATGTAACACCTTTAATTACCACCAATTTTCCAGGTGTATCAAGTAATGGAATTGCAAGAAATCAACCATTGGGTTACTTAGTTGATCCTTCTGGTAATATTGAATTACCATTAATTGGCAAAATCTTAGTTATTAATCTAACACTAGAGGAAGCAGAAATAAAAATAAAAAGAGAATTAGCTAAATATTTAAAAGAACCTACAGCTAATGTCAGATTTCTTAATCAAAAAGTTACTATTTTAGGAGAAGTCAATCGCCCTGGTATTTATAATTTAACTGATAATCATACATCTTTACCAGAATTATTAGGTATTGCAGGAGATTTAACAATTTATGGTAGAAGAGATAATATAATGCTAATTCGAACTACTGATGGTAAAAAAGAAATCGTTAAATTAAATATTAATACTAGAGAAGTCTTTGAAACACCATATTATTACATTAGAAATGGGGATGTAATTTATGTAGAGCCTACTAAAGGTAAAATTACATCTTCAGATAGAACATTACAGTTAATACCTATTGCTACAGGAGTTACCACCTCTTTGGTATTATTACTAAATCTTTTATTTAAATAAAATTAAAAGTAAAAATTACATATAGTAAATAACTTTAAATTATGGCAGATAATTCATTTGATTTCCTTGATAATACTGAAGAAAATTTTGACATAAGAAAGATTTTTCTTTCTTATATTAGATATTGGTATTGGTTTGTTCTATCAATTGGTATTACAGTTACTGGTGCAAATTTATATCTTCGTTACACAACTCCAATCTACAATGTAAGCGCTGTTCTTTTAATTAAAGACGAGAAAAAAGGTATCGGAGGAAATGATATGCTAAAAGAACTCGAAATGTTTTCGGGGAATAAAATTGTAGAAAATGAAATGGAAGTTTTAAAATCAAGAAGCTTAATTGAGAAAGTTGTTGATGATTTAAACTTAACAGTTTCGTATTATCAAAAAGGTGAAATTAGACCATACGACCAAATTTTCAGAACATCTCCTATTTGGGTTCAACATGGTGATCTTAATGATATGGCTTACAAGGAACCGATTTTTATTAAGTTAATTAATAAACAGAAATATGAGTTATTAAGTGAAAATGGTGATATAATGGGTACGTTTGCGTATAGCCAAAATATTAGAAGTAAATTAGGTGCCTTTAGAGTTTTTTTGAATGATTCTCTTTATCGAAATGATAATGATTTGATTCGGGTTAAGTTTTTCGAAAAAGAATCTGTAATTGAAAATTATCAAAAAAATATTAAGGTTGAACTTTTAAATTTAAAAAGTACAGTATTAAAACTTACTTTGGAAGATGCTTTACCAATAAAAGGTAAAGCTATTTTATCAAAATTGTTAGAGAGTTACACTTTCTCTGCTCTTGCTGATAAAAATATGGAGGCTACAGCCACATTGCAATTTATTGACCAGCGTCTTAGACTAATAACAGGAGAATTAGGAGATGTAGAAAAAGATGTAGAAACCTATAAAAGTTCTCAAGGGATTACTGATTTAAGTGTTGAGGCTAATTTATTTTTAGAAAAAGTTAAAGAAAATGATACTAAACTAAATGAGGTTGATATCCAATTAAAAGTTCTTGATGGAGTCGAGAGCTATTTAAGAAGTAGTCAAAGCGGTGTTGCTCCTGCTACTTTAATGGTAAATGATCCTGTTTTAATAAGTTTACTATCTAAGCTTAATGAATTAGAAATACAAAGAGAAAAATATGCAAGAACGACAGAAGCAGCTAACCCACTGTTAGGAACAATCAATACTCAAATTGCTAATACAAAAGCTGCAATCCGTGAAAGTATTACTAATCAAAAGCAAGGTCTTCAGGTTACCCGAAATAGTTTAAAAGGCTTAAATAATCGTTTTGAATCTTCAATTCGTACGATTCCTAAAAAAGAAAGAGAATTTGTTAATATTAAACGTCAGCAAGGTATCAAAGAAAGTTTATTCTTGATGTTATTACAGAAAAAAGAAGAAACAGCTATTTCCTATGCTTCAACAGTCACAGATAGCCGCTTAGTAGATGAACCGTATAGTGATCCTAAACCTATAAAACCCAAAGGAGGTATTATATATATAATGGCTTTAATTTTAGGTTTTGTGTTACCAGCAGTAACAGTTAATCTTAAAGATTTATTGAACGATAAAATCCAGTCTAGAAAAGAAATTGAGGATGTTACTGGTATTTCTGTATTTGGCGAGATTGGTAAAAAGCCTAAAGAAATGAAGGATAATATTGTTGATATGAAGAGTACTAGCTTTTTAGCTGAACAATTTAGAACATTAAGAACCAATTTGCAATACGCTGCTGGAGGAGTTAATGTAGATGGAAGGGGTAAAGCTATCTTGTTAACTTCTTCGATAGGCGGTGAAGGTAAATCTTTTGTTAGCATTAATTTAACTGCAAGTATTGCGCTTTTGGATAAAAAAGTTGTAGTATTAGAATTAGATTTACGTAAACCTAAAGTATCGGAGTACTTAGGAGTATCACGTGAAATAGGAATATCTAACTATTTAATTGGTCAGGCTAAGCTTGGAGATATCATTAAACAAAGTACATTAAATCCCAATATGTATGTATTACCTTCAGGACCTATTCCTCCTAATCCATCTGAATTATTATCAAATGGTAAAATGGGGATTTTAATAGAGGAGCTTCGTAAACAATTTGATTATGTTGTATTAGATACACCACCAGTAGGTCTTGTTACAGATTCTACTATACTATCCGAATATGCTGATGCTGTATTCTATTTAATGAGATATGAACATACTCCTAAATCTTATTTGAGAGTTTTAAAAGACTTTAAAGAAAGAAATAAATTCAAATCTTTAAATATTATTTTTAATGGAGTTGACTATCGTAATTCTAAAGAATATGGTTATGGGTATGGTTATGGGTATGGATATGGATATGGTTATGCTTATGGTCAGAATGAGAAGAAAAAAAGTTTTTTTTCAAATCTGTTAAAAAAACTA
>NZ_JAYGIM010000017.1:0-176117 GCF_034930985.1 Arcicella lustrica
TTAAAATACATTTAGAAATAAAAAATAAATGGTGTAATCTTGGTAATACAATAAAAAAAACTTGACAATCAATTCAGTTTTTAACCCCTAATACTGTCAAGCTTTTTTAGGATGAGACACTTAGAGTGGTCTTTAGTTCACTTGGAGTAGTCTTGTAGTTCACTTAGAGTGGTCTTTAGTTCACTCGGAATGGTCTTGTAGTTCACTTAGAGCGGTCTTTAGTTCACTCAGAGTGGTCTTGTAGTTCACTTGGAGTGGTCTTTAGTTCACTTAGAGTGGTCTTTAGTTCACTCGAATGGTCTTATAGTTCACTCGGAGCGGTCTTTAGTTCACTCGGAGTGGTCTTATAGTTCACTTAGAGCTATTATAATTTCCTCTCAAACGTTTTAGCAATGCTTTTGTAAACCTGTAAATAGCTGTCAAATTGAATTGGTGCAATTCCAACGATTAAATAATAAGAGCTATTTGAAAATAGCATTACTTCATAAATTAATTCTTTTTGTCCTTTTTCATTTTCGCCAGTTCCAATTACTTCGTAGCCAGTCATACCATCAATTTCAATGGTAGATACTTTTTCAATTTTAGTTTTCTTGCCATTGGGGAATTTCTGCATTGTTTCAATAGCCAATAGTTTTTTGTCTGGAACAGTCGAAGTATTGACAAGTATTTGACCAACCGAAAGAAAAGCTTTGTCTGTATCGACAGGAGGTAATTGTCCGTCACTAGTAAAAATTAATGAGCCAGAAAGTGAATGAGCAAATTTGAACTTTGTATCAGCGGTATTTATCTTGAAATTTGCTTCTTCAAGCGGATTTACCTGTTTAGTACTTTGATAAACAACAGACGCTATTGCTTTGTCCATTTGTTCGGCTAAAGTTTTATCGTTTTCGGGGTACAGAAAATTTACTAAAAAGACTTTCTTAGAATCTCCAAAAACTAAAATTGTTTTTGAAAAATCCATACCATTAGCAGATTGCTTGGTGATGAGTAATTTTGCAGGTGTATTTTGAAAAGAAATATCTTCCGTTTTAATCAGAATAACTCCTCTCGTTTTAAGGTTTTCAGCAGTAAAAGATTTTACCATTTCTGGATAAGGAGCAGGAATTTCGGCAACTAAAATTGATGAATTCGTTTCGGCTTGTTGAAAGCCACTAAAGCCAACCCCTTTTGCAAAATTTGGCGGAGGAACTAATGCTATTTTTGTGGCTGAAATGAAAATATGTTCAGAACCAAGCTTGTTGTTAATAGAACGTTTTTGAGCAAATGTTTCTAAAGTAAAGAAACATAAAAAAAGGAAAAGCAATTTTTTCATTGGAGTGTAAATTCGTTAAAAGATTATTGTGATAAAATATTTCCAATATACAAGCTTCACGCAAACAAAACCAATCCCTTAAATTTTTATAGGTATTCTTTTTCAAAACCGCTAAATTTGCAACTCTTTAGCAATTCGGCTGTATTTATGTTGTTTTAGAAATTAGCCGACAAACAACCAACAATCTGTTTCATCATGATTCATTTCTTCGGGAGTCACTCCAGCACAGTTTATGCCGTGCAAACGCATGCCATTCTTTCAGATGAAGATATTCAAAAACTCTTTTGGCTTTTCAACAGTAAAATCGACCATACTTTTACCCTTGTAAACCAAGAAAATGCTACTTTGGAAGCTGTTTTTGTAGGTCCACGTGCAGCCATGATTACGCCGTGGAGTACCAATGCTGTTGAAATTACCCAAAATATGGGTATTCAAGGAATTGTTCGTATTGAGGAATTTACGGCAGTAGCGGAGGATTTTACTGATTTCGACCCGATGCTTTCGCAAAAATATACGCAATTACATCAAGGAATTTATACCATCAAGATTGAGCCTGAGCCAATTCTTGAAATTGATGACATTGCCGCTTATAACAAAGAACAAGGTCTCGCATTGAGCGAAGAAGAAGTTGGCTACTTGAATGGTTTGGCAGCAAATTTAGGTCGTAAATTGACAGACTCAGAAGTATTTGGTTTCTCTCAAGTAAACTCGGAACACTGTCGCCACAAAATCTTCAATGGTACTTTTGTGATTGATGGTGAGGCAAAACCAAGTTCTTTATTTAAACTTATCAAGAAAACTTCTGAAACGAATCCGAACGACATCGTTTCTGCTTATAAAGATAACGTTGCCTTTATTAAAGGCCCACGTGTTACCCAATTTGCTCCTAAATCTGCCGACAAACCAGATTTTTATGCAGAAAAAGAATTCGATTCTGTGATTTCTGTAAAAGCTGAAACGCACAATTTCCCAACAACTGTAGAACCTTTCAACGGTGCTGCAACAGGTTCTGGTGGTGAAATCCGTGACCGTTTGGCAGGTGGACAAGGTTCATTACCATTGGCTGGAACAGCGGTTTACATGACTTCTTACTCTCGTTTAGAAGAAAATCGTCCTTGGGAAAAAGCGGTTAACGAGCGTGATTGGTTGTACCAAACGCCAATGGATATTTTGATTAAGGCTTCAAACGGTGCTTCTGATTTTGGTAATAAATTCGGTCAGCCATTAATTACGGGTTCTGTTCTTACTTTTGAACACGAAGAGGAATCTCGCAAATTAGGTTTCGATAAAGTAATCATGTTGGCTGGTGGTATTGGTTATGGCAAAGAAAGTCAGGCGATAAAACAAAAGCCAAGCGTAGGCGATAAAGTAGTGGTATTGGGTGGTGAAAACTACCGCATTGGTATGGGTGGAGCAGCGGTTTCTTCGGCAGATACTGGAGCTTTTGGTTCGGGTATAGAGTTGAACGCTATCCAACGTTCAAACCCAGAAATGCAAAAACGTGCTGCCAATGCGATTAGAGGTTTGGTAGAATCTGACCATAATCCAATCGTTTCTATCCACGACCACGGTGCAGGTGGACACTTGAACTGTTTATCTGAATTGGTAGAAGAAACAGGCGGTTTGATTGATTTAGATAAATTGCCAGTAGGCGACCCAACGCTTTCAGCTAAAGAAATTATCGGTAATGAATCCCAAGAACGTATGGGCTTGGTGATTGGTGAAAAAGATTTAGCAACTCTTCAACGTGTTGCAGAACGTGAGCGTTCGCCAATGTACACTGTGGGAGATATTACTGGAAATAACCGCTTTACTTTCGAATCGAAATCGACTGGTGCTAAACCAATGGATTTTGCGATTTCAGAAATGTTCGGAAGTTCTCCTAAAATCGTGATGGAAGACAAAACCATTGAGCGTAACTACGCAGGTTTGTCTTATTCAGAAGCCGAAATTCCAACATATTTAGAACAAGTATTGCAATTAGAAGCCGTAGCTTGTAAAGACTGGTTAACCAACAAAGTTGACCGTTGCGTAGGCGGACGAGTAGCTAAACAGCAATGTGCAGGACCATTGCAATTACCTTTGAACAATGTAGGCGTAATGGCTCTAGACTTCAAAGGAAAAGACGGAATCGCTACTTCTATTGGTCACTCGCCAGTAGCTGCTATCGTTGACCCAGCGGCTGGTTCACGTACTGCCATTGCGGAGGCACTTTCAAACATCGTTTTTGCTCCGTTGAAAGACGGCTTAAAATCGGTTTCGCTTTCTGCTAACTGGATGTGGGCTTGCAAAAATGCGGGTGAAGATGCACGTTTGTACGAAGCCGTACAGGCTTGTTCGGATTTTGCTATCGAATTGGGTATCAATATTCCAACAGGAAAAGATTCACTTTCGATGAAACAAAAATATCCAAACGATGAAGTAATCGCTCCGGGTACAGTTATTATCTCGGCAGGTGCACATTGTTCGGACATCAATAAAGTAGTTGAGCCAGTTTTACAACGCAATGGCGGAGCAATTTACTATTTGAACTTATCAAAAGATAGTTTCAAATTAGGTGGTAGTTCTTTTGCTCAAATCTTGAACAAAGTAGGTAAGGAAGTGCCAACGATTCAAGATGCAGCGTACTTCAAAACAGCATTCGATACTTTCCAAGACTTAATCAAAGCAGGCAAAATCGCAGCAGGACACGACATCGGTAGCGGAGGTTTGATTACGACTTTGTTAGAAATGTGTTTTGCCGACGTAAATCTTGGAGCAAATATTGACCTTTCAGGTTTGGGAGAAGTTGATACTGTAAAAGCATTATTCAACGAAAACATTGCCTTGGTATTCCAAGCGGATGCTTCGGTTGAAGCGGTTTTTGCTGAAAACAATATTACTATCGTTAAAATTGGTGAAGTAGTAGAAGGTAATACAGTTTCGGTGAAAAACAATGATACTTCATTTGACTTTGCAGTAGCTGAATTAAGAGATGTTTGGTTCAAAACTTCCTTCTTGTTAGATTCAAAACAATCGAAAAACGGAACAGCTTTAGAACGTTATAGCAATTACAAAAACCAAGCTTTAGCTTATACTTTCCCTTCACATTTCACTGGAAAATTAACGGATAACAGTACAATTTCAGCTCGTCCGAAAGCGGCAATTATTCGTGAAAAAGGCTCAAACTCAGAGCGTGAAATGGCGAATGCGATGTATTTGGCAGGTTTTGATGTAAAAGATGTTCACATGACTGACTTAATTGCTGGTCGTGAAACCTTAGAAGATATTCAGTTTATTGGTGCAGTAGGAGGTTTCTCTAATTCAGATGTTTTAGGTTCGGCAAAAGGTTGGGCAGGAGCATTCTTGTACAACGAAAAAGCCAACGCCGCTATCAAAAAATTCTTTGCTCGTGAAGATACCCTTTCGGTAGGTATTTGTAATGGTTGTCAGTTGTTTATGGAATTGGAATTGATTAATCCAGACCACGAAGTACACGGCAAAATGCACCATAACGAATCGCATAAACACGAAAGTATCTTTACTTCGGTTACTATCCAGCAAAATAATTCAGTAATGCTTTCTACTTTAGCAGGTACTACATTAGGCGTTTGGGTATCGCACGGAGAAGGAAAATTTGTGTTGCCTTACGGAGAAGAAAAATACAGTATTGTAGGAAAATACGGTTACGAAGCCTATCCAGCCAATCCAAACGGCTCGGATTTCAACACCGCCATGATGTGTGATGCCACAGGTCGCCATTTAGTAACCATGCCACACATCGAACGTTCAACCTTCCCTTGGAACTGGGCAAACTACCCAGCCAACCGCAAAAACGACGAAGTAAGTCCTTGGTTAGAAGCATTTATTAATGCAAGGCTTTGGATTGAGGAGAAGAATAAATAGAAACAGAACTTTACTTTTTCTATTAGCTGGCGAATTAATTCGCCAGCTAATAGAAAAAAATAGGCTTTCAAAAGCCTGTATAAGCTGATTTTATAACGTAATGCTTAATCAAGCCTCTTTCTTGCAAGTTTATATATACTTCAAGAAACGTAATTAAGTGAAAGATTTAAAGCCCGTCGTTTGTCGATGGGCTTTTTAATTTAATGTTTTCACTTCTTTTTCATAAAGTAGATTGACGAGTATCTAATTGATTCATTCGAGCATTAAAACGATACTCACGAGCATCCAATTGATTCAATCAAGCATTAAAACGATACTCAAGAGCATCTAATAGATTCATTTAAGTCTTAAAATGATACTCACGAGTATCGAATTGATTCATTCGAGCATTAAAACGATACTCACGAGTATCGAATTGATTCAATTGAGCATTAAAACGATACTCACGAGCATCGAATTGATTCAATCAAGTCTTAAAACAATACTCACGAGTATTAAATTGATTCATTCAAGTATTAAAATGATGCTCTTTCTACTTCATCACCACTCCACCAGACCCTTCTTCCGAAGGAAATAATTGAAATATATTTCTTGGAAAAAGTCCTGCTTCGTTGCGATGCGAGACGTACAAAATGGTACTTTCACTTTCGTTAGCAATTTTGTTGATTAATGATATAACCAGTGAAGTATTGTGGTCATCTAAACCAGCGATGGCTTCATCTAAAATCAATAGTGGCGGATGTTTTACCATTGCTCTGGCTATCAAAGCCATGCGTTGTTGCCCTGTCGAAAGCATAAAAAATGGCTTTTTACTGAGCTTGTTCATCTCAATTAAAGTAAGCCATTGTTTGGCGAGCTTGATTTGTAAATCAGAAGGTTTATTATACAAGCCAATAGAATCATAAAAGCCAGACATTAGCATTTGTTCTAAAGTGTGACTTGCTGTAAATAAATCCGTCATGGCAGGCGTAACGTAGCCGATATTATTTTTAATCGACCAAACTGTTTCGCCAGTACCTTTTCTTCTACCAAATAGGGTTAAATCCTGTCCATATCCTTTGGGATTATCACCCGTAATCATCGACAACATAGTAGTTTTCCCAGAACCATTTGGCCCGACTAAATGCCAAAATTCATTTTTATGGATTGTCCAAGTAATGTCTTTTAAAATATGTTTTTCACCATAACTTACATTTACTTTGTTGAATTTAATCAATTCAGGATTGGGCAAATCGTAATGCTTGATAGGAGGAGGGATTTCTCCTGAAAAAGAAGAGGTTTGATTTTTTCTATAGTTTTTAAGAAAAATTTGAAGGTCTTCGTGTACAACTAATTGGTTATTTTTTTCGATACTTACAACATTACTGATGAAAGACAATAAGTCTCTTTCACGATTGATTAGCTGAATTAATGAAGTATGTGTACCAATTTCATGGAGCATTGCTAATAAAGAAGCCTGAGCCGCTACATCCAAATTATCAAAAGGATTATCTAAAATCAAGTAATCGGGCTTTTGTGCAACCAAGTAATTCAACAAAGCTTTTTTCTGTTCTCCGCTCGACATCGACTTCAAACTTCTGTCAAGATGTTTGGTTACAGCCGTAAATCCATGTCGATTTTCTTCATCAATAAAATCATTGACCGTCAGGCTTGAAAATAACAAACCGTTTGACTTGTTTAAAACTTCAAAAATTCCCGTAGCTTTCTGAGATAGCAATTGTTGAATAAATACTTGTTTGTTGGCACTGTTTGATAAGAATATTGCCCAATGTTTGGTGTTTTTCATAAAATAAACCGCTTGATTTTGAATATTTCTGCAAGAAGTAAAGGCCTTTATATTTAGGAGAAATAAAAAACTCCTCAAAAGCATTGCTAATGAGGAGTTTTTTGAATGTTAATTTGAAGTTTTGAAGGATAATTTAACTCATAATTCAAAACTCAAAATTCAGAATTGATATTACATCATTCCACCCATTCCGCCGCCACCACCGTGTGCGTGTGGAGCTTCAGCAGCTGGTTTGTCAGCAATAACACATTCAGTAGTCAATAATAACCCTGCGATAGAAGCAGCGTTTTCTAATGCTAAACGAGTTACTTTAGTTGGGTCGATGATACCCGCAGCAATCATATCTTCGTATTTGTCTTCACGAGCGTTATAACCGAAGTCACCTTCGCCAGCTTTAACAGCGTTAACAACTACTGAACCTTCACCACCAGCGTTAGCAACGATAGTTCTCAATGGAGATTCAATTGCTTGACGGATAATGTTGATACCAGTTGTTTGGTCTTCGTTGTCACCAGTTAAACCGTCTAATGCTTTGATAGCACGGATTAAAGCAACACCACCACCAGCTACGATACCTTCTTCAACAGCGGCACGTGTAGCGTGAAGAGCATCGTCAACACGGTCTTTCTTTTCTTTCATTTCTACTTCAGTAGCAGCACCGATGTAAAGAATAGCAACACCACCTGACAATTTAGCCAAACGTTCTTGCAATTTCTCACGGTCGTAATCAGAAGTAGTATTTTCGATTTGTGCTTTGATTTGGTTAACACGAGCTTCGATACCATCTTTAGCACCAACTCCGTTCACAACAGTAGTGTTGTCTTTGTCGATGATGATTTTTTCAGCTTGTCCTAAATATTCAATAGTAGCATTTTCTAATTTGAAACCACGTTCTTCAGAAATTACAGTACCACCTGTTAATACTGCGATGTCTTCTAACATAGCTTTACGACGGTCACCGAAACCTGGAGCTTTAACAGCAGCAACTTTCAATGCACCACGGATTTTGTTAACTACTAAAGTAGCTAAAGCTTCTCCGTCAACATCTTCAGCAATAATTAATAAAGGACGACCAGTTTGAGCAACGCCTTCTAATACTGGTAATAATTCTTTCATTGAAGATACTTTCTTCTCAGAAATCAAGATGAACGGACGCTCTAATTCAGCTTCCATTTTCTCAGTATTCGTTACGAAGTATGGAGATAAATATCCACGGTCGAACTGCATACCTTCTACTGTTTTAACTTCAGTTTCAGTACCACGAGCTTCCTCAACAGTAATAACACCTTCACGACCAACTTTGTCCATCGCATCAGCAATCATTGTACCGATTGTAGCATCCGAGTTAGCAGAGATAGTAGCTACTTGAGCAATTTGTTGTGAAGTTTCGATTGCTTTAGATTGAGATTTCAACGAAGCAACAACAGCACCAACTGCTTTGTCAACACCACGTTTCAAATCCATTGGGTTAGCACCTGCAGCAACGTTTTTAGAACCGATAGTGTAAATAGCTTGTGCTAATACAGTAGCAGTAGTAGTACCATCACCAGCTTGGTCAGCAGTTTTAGAAGCAACTTCTTTCACTAACTGAGCACCCATATTTTCAACAGCGTCTTCTAATTCGATTTCTTTCGCTACTGAAACACCATCTTTAGTGATTGAAGGTGATCCAAATTTCTTGTCAATAATTACGTTACGACCTTTTGGTCCTAAAGTTACTTTAACAGCGTTAGCTAAAGTATCGACGCCTTTTTTCAGTTTGTCTCTTGCGTCTGTGTCAAAAAATAATTCTTTTGCCATTTTTGGTATTAGTTATTAGTTATCGGTTGTCCGTTATCAGTAACGATGATTAAATTAATAACGGAGCAAACAACTTTTATTGAATTTTTTGAAATTATTCTGTCATCAGTGATAATGTTACAAATAACAATTAACGAATAACAGATAACATAAAAATTAAAGAATTGCGAAAATATCGCTTTCACGCATGATAAGGTAATCTTTACCTTCTACTGCAATTTCAGTTCCTGAGTATTTACCGTATAAAACAGTGTCGCCAACTGCAACTGTCAATGGTTCATCTTTTTTACCAGAACCAACTGCTACTACAATTCCTCTTTGTGGTTTTTCTTTAGCAGTGTCAGGAATGATAATCCCAAATGATGTTTTTTCTTCTGCGGCTGCTGGTTCTACCAGAACTCTGTCAGCCAAAGGCTTGATACTAACTGTTGACATTGTTTTTTTGATAAGTTATTTTTTGTATTTGATTTTTTAGGTAATTGTTGAAATGCGATTTGATTTTTGTAAATAATTTTCAAAAATCAAACGAATGTGCATACAACATTGCAATTTCATCATATTTTATGCCATTGTCTGAAAAACGGTAAAATTGTCAGGTTTTGATATAAAATAGAAATCTATGATTAGACGCTAATAACTATTTGACAGACTTTAAAATACTTTTCAGAAATCTTGGCATTTTCGTGGAAATCATTAATTTTATTATTCTAAAGCGAAAGCGAATGCTTTTAAGTTTAGTCTGTTTTTAAATAATAATCCTTCACTAAATGATGTCGCCTATGAAAAGCTTAGAGAAAGATTGGCTAACCACTGGACTCATTGATTTTGAGTACAAGAAATATGTGTTACTGGCATATTTGCAACAGGTTAAAAGTAATTTTAAAAGTAAGAAGTTATATCCTGACTTACGAGATTTGCAGTATCATTACGATTATTCTATGTATTTCAAGGATGGTATTAACCAGATGAGTGTTCAGTTTCCAAAAAGAATCAGAGGAGTAAATCCTGAAAGTTTGGATGTCGAATATGAATTTTCAAATCAACCTCAAAGTGAGTATTTATCTGAGATTGAATCAATCATGGAATATGCCTTGCCCAGATTTAAAAATGCTTTGCATGAAGGCGAGCAGATTGTAGCAGAAGTACAAAAGGATATTCATATTGCGCCGATTGGGATTTTACCACTTTACAAAAATGATGGTTACTTGTTATTGCATGAACCCATTATTCATGAAACAAGGGTTTATCAGTACAATCTTACAATTTTTGAAAACAAGCATGAACGATTGCGAGGCTTAAAAACCTTTTATGTAGAAACCATTAAAAAAAGTGCCTTGAGTACTTTCGAGAACATTAAAATAGATTTAGTAAAACGTTATAAGCATCTTCCTAATCCTGCTACTTATTTGGTAGAATCAAAATATGTTTTGCCATTGGAAGAAACCTTTTTGCCAATCGCTAAAAAGAAAGTAGTAGAAGTTGTAACGAATTGAGAAAAACAAAAAAGGTGATGGAATTCCATCACCTTTTTTGTTTTTCTATGTTTAATATCTAAATCTTACTCCTTCAAAATCAAAAAGAATAATTTCTGTTCCATTTTTCTTTTTCAAGATAATTTTTTCAGGTTCTTGTTGATTTACTCTTTGAATAATCTGAGAGTTTTTAGGCAAATAAAAATTAGTAAGCTGAGCATCTACCACTGAATAGGAAGGAATATCTTTTCCGCCAGGCGTAGTATCTTGATGGTTAGAATACAATACAGTATCGCCTTCAGCATAATTTTGTACAATTTTATTTGCCACTAATTGATATGGATTGTTTTTACGAGGTTCTGCAAAACTCATAAAATATCGTGGCGGATTATCCTGCCAAATATTTTGGATGATACCCGTCAATAAGTAACACTGTACGCAACACATTGCCAATAAAACATATTTTACATTCGATTTCAAATGCCAAATTTCTCTTATTAATAAAGCCACTAAGATAATGCCGAAAGAGTAGGAGTATCCAACATACCTTGGCATAATTCTGAAAGTGTTACCATCTTGCCAAGAGAAAAATATTAAGAAAACAAAAGGTAAAACAACTAAAGAGACAAGAAATAAGATTAGGTTATTCCCTTCCTTTTTTCTATTCTTCCAAATAAGATTTATCAAGATAAATACCAATACAATATTTAGCCCCAACACCAAAAATTGCCCTTTGGCAACAGTACAGAAAACTAAAATTGCAATCGCCATTGAAGTACAGAGCGCCATTTTAAGCTTTTCAGATTTTATCAGGATGAATCCTAAAATCCCTGTCAATGAAGCCGCAATGGTCAATAAAGTGTTTCTTAAACCTGTTAACTGAAGATAAAGCCCTTCGCTACTGATAAAGGCACAAGAAATTACATGACGAATTTGTCTGGTAATATTCTTTACTGTAGCTACCGAAAGGTATTCATCTGGCGAGTTTTGTGCGAGATAATTATAGGTTTTTACACTGTTCTGTACATAATCGAACAGCCATTTTCCTCCGTCTGATTTTAACCAAAATATTACGCCAATCAAAGGAATAATCATTGATAAGCTGAGTCCAATCCAAGTACGTAAAACTCTTACATGCAAGAGTACATACAAACCATGAATAAAGAATAAAGGGAAAGTAGAAAAATGGCAAAGCTCACAAGCTAATACTGTTAAGCCATAAAGTAAGTAATATCCAACAGGTTTTTCGGCTTTTTCTTCTTTCTTTACAATCAATAACAAAAGATGTGTTGCTAAAATTGAAAGGAAATATAGTAAAGCATAATTACGGGCTACCTGCGAATAATTGATGTAAAAAGGAGAAATCGCAGCTAGGAAAGATGCTAAAAGTGCTAGTCTGACAGATTGAAAATGTGTTTTGACGAAAGCAAAGATGACCAGAATTGTCAACAAATTAAATATCAACGACGGAAATCTCAAACTTTGGTCTGACAAACCAAAGGCACTCGTCCAATAATGCAATGAATAAGTATAGAGTGCGCCATTGCCTGTGTCTAAGCGAGCAATTGAATCAAAGAAATCGTGATAATCCTTTTCCGACCAAAATTCTTGAGGGGTAAAGTAAGGATTTTTAGGTTTGCGAACAGAGTCTTTCTGATTGTTCCCTTCATAGCTTGTAAACTGACTTACAAAGAGAGAGTACTTTTCATCACCCGCCAATCCGTGTTCGCCGATGTTATGAAAGCGTAAAAAAAAAGCAAGCATTAGTATGCTTGCTAAAATTAAGTATTGATATTTTTTCATTAAGTCTCGCATGAACTATCTTAACTAAAATGACTATTCTAATTAATTTAATTGTAAAATATGTCTTGAATAGACGATATTCCGAAAACTATTTAATGTGATAAACCTTATTTTTTTGAAGTATCAGTAGGGTTTGTTCCTAATGCGGGTGCTGCTGCTGGAATACCTGCTTTTTTAGAAGCTGCCTCTGTATTTACTGATTTGAACGTTTCAGCACTTTCAGTAGGTGTGATAAACTTAGTAGCTAAAACTAATAAAGCGATAGTAATTGCACCTCCCCAAGTAATTTGTTCTAAAAGGTCTCCTGTACGTTGAACACCAAACATTTGGCTTGCACCAGCCGTTCCGAATTCTCCTGATAAACCACCACCTTTAGGATTTTGAACTAATACTACAAATACTAATAACACTGCAATGATGCAAATAACTACGATAATTGCTCCGAACATCTTTTATTTAATTTGAAAATTTGAAAATGAAATTCTAATATTTTTAAACTCACTGAAACGAGCTGACAAGTCCTTAAATAATAATGGTAAATTTAAAATTCTGATAGCTCTTGAATTTTGCTTGCAAAGTACGCCTTTTTTTCTGGGAATTTCAAAATTAATTTCTCATAAACTCCTATTGCTTTCTCTTTCCTTCCTTGCATCGTAAGGATTTTAGCATAGCTTTCCGTCACAATTCCTTTGTCTAATTTACCGCTATTCAATGATAAATCTTCTTGTTTTCCCATTGCTTCGAGCTGGCTTTTACTACTTCTGATTAAGCCGGGGTCTTTCAATAAAAAGTTTTCAATGATGGTATTTTGCAATTGCTGTTTCTGAGCTATTTCATTCAACAACATATCTTCTGCCACGGTTGAATAACTCAAGAATTCTTTATCCGATAATACTTCTTGCTGATACTCTTGTTGTTTGCGTTTGTCTTCATCTTCTTTGGCTTCTAAGATTGTTTCTAGCTTTCTTAAGAAATCAGAATCGAACTTTGCAGTTGTAGATACGTTCGAGTGGTTTGTAAAAGTACCATTCATAATTCTACGCAGGGCATTTCTGCTTAATGAATAAGCGGCAGCTTTACGTAATTTAGCCTGTTTGGCAAGCTCATCGTTTTCATAAGCTTTTGCCAATAAAGTATGAGCAAGCGAACAATATGGATATTGTTGAATGGTTTCTTCCAGTCCATTTATTTCAAGTGCTGAAACTTCTGAAAGGTTAGCCACCAGATATGTAAAGGTTTCTTTAGTCATTTTATCAATAGCTAGCTTTTTGAGCTTTGAATAATGGGCTTCTAATACAGGAAAAGTGATTCAGGAGTCACAAATTATGTCTTCTGATACAGAAAAAGTGATTCAGGAATCACAAATTATGTCTTCTGATACAGAAAAAGTGATTAAGGAGTCACAAATTATGTCTTCTGATACAGAAAAAGTGATTCAGGAGTCACAAATTATGTCTTCTGATACAGAAAAAGTGATTCAAGAATCACAAATTATGTCTTCTGATACAGAAAAAGTGATTCAGGAGTCACAAATTATGTCTTCTAATACAGGGAAAGTGAGTTAAGAGTATCAATTTGCTTTAAATCAATATTTTAAAACTCACAACTCATCATTCTTAACTCACCATTCTCCAGCAGTTTTATTGAAAATATCTAATACGATTTGGTCAAGTATTTTAGGAATTAAAGTGCCTTGAGCCGCCGTAATAGTCTGTGTTTGAGGGAAATCCTGATAAAAAGAAAACTCTTGGTCATAGTTTTTGTTTTCATCCTTAGCATTCGTAAACTTCACTTGAATACGAATCGTCAACCTATTCAAACCACCTTTATCATTTGCCGTGGGTGCTTGTGCTTCTACATCAAAACCAGTGATAGCACCTTCAAACATCAAATCAGGATTGCTGTTTGTCATTTTCAAGGAAGTGTTTCTTTGAAAATACTCTTTGATTTTCTCGTTGAAAGTCAAACTCAAATTGGCAGGTCCTCCAGCTGTTTGAAAAGCAAAGTTTTGAATTTGAATCGTTTTTAAATTCGGGTCTAAGCTAGCTCCACGAAAAGAATAGCAGCCACTCAACACTAACATACTCAAACTTAAAAGAGCAACAATGCTAACTTTCGAGGAAGCCCAAAAAGGAGTTTTACTCTTCTTCAATATCATACTGTTTGATTTTTCGGTACAATGTTCTTTCTGAAATTCCCAAATCTTGTGCGGCATATTTACGCTTGTTTTTATTTTTTTGTAAAGCCTTGATAATCATGTCTTTTTCTTGTTTTTCTAAAGAGAAAGATACTTCTTCGGCTTCGTGGGTAACGTCTATGAACGCATTTTTATTCTCAGAATTATTATTTCCTAAGTTAATAATTGTTAATTCGTTATCAGGCTGATTATTCGAGAAATTATTCGCTGTTGGCGGTAATGTTCTCGGATTGTTGAATTCAGGTTGATAATTGGGTTGGAATGGAAATGAACGTTCCTTTTCAATGTTTTGGAAAAGGCTTTCATTTTGTTTCAGAATATCTGGATTTACTTCACCGTTTTGCAATACTTCTAAGAACATTCTTTTTAATTCGGTCACATCCTTTCGCATGTCAAACAGAATTTTATAGAGTAATTCTCTTTCGGTGAAATTATCGTTTTGTTGTGCTTCAAAATCTCTTCTAACCAAACTATTACCCATCATTTTTCCATTGTTCATCTGGAGATAATGCGCTAGTTTTTCGCCATCCACAATTCTCTCATCAGTTTCAAGAATAGAAATCTGCTCGGCAAGATTCTTTAATTGTCTGATATTTCCCGGAAAGCGTTGGGTCAACAAAATTTGTTGTGCATCAGAAGTAAGCTGAATCGGTTTGATACGATATTTTTCAGCAAAATCGCTACTAAATTTTCTGAAAAGTAATTCAATATCCATTCCTCTGTCACGCAAGGGTGGCACAAAAATCGGAACAGTATTCAAACGATAATATAAATCTTCTCTGAATTTACCACGTTCAACGGCAGTCATCAAATTGATGTTGGTTGCTGCAACTACTCTAACATTTGTTTTCTGAACTTTAGAAGAACCCACTCTGATAAACTCGCCGTTTTCTAATACTCTTAACAAACGAGCTTGTGTTCCCAATGGCATTTCGGCGATTTCATCTAAGAAAATCGTACCGCCATCGGTTACTTCAAAATAACCTTTTCGGGCATCAATTGCGCCAGTAAAAGCACCTTTTTCATGTCCGAAAAGTTCAGAATCAATCGTTCCTTCTGGAATTGCACCGCAGTTTAAGGCGATGAATTGTCCATGTTTTCTGGCAGAAAGATTATGGATAATCTTTGAAAATGATTCTTTCCCAGAACCACTTTCTCCAGTAATCAGCACAGTCATGTCGGTTGGGGCAACTTGTGAAGCCACCTCAATCGCATGGTTTAATGCTGGAGAATTGCCGATAATACCAAATCGGGCTTTTATGGATTGTAGTTCGGACGTTTGCATTTGAATAAGTGTTTTTTGTAAAAATGAAATGAATCTGTTTAAACAAGGCAGATATTTCTTTTTACTCTACTTCTCCAAACAAAGTAGCTGATGAACATGAAGTGATTTTTACATTCACATAATCGCCTTTTTGATGATTTCCCTTTGGTAAAATCACCATTTTATTTTGGTCATTTCTACCTTGTAAGAAATCTGCTGAACGCTTAGAATCACCTTCAATCAATACTTTTTGAATTGTTCCAACCGACATTTCATTACGTTCCTGAGAAATTTTGCGTTGAAGTGCAATGATTTCTGCCAAACGTCTTTGCTTTTCTTCGTCAGAAATATCATCTACTAATTTCTTAGCCGCAGGTGTACCGGGACGCTCAGAATAAGCAAACATATAACCATAATCGTAACGAACGTATTCAATTAACGAAAGTGTTTCCTGATGGTCTTCTTCGGTTTCTGTACAAAAACCAGCGATAATATCTTGAGAAATACCACATTCTTCGCCCAATACTTCACGGATTTTATCAACACGATTGATGTACCAGTCACGGTCGTAAGTACGGTTCATCAATTTTAAAATTCTACTACTTCCGCTTTGGGCTGGTAAGTGAATATAATTACAAACATTTTCGTACTTTTTGATGGTATAAAGTACTTCGTCTGTAATATCTTTTGGATGAGACGTTGAGAAACGAACTCTCAATAATGGATTAATCAAAGCGACTCTTTCTAATAATTGAGCAAAATTGACAGTTTCAGTTCCATCAGCAGAAGCCCATTTGTAAGAGTCAACATTCTGACCTAATAAAGTAACTTCCTTGTAGCCATTGTCTAATAAATCTTGACATTCTTTCAAGATAGAATAAACATCACGAGAACGCTCACGACCACGAGTAAAAGGAACTACGCAGAAAGAACACATATTGTCGCAACCACGCATGATTGAAACAAAAGCCGTTACGCCATTTGAATTCAAACGAACTGGCGAAATGTCTGCATAAGTTTCTTCTTTAGATAAGAAAACGTTAATCGCTTTATTGCCTTCTTCTACTTCTTCAAATAAATTAGGTAAATCACGATATGAATCTGGCCCTGCTACTACGTCAACGATTTTTTCTTCTTCCAAAAACTTCGTTTTCAAACGTTCAGCCATACAACCCAAAACACCTACGACCAAACTTGGACGTTTTTTCTTGAGATGCGTAAAATTCTTTAAACGATTTCTTACTTTTTGTTCTGCATTATCACGAATGGCACAAGTATTCAAAAGAATAACGTCTGCTTCGTCAAATAGAGAAGTAGTCGCATAGCCATTTTCTTGTAAAATCGAAGTAACAATCTCGCTGTCAGAGAAATTCATCTGGCAACCGTAACTCTCAATGTAAAGTTTCTTTTTGTCTTGTTTTCCTATTTCATCCACAGTAGTGCGTGGAAGATCTAAAGCTTCTTTATCTTCTTCAGTAAGTATTTCTAAATTTCTCATATCTTTTTGTTCACCAATTTTGCTACAAATGATTGAGCAAACGTGAAAATTATTTTTGGACTAATGGAATCACAAGCCTGTGATGAGGGGCAAAATTACGAAGAAATATTGTTATGTCTGACAGAATGTCAGTAAATTGTTGTAATTAAAAAGGATAACCAATTCCGAAGTTTAAAACCAATGGATTACGATAAGTAGAAGGCAGTTTTTCACTAGGTTTAAATAATACCCAACGATTGTTTTCTGGTAAAGAAGGATCTACCATTCTTACCGCCCAATCTAAACGCAAAACAAAAAATGATAAATCGACACGAACACCAAAACCAGTTCCGACGGCAATTTCTTTATAAAATCTATCAAACTGAAAATCGCTACCAGTAATCCCTTCCGTATTTTGTCCTTGAAAACGCCAAACATTACCAGCATCCACAAAAAATGCTCCGTTAATATTATAGTCTCCGTAAAATCTTAAAATTTTGAAACGATATTCTGCACTTGCTTCGAGAAGAATACTTCCGGGTTGGTCGAAATTACCTTGTGCAGAACCAGGGCCTAAACCTCTTGGTTTCCAAGCACGCAAACTGTTTGGTCCACCTACAAAGAAGTTCTTTTCATAAGGTAAACCTCTTTCTGTACCATAAGCATAAGCCAAACCCGTATTGATTTTATAAACGAAAATGGAATTGCCTTGAGGATTTAAAGCAAGGTATCTTCGATAATCAGCATTAATTTTCAAGAAACGATAGAATTGTAAACTATCACCAAAAACGTCTGCGACAAAACCTATTTTGCCTTTCGGGAAAAAGTTAAGGGTAGTTCCGCCAGATTCTAAGAGTACTCTTAAATAATTTCCTTTGGTGATTTGTCCATAAGGATTATCGGTATAAGTATAAGAAGCACTGATGCTAGAAACGAAAGATTTATTAAAGCTTCGCCCCAAATTGTTACCTGCATAGCGTTGAAGGCTATCCAAAAAGTTTTTGAAATCACGAGCTTGCTGATTGTTCGGATACGAAGTAGAAAGTAAGTTTAAGTCAATCAATGAAACTTGCCAGAATTTATTTGGCGAAGGTCTCCATAAATAAGTCTGGTTAATTTTAAAGTTTAATCGGTTATATTCTTGTCGCCCGACAAATTCAACTCCACCACCCAAACGAGTTTGTGGTGTAAAATCATTCAATCGTTGAGCGATAAAATTGGGTGCTAAAATTTTTGGAATGATAATCGAAGAGTTGAAGCCCAATTCTAAATTTCTACTCACAATATCTGGGCGAATGAAACCAGCTTGGGCTTCAAAACCAAAGCGAAAATTCGTTTCTAAGGAACTCGCACTACCTCTTAAATTACGCAGTTTGAAAGAAGTATTAAAGAAAGGTCCTAAAACCAATTTATAAATACTTCCACCTGTTTCGGCAGTGAACTGATATTTATCTAAAGGACGAGCATAAATCGTAGCATCCAAAACACCTTTGGTTGTATCAAAATTTACTCTTGTGAATTGGAATTGGTCAAGTCCATACAGTTTTTTTTGAGTTAAAGTTACCTTTTGAAGACTGTAAGGCTCGTTCGGACGAATATCAATTTTGGTATCTAATAGCTTTTCAGAGAATTTTTTATTCACGAATAAGTACTGGATATTCCCAAAAACTACGGTATCTACCTTTGCCTTAGGAATATTCGGTGAAGTACCATCCGAAATAAATGTTACTTTGTTAAGCAGATACGATTTATTGTAATTCGGGTTTTGCGGAGGACGGTCGGGATTTGGCACAAAAGTAATTGCCTCAATTCCTTTTGTAATGGCAGTGTCCAAATCGTTAATACGGATACTTACGTTCTCTTTTGTAAAATGATAATAGCCATTGTTTTTCAATAATTCTTCAATTCTACTTTTTTCGGCATTATAAGTTTCTACTTCCAAACGATTGCCATTTTTTAGCAGACTTTGGTGTTGGTTTTTCTTTAAGATAGCATAAATCGCTCTGTCGGGCGTAACCAACGAATCTGTTTTATAAAAAGGATAATAATTGCCTTCGTTTACCAAATAGGTAACAGCAATACTTCTTTTTTTGAAGAAAAGGCTATCAGCTTTGTAGCTTACAGCATAATTGAAAAAGCCATGATTTTTGAAATAGGTTTTTACTTTCTCAACATTTTTCTTGGCATCTTCTTCATAAAAATAAGATGGAGCTTCGCCAAAAGTGCGCATTCCCCAATTGCCTTCGTTGATTTTTTTAGTGAGTTTTTGTGCTTTACTTTCTTTCTTTTTTGATAATTCTAAGAAAGCCAAAGAATTATTATCAATTGAATTTGCTACACGGTCGAAATCCTCGTTTAACTTTGTTAGTTCTTTTTGCCATTTTAGCTTTTGATTTGGATAATTTTGAGCAAAAAGCTGGTGAAAATATAATCCAAGCGTAAGAGGCGTTTTAAGTATTCTTTTGTTGGGTCTTTGTGGAAGTAAAGATTCTAGTTTTTCGGTGGTAACAATTTTATTCCCTTTAAAAGTCTGTGAATACAGCAAAGGGTCAGTTAATATGACTTTTGGTGAACATCCTGATAAATAGATGATTATCGAAAACAAAGAGATATGGGAAAGCGTTTTTTTCAAGGATAACAATGATAATAGATTTTATAAATAATCAATAATTTTTAGACTGATGCTATCAAAAAATCAAATTAAATACATTAATTCTCTGCAACAAAAAAAGTTTAGACAAGAGCATCAATCTTTTATTGTAGAAGGAGCAAAAAGCGTGCTCGAACTTATTCAATCTGATTTTGAAGTAGAATTACTTTTTGTTACAGATGATTTCTACAAAGAAAACGAAAGCCTTTTAGAGAAACAACCCATTCGTCCAGAAATTGTTACACAAGCTGAATTAGAACGTGTTGGTTCATTTAGTTCAAACAATGCGGCTTTGGCTACTGTGAAAACGAAAGCGAACCAAGAAATATTTGCGCAAGAAAATGAATATGTATTAATCCTTGATGATATTCGAGACCCTGGGAATTTAGGAACAATTATTCGTGTGGCAGATTGGTACGGAATCAAAAAAATTGTATGCTCGAAAGAAACAGTTGATTTTTATAGTCCAAAGGTGATTTCATCAACAATGGGTTCATTTACCCGTGTAGCAATTTATTATACAGACTTGCAGATGTTTCTGGCTGAAAACAAGCTGAAAGTTTATGGTACTTTTTTGGATTCTGCTAATGTTCATCAAACTGTTTTTGCTGAGGCAGGATACATTGTAATTGGAAATGAAGCCAATGGAATTTCGGAAGGAGTAGAGTGTTTGGTGACTGATAAAATTACGATTCCACGCTTCGGAGCGGCCGAATCTTTGAATGCTGGAATAGCCACTGCGGTTATTTGTGATAATCTTAGAAGAGGAAAATGATAAAATCTGAGGTTTTTGTATGAATTTACCTAGTTTAATCGGTTGATTTTCAATATTTTATTTAAATTTAAATTCGAGATAAATCCGTAACGATTTGTTAACTATTTACTAACCACTGTGAAAAGCAATTCTGTTTTTTTTGCATTTATATAAATTCTGGAGCTATGTTTTGGTACGAAGACGAAGTAAAAAGATTAGAGCAAGAGCGTTTGAAATTACCATATCAACCCAAAACGGCTTTTTATGGAAGTTCAACAATAACCCTTTGGGAGAGTTTATATCATGATTTTCAAGAATTTTCTCCTGTTAATTTAGGTTTTGGAGGTTCTACTTTATCGGCTTGTGCTTGGTATTTTGATAGAGTGTTTGCTCAATTTGAAGAAATTAATTCGGTAATTATTTATGCTGGCGACAATGATTTAAGTAATAATCGTCATCCAGAAGAAATTTTTCTTTTTCTTTTTCAATTATTTGAAAATATTCAAAGACGATTTGGATTGATTGATTGTACTTATATATCTATCAAACCGAGTCCACAACGTTGGTATTTGAACGAACAAGTGAAATATACCAACAAGATTATTGAAAGAGAAATAAAAAGTAGAGGCGAACAACTTCATTTTGTAGATATTTATGACCAATATTTGGATGATAAACATCGTCCTGATTCAAGATTTTATCAAAACGATGGTTTACATTTCAATAAGTTGGGTCACGATTTACTAAAAACTAAGCTAGTTGAACATCTTTCAACCCTTGTTTTACAATAAAATCAAAATATGGTATGATTAACAAAGCATTTTTTCATCAAGAGTATCGATATACATTACATGGTAATGCTTATAAATCAAATATAATTTTTATTAGTGTTTCTAAACCACAATTTTAGAAAAGTATGAAAAGAGAATATCATAAATGGTTTAGTAATTATCTACAGAAAGATATGGAAATGCTAGTTTTCGGTCATGCCGGAGCTAGGGTTTTATTTTTTCCTACTCGTGGTGCTCGTTTTTATGATTATGAAGATTGGCATGTAATAGATGCCATTAAAGATAAAATAGAAGCAGGTTATTTACAGATTTTTTGTGTTGATAGCGTAGATGCTGAAAGCCTTTACAGTGTTGAAAGTTCGCCGAGTTATCGTATTCAAAGACACATGCAATACGAAGAATACATCATTAATGAAGTGTTGCCTTTTACTCGACAAATCAATCCAGACATGACGATGATTTCGGCGGGTTGTAGTTTAGGTGCTTATCATGCTATGAATGTTGCCACAAAATACCCCCAGTTTTTTACAAGGGTTGTCGGAATGAGCGGGCGTTATGATTTAACTTGGCAAGTTGGTGTTTTCAAGGATTTGTTTGATGGCTATCATGACGAAAATATTTATTATAACAATCCTGTTCAATTTATTCCTAACATTAATGATGAAAATATACTAAATGAACTGAGAAGAGTAGAGTTTATTTTAGCAATTGGTCAGGATGATGCTTTTCTTGAAAACAATAAGTATTTTAGCGATATTCTCTGGAGAAAAGGAATTGTCAATAAATTATACGTTTGGGACGAAGAAGCTCATAAAGCTCGATATTGGCGTAAAATGGTTCAGTTATATTTATAAAACCAATATTTTGACGTTAAAAAGCCATTAACATCATAAACTTAAAGTTTGAATGTTAATGGCTTTTTTATGTATTTTCTTAAAACTTACTCTTCAGAAGCTGCTTCAACTTGTAATTTATCCGTCACATCATTTCCTAGATATTTATCAATCAAATTATGAGCCAAGTAAATAATTGGCGTTAATAAAATTGCCGTAAAGAATTTATACAAATAACTGTTTAATGAAGTAGAAAGCCATTGGTCAATTGTCCAATTCCCGAAAAGTACAAATGCAATTCCGATTACAACAAAGCTGTCAATTAATTGTGAAACTAAAGTAGAACCAGTGGCACGCAACCAGATTTTTTTGCTATCTGTTACTTTTCTAATCGCATGAAAAATATAGGCATCTAATAGTTGACTAATCAAAAATGCTGTCAATGAGCCAGTAATAATTCCCAAACCTTGTCTGAAAATTTTCCCAAAAGCATAATCAATATTAAAGTTATCAGTGCCTTTGTTTACTTCTAACCAAAAAGGAGCTGGAGTAAGGAGCGTAGCACCATAAATAATAATAAAGCAATATGCTATAAAACCAGCGGCTAAATAGGATACTCTTTTAACGCCCCTTTTTCCAAAATATTCATTAATAATATCAGAAGTAATAAATACAAATGGCCAGTTTAATGCACCAGCGGTTTGGTTAATATCCCAAGTTCCTAAAAAGGTTTGTAAATGAAGTGGTTTAAAACCAAAAGTAGATTCTACAGAAAATATTTTAACACCAATAATTTCAGCGACAATAGCATTTGATAAAAAAATGCCAAATAGGAAGATGAATAATTTGTTTCTTTTGGAGCTAAGAATGGAAAATTTTGAGTTCATTATTTTTAAGAATGAATATTGATAAAAATAGAAAGTCAGATAAATACAAAAGAGGCTAGATGTTTGAAAATCTAACCTCTTTACGAAGATAACAAATTATGTTAAAAATTGTTGATTTCGATTGCTTATTTAGCTTGTGTAAGCAAAATGTATCTTTCCCAAAATCTAAATTTACTTTTTACGATGATTATCAAAATGAAGTGCGATTTTATTCATCGCCAATTCTAATTGCTCCAAATGTGGAAGAAAAACGATTCTGAAATGGTCTGGTTCTTTGAAGTTAAAGCCTCTACCCCCAACAACCAAAATACGTTGATCTTCTAATAAACTCAATACGAAATCGCCATCATTTTTGAAATCAAATTGCTTTAAATCAAACTTTGGAAATAAGTACATTGCACCTTTTGGTCGTACACAAGTTACACCCGGAATAGCAACAAGTTTTTCATGGGCTAAGTGCATTTGCTTGTACAAACGCCCAGTTGGAGCGACTAAATCATTAATCGACTGATAACCACCTAAAGCCGTTTGAATACCATATTGTGTAATAACATTAGCGCACAAACGCATTGAAGCTAAAAAAGTAAGTCCTTCAACATACGATTTTGCCTTATGCTTTGCGCCAGTCAAAATCATCCAGCCACCACGGAAACCTGCAGCACGGTAATTTTTTGACATACCACCCATTGTTACAATTAAAGTATCTTCCGACATTCCAGCTGTAGAATGATGAATGGCTCCATCATAAAGAATTTTATCGTAAATCTCATCAGCAAAAACAATCAGCTTATGTTTTTCAGCAAGTCTAACAATACCTTCAACAATTTCCTTGTCATAAACAGCTCCAGTCGGATTGTTTGGGTTAATTAAAACAATTCCACGAGTTTTTTTGGTAATTTTTGATTCAATATCCTTTAAGTCTGGATTCCAGTCAGAAGATTCGTCACATACATAATGTACAGGAGTTCCACCAGCGAGTCCCACAGAGGTTGTCCAAAGTGGATAATCTGGAGATGGAATCAAAATTTCATCATGAGGATTTAATAAAGCCATCATTGTTAATGAAATCAACTCGCTTACACCGTTACCTATATATATATCTTCAATTTCAATATTTTTTACTCCTCTACTTTGATAATATTGCATAACGGCCTTTCTGGCGGCGAAAAGTCCTCTGGAATCAGCATATCCTTGTGCGTTGCGAATGTTCATGATAATATCATGAATGATTTCCTCAGGGGTTTCAAAACCAAATGTCGCCGGATTGCCAATATTTAACGAAGTAATTTTATAGCCTTCACGTTGTAATTGAAGTGCTTTTTCGTAAACTGGCCCACGAATATCGTAGCGTAGCGAATCAAGGCGACTACTTTTTAAGATTTCCATGCAATATTATTTTTACATTGTTGTTTGAAAGCCAAACATATAGATTGAAAATAAGCTATTGTTTGATTTTCAATTTTGAGTCTGCAAAGGTGGGAAAAAATAAGCAAATACACTTAACTGAAAATCAAAAAAGGTTTATTGAAAGCTAACTTGTTTCAATAAACCTTAATAAATATTTAAAAATTGTATTATTTTACCGTTTCTCAAACCATTGTTCAAATAGAAAATTGATGTTACTTCTTTCAGATGTATAGTTTAGTTGAACATATTTTGCTTGAGTATTTGCCTCTAAGAAAATACCACCACGGATAGAAGTATGCGGCGCTAAAGTTGTGGCTTTGAAGTTTTCATTCATCCAAGTATTTTGTTCCCCACTAAGTTTGTCCATTCTTGAATAATAATGTTCATGGTCTGCAATGCGTTTAATTTGCGCTACTTGTACCATTGTTTCTCCTATATTCGCATTTCGCCAAGCCCTTTCTGGATTTCTATTCGAAGAACTTGCAATCATTGCCACAATGCCTCCTATAAATAAAACAGTATTGACCGTTTTCGCTCTTTTGATTTTCGTTTCCTCATAATTCATTTCTTGGCGTACTTTACTTAACTCTTCTTCGGGTTCAACAGCTTCATAACTATAAGTGTATTGTCCATTCGCAGAAATCAATTGATTTTTATTAATATCAAGAGGTATTGCTTTGAAATCTTTAGGTGAAATAGTAAGAGGTTCGTCGGTATTATTAAAGAGTTCAACATCGAAAACCATATATTTTTGATAACGTCCATCATAAGATGCTACGATTTTTACCTCATTATTTTCTTGTTTAACGATTTCTTTGCCATTATCAACAATACTTTCTTGTTCAATCGGACGCATTTTCATGATATTTACTGAAGAACAAGAAATAAATAAGCTCGAGCAGCATAGTATTTTTAGGTATTTGATCATTTTTTTCAGAATTATTAAAGATTATTGATAGAACATTGACATACAAAATATAGTTTTCCCCTACACACAAAAGCTAATTTTTATAAAAATGAGATGAAGAAAATGAAAATATTGAAAAAATATTAATTTTTTTTGGCTTCTAAGTGGTATAATAACCTTTTGATTATCAATTTTGTAAGAAAATGTTATCAAATAAGGTTAAAATTATTTCATTTTTTTTTTGAGAGAGGGCTTGCGAAATAGAAAAATCGCCGTACCTTTGCATCACCTAAACACAACGACAGTATCACAAGCGATACTAAATGTGTTAAGGAGAGTTGCCTGAGAGGCCGAAAGGAGCCGTTTGCTAAACTGCCGTACCTCACAAGGGTACCGAGGGTTCGAATCCCTCACTCTCCGCTTAGAAGTAATGATTATTTCTAGCAAGGGAATATTTCGGGGTGTAGCGTAGCCCGGTATCGCGCTTGGTTTGGGACCAAGAGGTCGTAGGTTCGAATCCTGCCACCCCGACATTTTAAATGTGTTAGTTTGAAGATTTGAGAATTTGAAAATTCATTTCCTTGATTTTCAAATCTTAGAGGTCTCAGATTAACACATTTTTTTTAGGTTCCATAGCTCAGCTGGATAGAGCAACTGCCTTCTAAGCAGTAGGTCTCAGGTTCGAATCCTGATGGAATCACTTTTATTAAAAACCGCTTAGATTCGCTTTCTAAGCGGTTTTTTTGTAGGAAAATACTTTCGATAACGCAAACTCATCCTATGAACCTTTATAAAAACCTGTCGATTATCGCTACAGTAATACTGTTGTTATTTTCAATGTTGAGTGTTTATTACGGAATAATTTCTCCTCCTCCATTAGTTACTTATACTACCGACGAACATTTTATTAGTGAATCAGGCGTTTTCCTTTGGTATGGATGTACGCCAAGAACTTTAGAATGGGCAGGTTTGCCTAGTATTTTTATCGCTTACTCCTTATTTATCATACAGTGTGTATCACAGATTGTGAACCATTTTTCTGAACTCCATCAAATTACTGACTTTTTGAGAATTTTTGATGATAGTGCTTATTATTACTTAAATCATCGAAACGAATTTGTTCTTTGGGAGCGTGCAGCTCAAATTATCATTGTTGGAATTATTCTTTTCAATACTGTTCGGTTTATTCTAAAATCATCCCATTTTTTGTTGACAAATCATACAAAAGTAATTTTGGTATTATTATGTGTATGTGTTGAATCTATTTGGGTGACCATTACACTTATCAGACCAGAAGCTATTTCTGGAAGTTTATTTATTTATCTTGTTCTTAGGATTTTATTTACAGAAAAAATTACACCACAAATAGCTACTACGATATTTATACTTTTTATCGTAACTGTTTCTCAGCGATTAATTTTCTTATTTATTACTCCATTTATCATTGGAAGCCTGGCTATTCATTTGCGTGCGCAAAAAATTGCACTTAAAACATATTTGAACTATTTTTTAGTAATTCTATTCGCCTTATTTACTTTTATCCCATTTGCGCTTACAGATACTTTTGTGGTATTGAAATCTTTTTTTGGTGTAATTTTTATCAAAATGCACCAAAGTCCGATGCCAACATTCTTTAATTATGCTTTTATCTTGGACTTTCTATCGAGTCCGATGAATATATTCTTCACAATTTGTACGATTGTTGGAACTTGGTTTTTATTGAAGGTTTATCCTTCCAAAACAATCATACTTATGTATCTAGGTAATTTGTTGTTTTTCTTATTTACTTCGTTAAAATCAGCTCAATTATATCCTTCTCATCTTTTTCCAGCAACCATGATGTCAATTATCTTAATTGGTTTTGGTTTTGTTGGGGTAATCCAAACACAAAAGGAAGACTTAAAGAAGTATTTGGTAACAGTATTTTGCTTACTATTAGTCGTTAATTCAGGATATGGTATCTATCATAACAATAAAAGAATGGCTGCTGAACAAATAAATTTGGCGGAGGCAATTAGTTGGATTAATTCTTTGGACAACAACGAGACAATCGCTTTAGAGCTAGATTTTGATGGATTTATTCCAAAGAATTTAGCCTGTTTGGAAAGAGAAAAACAAGCCAATATTAGTGAAGCTTACAGAGTAGATAAATTAAGTAAACTATTAAAAATTCCAGTATCAGATTCTACTCAACAAGTGAATGCTTTACCAATTATTGCGCAAGCTTTTGCTAGTGAAGATGAAAAACTAATGGATGTTGAATATCAAATTTTACTAAAAAATATTCATACAGATTCTTCAAAACGATTTAATACTTATTATTTCTTTGATACGAGTAGTATGATGAGCCATTGTATGGTTCGTGATGAAGCCTATCAGAAATTTGAGGAAAACCAGTATCATTATTTGATAAGTGCTAAGCAATTGACAAAGTATAAACCAATCAAGGCATTTGATAAAGACGGTGGAGCAAAGTATTGGGTGTATGAACAGAAAGGTTTTAGTAAAGTACTAGCTGACTAACAGCTTAAATTTGTTATTTTTGTAATTATGAAAGCGTACTTTAATTTTAAATATAGTATTCAGTCACTTGGTTTGTTCATAGTATTTATGGGAAACCCATTGATTTTCTTTTTTAAAGAAGTTTTAGGCTTTGGAGGAAGTTCAACTTTTACGATAGGAAGCTTATTTTTAGGGTTAATTTTAATGATTTCTCCTTCAGATATTTTTAGAAAGTTCTACAAACCCAATATTCCTATTTTTAGGGTTGCTAGCTTTTTCTTGATTCTAGCATTATTGGCTTGTTTGTTTTATAACCCGTTTTTTGGATATGATAGAGACCGTACTGCATTTATAAGAGACATAGGAAACTTCATTTTTATTTTTGCATTCTTTTTTTTGGTATTAAGTGTTTCGAACGATATTGCTGATTACTTTTTACCTGTAGCCATTTTGCTTACTTTTTTAGGAAGTATATGTTTGATTTATTCAATGGCAACAAATCCTCTGTTTATTATTGGTCAAAGAGCAACGGTTGTTTTTGGTGATGGAACAACTACTGCAAGTGGAAATCCTCACGTATATGCAAGGAATGCTTTTGCAGGCGTCTTTGCTTCTTATTTTTTCTTGAAATCAAAAAGTCTTTTTTGGAAATTATTATCATTTGCCAACTTAATCTTATCAGTAATTGTAATTATTCTTGCTCAAGCAAGGTCAATATTGCTGGCATTTTTATTTGCTGTTGCTTTGTTTTTTTACTTCAATGTAACAAGAGAGTCTGTATCTGGATTTATTAGAGGTATCTTCAAACCTTTAAACCTAATAGGTATTTTCTTGTTTATTGCAGGAGTAATTTACTTTATAAGTACTCAGCAAAGGATTGTTGACATTATTGATTTATATTATAATACATTCTTAGATACTTTTTCAAGAGCTTTATTAACTGCCTTTGGATTACAAGATGAAAAAACGGTAGATTATTCAGCATTGGGGAGAGTAAACAATATTGATAATATCATATTTATTTTTTCTGAAATTCCTTATGCTTTTATATTGGGTGGAGGTTTTAGGTTTATTTATGTAGATGTCCCGATTATTGAAACATTTGTAGATTTAGGCGTAGCGGGAATAGTTTCTTTTTCATTATTCAACTACATGATTTTTAAAGAGGCTATTTATACTTTAAAATGGAAAGTAAATCCCTTTGCCTGTTTTATAGCCTATTTTTACATGACTTATTTTGTAGGGATTTTTACTGGAGGTGAACCATACGGAACTTCTTACTGGTTTATTTTTGGAGTAGCTATTCGTTTTTTGGGCGTTAAATATTTAGAGAAAAATCCTGAAAATAATTCATCAGAAGACGAACTTTCACCTGTTCAGCCACCTGTTCTTACTTCGTAAAAATGAAGGTTTTAATTGTTCATAATCAACTTTGGGCTCATTACAAAGCCATTGTTTTCAACGAATTACAACTAATTTCAAATCAAGAAAATGATTTTGAGCTTTTGGTTTTACAATTAGCCAGAATTGAAAAAAGTAGATTGAAATTTGATGATACAAGTGTATTTAAGCATCAATACAACTATCAACTTTTGCATGATGGTGTGCTTGAAGATTTAAGCTTAAAACAAAGGGTTCTCGGAATTTTACGAACAATTCAGAGCTATCGCCCTGATATTGTTAACTTGACTGGCTACTATGATTTGGCTTCATTAATTGTTCTATGGTATTGTAAACTGACAGGAATAAAAACTGTACTTTCCAATGAATCTACAAGTGGTGATCATACTCGTAACTTTTTAAAAGAGTTGTTTAAATCACTTTTTATCATAAAGCTTTTTGATGGATTTTTTAATTTTGGACAACAATCTAAAGGGTATATGTTAGCTTTGGGAGCAAAGGCTTCGCAAATGTTGGTTAATAGAAATTGTGTTGATAATCAATTACTTGAAGAGATTTATAAGGAAAATTATCAACAAAGAGCAACCAAACAAGCTTCACTGAAATTACCCAAACATAATTTTATTTTTGTAGGTCGATTAATTGAGTTTAAAAATTTATTTAAACTGATTGATGCCTTTAAAATAGCACAAAAAAGAGAAGATTGGGGCTTAATAATACTTGGTGATGGTGATTTGAAAGCTACTTTAAAGCAATATGCTCAAGATTTAGGAGTACAAAATGTGTTCTTCTTTGAAGGTGTGAACTGGCAACAAGTTCCCCAATATTTATCATTGAGCGACGTGTTGGTATTACCAAGTTTTTCTGAACCTTGGGGTTTGGTAGTTAACGAGGCGATGGCTTGCGGCTTACCAATAGCAGTTTCAAACAAATGTGGTTGTGCTGCCGAATTAGTAAAAGAATCTGAAAATGGATTCACGTTTAATCCAGAAAATGTTAACGAAATAGCTGAGACATTAGTGAAGTTTATGGATAAAAAGCTAGATTTGGTGAAAATGGGAGAGGTTTCAAAACAAATAATCCAAGAATATTCACCCATTAATGTGGCGAAAGAAATGTTTCAGGGCTATCAAAAATTATGTCATCCAAAAAAGTAATTAATTCAATTCAGTTTTTAAGAGGTTTTGCGGCTTTTGTGGTAGTTTTTTATCATATCGGTGGCTACATCAAAAAGAATTTTCCAGTCGATTTTTTAGGAGATTTTTTTGGTTTTGGCTTTGCTGGTGTCGATTTGTTCTTTGTTATCAGCGGTTTTATTATTCATTTTACAAGTAAACAATATTTTGGTAAACCGAATTATTTACTAGAATACCTCAAAAAACGCTTTTTTAGAGTATTTCCGATATATTGGTTAGTGATGACGAGCCTATTTTTGTTAGGCTGGTTCATGAGTGATTTTCTTCATAAAGAAGTTTTAAATACTGCTTATCCTCATACATTTTCTGCTTATTTTCAAACCTATTTTTTAATTCCTTTTCACTTTGCTATCAATCCAGTTACTTGGACACTGAGTTACGAGTTGTTTTTTTATGGCTGTTTTGCCATTTTAATTCTCTCAAAAAGACTCTGGATTATGCCTGTAGCTATTTTGCTGATTTCGATACTGAATATGATTGTTGGAAATTCTTTCAACAACAAATATTACGATTTCGTTTTCAGTGGTTATAACCTTGAATTTTTCTTCGGCTTCATCATTTGTAAGTATTATGAACAATTCAAATTGAGTAATCTTCTTGCTTTTTTATTACTCATCATTGCCATTATAATTATCGTTATTTTTGGTTTTGAAATTAGTGATATTGATTATTGGCAACGTGTAGTGGTGTTTGGTTTTCCTTCTGGATTTATACTAATATCGTTGTTAAACCTTGAAGCAAATACTGCGATTACTGTACCAAAATTTACAATTTTACTTGGAGATGCTTCCTATGTTTTATATCTGATTCATTTTCCAATGTTACTTTTATTGAATAAAATGCCTTCAATTTTAGGAAGTACTTTGTCTGCTAGTCAAACAGTTTTTTACAATTATTTTATCGGAATCTTGATTCTTCTTGTAAGTATTTTGATTCATAAAATGATTGAAAAGCCACTTTCTAAGTACTTGATGAATGTATCCAAATGATAAAACCTGTGAGAATTCTAAATATTTGTGCCTATTCTTGGGACATTGGCGGGCCGCCCAAAATTATTTATGACCATGCCGTTGAGCAAATAAAACTTGGTGCTGAAGTAACCATATTAACCCCAATTACTGAAGGGCAAAAGCTATACGCTTTGCCAGAAGGAGTAAAAATTGTAGTGTGTAAAAGACATTGGTTAGCAAAATTATGGGCTGAATTTTCGCCTGAATTATTTTTTTGGATAAAAAAACATGGAAAAGAATATGATGTAATTCATATTCATGGGCTTTGGCATTTTGCGGGTTTAGCGCCATATTTAGCGGGTGTTAAAACGCCAAAATGTGTAACAATTCACGGCTTGCTCGACC
Source organism: Arcicella lustrica (assembly GCF_034930985.1). Lineage (NCBI taxonomy): Bacteria > Pseudomonadati > Bacteroidota > Cytophagia > Cytophagales > Flectobacillaceae > Arcicella > Arcicella lustrica. The sequence goes on from NZ_JAYGIM010000017.1 coordinate 31,680, forward strand.
GCTGGGCTTTGGCAAATGGTTATTGGAAGAAAAAACTTTTTGGTACACTTTTTCAAAAAAGTGTTTTGGATAAAACGGAATTGATTCAAATCAATAATCTTGACGAAAAAAATGATTTACAAAACTTTTTAGGACACACTCATCCAAATGTTAAAATTGTTCCAAATGGAATGAATTTGAGAAATTTTGAAAAGCTTCCAGAGAAAGGCATTTTTAAAGAAAAGTACAATATTCCAAAAGATAAAAAACTGATATTATTTTTAAGCAGGATAAATATTAAAAAAGGCTTAGATTTATTGTTGCCAGCTTTTAAAACAATTCTTGATAAAAGAAACGATTGTATTTTGGTTTTAGCTGGTCCAGACGATGGTTATTTAAGCGAAACAGAAAGATTTATTGAAACGGAATCATTACAAGAAAGTATCAAATTGGTAGGAATGTTGGTTGGCGAAGATAAATTAGCAGCTTTTGCAGATGCCGATATTTTTGTATTGCCATCACATTCAGAAGGCTTTTCGATTGCAACACTTGAAGCCTTAGTTTCTGGAATTCCATCTTTATTATCAGATAGAGTAGGTTTTGGTGAAAGTATTCGAGAAAGTAACGCCGCTCATTTAGTAGAATTGAATCCACAAAGTATTGTAAATGGATTGACCAAAATGCTTGATGATGAAAAGTATTGTGAACTTTTAGCCAACAATGGAAAAGCTTTGGTAAAAGAAAAATATGATATTGAATTAGTTGCCAAGAATTTATTTGAAGAGTTTAAGAAAATTGCTAAATAAGAATTAATGCAAGATATTTCCGTCATCATCCTTACTTTCAACGAAGAGAAACATATCAAAAGATGTATAGAATCTTTGTTGCTTTTTACTGATAAAATTTTCATTATTGATTCTGGCTCTACTGATAAAACTGTTGAAATAGCCGAATCTCTTGGTGCAAAAGTGGTACAGAATACTTGGGTGAATTATGCAGTTCAGTTTAATTTTGGTATTCAGAATAATCCTTTCAATACCAAATGGTTAATGAGGATGGATGCAGATGAGTATGTATTGCCTGAATTAGCGAAAGAAATTAACCAGAAATTGGGAAATATCACACCTGAAATTGCTGGAATGTATATCAAAAGAAGAGTAATTTTCATGGACAAATGGATTCGTCGTGGAGCTTATTATCCCATTTGGTTATTGAGAATTTGGCGAAATGGACAAGGTGCTTGTGAAGAGAGTTGGATGGATGAACACATTACTTTGACGACTGGAAAAACAATACAATTAGAAAACGATTTAGTAGATCACAATTTGAATAATCTTACTTGGTGGACACAGAAACACAATTTATACGCTATCAGAGAAGTAATTGATTTATTGAATATTAAATACAATTTCAGAAATTTTGAATCGGTAGAACCAAATTTCTTTGGTTCGCAAGAGCAAAGAACTAGATTTTTGAAAGTAAAATATGCTTCAATTCCATTGTTTATTCGTCCGATAATTTACTTTCTTTATCGATATATTTTTAGATTAGGATTTTTAGATGGAAAGCAAGGATTCATTTGGCATTTTTTACAAGGTTTCTGGTATAGATTTTTAGTAGATGCTAAGGTGTATGAAGTATATCATCGTGTAGGAAGAGACAAAAAAGCTATTGAAAAGTTTTTCAAGGAGGAATTTAATAAAGATTTAACGAAATGAAAAAAACAACAGATTTGTCTTTGTACGATAATGCTTGGTATAAACCTGGAGGCTTTATTAAAAGAACAATTTGGCATATTGTAGGGGCTATAGTCATCAATTCTAATATTCCATTTCCAGTGTCGTTTAAGATTTTTATGTTGAAATTGTTTGGAGCGAAGATAGGAAAAGGAGTAATGATTAAACCCCAAGTAACGATTAAATATCCTTGGTTTTTATCAATTGGAGATTACGTTTGGATTGGAGAAATGGTCTGGATTGATAATTTGGCAATGGTAAGCTTGGGAAATCATGTTTGTATTTCGCAAGGAGCGATGTTATTAACCGGAAATCATGATTATTCAAAAACAACTTTTGATTTAAAAGTAGCTGGGATTAATTTAGAAGATGGGGTTTGGATTGGCGCTAAATCTGTTGTTTGTCCGGGAGTATTGGCAAAATCTCATTCGGTTTTATCGGTTAATTCAGTGATGACAAAGCAAATGGAGGCATATACCATTTATCAGGGAAATCCAGCGAAAGAAATTAGACAAAGAAATATCATCAACTAAAGCGTTTGGTGCTTTTATATTTTAATTGTAATTTGTGTTGCATAGTACTACTTTAACCCTATTAGGATACTTCCTGACATTTTAGCTAAATTTTGAATTGATAATATACAACGATGACTAACTTCTTTTGGACATTTTATAACAACAACCTTTTCCATATCATTGTTTCGGCAGTGGTTGCTTGTGCTACATCAATTACTGCAATTCCTGTTATCATTAATATTTCCAGACTCAAGAATTTGGTTGCAACACCAGTAGAGAGAAGTTCTCATGAAGTTGCAACGCCTACTTTAGGTGGTGTAGCAGTCTTTGCTTCTACTTTAATTAGTTATTTTTTATGGGAAAACCCTGATGAAGGGCAGCTTATCCATCTTTCAATATCAGCGATTGTAATTTTGTTTTTTTTGGGCGTGAAAGACGATATACTTATCCTTGCACCCAAGAAGAAAATGTATATCCAAATTGCAGCTTCATTGCTCGTTGTTGTACTTGGTGACTTACGGATTGAAAACCTTTTTGGTATTTTTGGTATTTACTCAGTTCCCTATATTATTAGTTTGCCACTTACTGTTTTCGTTTTTATTGCTTTGATTAATGCTGTAAACCTAATTGATGGTATTGATGGCCTGATGGGAGGAATAGGAATGATAGCGGGAGGATTGTTCGGTATTTGGTTTTATTTGAACGAACATTATGCTTTGGCTTGTTTGGCGGCATCAATGTCTGGAGCCTTACTTGGTTTTTTGAGATTTAACTTTTCAAAAACCTCTAAAATATTTATGGGCGATACTGGGTCTTTGATTGTAGGCTTTATTTTAGCACTTTTTGCAGTTAGATTTATTCAGTTAAATATCCAATACAGATTCGACCCTAACAGTACTTTTGCTGCACCAATATTAGCCATTATAGTATTGGTTGTACCGATTTTTGATACATTAAGAGTATTTATTATTCGTCTGAAAAACAAGAAGTCTCCTTTTGTTGCTGATAGAAATCACTTACATCATCTTTTGATTGATAGTGGTCTCTCTCATTTTCAAGCTTCGCTAGTACTTTGGAGTTTTACGGTTATTGCTACCTTATTATTTGTTTTCATCAGCAGAAAAGCCGAAAATACTACTTCACTTTACTTATTATGTGCTTTGTTTGGCTTATATATGTTTACAGCACATTTACTGAAAAAAAATAATGAAAAGCATTTAAAGAAATTATCAAATGAAGTAAAATCTGAAGAAAAAACATCAAAAAAGAAATTACAATCAATTAACCAAGAAGTAATGAAAGCTTAGTTTTTATTCATTTTTCTTGAGCTTTCTTGTAGTTTTTGTTCAATTCTTTGAATTACTTTTTTGCTATTTTCTAATTGCTCACTTACTGAAGAATCTCCATTATTGTATTTATCTTGTAAATCTCTTCTAATGCTAATCCATTTGTCTTTTTGTTCTACGAGTGCATTATAGTTTTGTTCTTCTTTCTGAACATTGAAATTATTGGTTTTATTCTCCGATTTTTGTGGTGTTTTGGCTGGTTCTGAGCTTGGTAAATCAGCATTTGCTGTTTCTACTTTGCTAGTAATTGGTTTGGCATTTGGTTCATCAAATGAATTATTACTTTCGATATTTTCTTCCGTTGGATTACTTTCAAACGAATTGTCGGTAGCTTGATTAGACTGGAAAGGAGTAAGTGAATCTTTTTTAATAATGCTACTAACACTATCACTTGCAACGGCAGTTTGATTTGTTTGGCGATTGAAAAAGCCTGAAATGTCAAAAGTGTTTTTCCTTCCGTAAGAATAAACTAATAACCCAATGCCCAATAAAACAATTGGGATGAACAAGTATTTATCATTTGATTTAGTAATGAAAGGATTGTTTTCGTCAGAAATAATCGGAGTGATAGTTTTTTGTTGATCAATTACTTCTAAAACAACAACATTGTGTACGTTGTAAACATTGTATGGAGTATCAATATTGGCTATTTTTAATAAATTCAAGCAAGAATCTTTTGGACCTGAACTGTTTTGTAGAATTTCATCAATCTCATTATCTGATATTTTCTTACGTAAAGAATCTCCACAAATTAAAAGTTTATCACCTTCTTCAAGATGAAAACTGATAATTTCTAATTTTGACGGTCTAGCCAAAAACTGTAATTTCTGTCCTTTTCTACTAATATAACAGTGAGTATCGCTAATCCAATTTATTAAAGAAAGGTCTCCTAATTCCCAGAATGCTTGAAGTTCATGACTTGGATTTGATTTCTTAGCGAGCTTATTAGTGAACCTTTGTATTTTCAAAATGGAGTTCTCCAAAGTTCGATAAGTTTTATCAGACTCATTTAATTCAGAAGTATTTGTCATGATTTTGGTATCCATTCGAAAAAAGCTATAACTAAATAAAACAAAATATTTTTGATGTTTTCAATAATGTTCAACGCCGAAAATAATACGTTTAAAACATATATTCATTATCGAAATAATGATTACAAAAAGGATGCCGAATTTAGTAGTTTCAACAAATTAGTTTTATTCAAGACAGGATTATAGATAAATAAATGAAAATTTATATTCAAAAACGTGTGTTTTTACTTCAAATCAAACAACTCGGTCATCGCTAAAGTTGCTACTTTGGGTAAACTTAGCTCGTCTAAAGAAGGAATGTATTGAATCTTCATTTGTTTTCTGAACGAAGTAATATTTTTTGAATATTTATGATCATGAATAATGTAGGTAGGTTTGGCATTAATTGGAAAATACTCTAAACCAGTCCCTTCTTTAAAAAGACAAAGCGTAGAAGTAAGGGTAGAAGCAATATGAGCAGGAAACGAATCTAGCGTTAGCGCACCAGCTGCTTTTTGTAAAATAGGAACCATTTGAGGAATAGAAACTTTTCCAACGGCATCAATAATTTTTTCTGGATGTTTTTTTTCAAGCTCAATCTTTAATTTGGTTGAATATTCTGTAAGCCCACAAATCATCACTTTAGCCTCAGGTCTTTTTAGCAAAAGATAGTTAATCAAGAAAATCCAAAAATTATTTGAAAACATTCTGTTCCTTGTTCCAGCTTCTGGAAATAACATAAAATACTCTCCGCTAATATTGAAGTTTTTGTTTTCTTCAACCGCCATTGAAAGAACAGGTTCAATATTTTTACTAGTCTGCTCAATTCCTAAACTTCTTAAACTTTGTATCTGCTGGTCAACAGAATGAAATGGTGTTGGAAGCATATAATATTCAATATCCAACAAACTTCCCATTCCTCTGGTCCCAAAACCTATTTTTTGGTCAGCATTTAAAAAAGGGAAAAGCATATTGGCATTATAACCAGAATACCTAAAATCAAAAGAATGAGTATAGTGTAACGATTTATGCGTTGTTAAAAAGTCGTTTATATCATTAATATACAATTTGAATTTAGCATAAAGTGATAAAGCACTCCTGTTTGTTCTGTAGTGATTAATGAAAAAGACTTTATCGTATAAAGGATTATTAACAATTAAATTTTTACACCAACTTCCCGCTACAATATGAATTTCAACATTAGGATATTTTTTTTTGAAGATATCTATCATGTAGCTCATCATCAGCATATCACCAAGATGACCAAAGTTGAAAAGTAAAATTCTCTCTGGTAATATGAACGCTTTATTTTTATGTTTTCGGAAAATAAAAACAAAAAAGTCAACAAGGAGGTCTAATACTCTTAGTCTAAGTTTTGTTGGTCTATTTCCGCAATACTCTCTTTTTAGCATAATCTTTAAATACCTTCTTGTATGAAATACAGGTTAGACGAAAAACACTACTGTTTGTTAATCAATTAACGCCAGTACTTTTCTAAATGGTAGCTGTAAAGCTTTTCGAACTCTTTTATATCTTTTTACTTTAGGTGGTTTAATATAGAAACAAGGAATTTGAATATAATAATCATTAAAATTATCTTTTAATTTTTGTGCATAATCTTTAAATAATTCAATAATATCTGGTCTGTTTTCAAAAGTTGAGCGATCTTGATATTTAGAAACACTGTTAGGTTTACTAAGTTGATAGCCACTGTAATGAAAAAAGATAATGGGTTCATGATTACTTAAAAAAGTATCGACTTCTTTGGTGATTTGCCTCTCATGAAGATTCCAATAGGCAACATTATAACCTGGATGTTTTTCAATCAGTACTGAATCTTTATAGAAAATAGGCACAAAATTTATCCAGTGTTGATCTACAAATAAACCATTGCATAAATCAATCCTACAATCATTTTTAAGGCGCTCTTTCCACCAATTAATCATTTGTAAGCTTTCATCACTTCTTCCAACTCCGATAAATCCTAGATTGTAAATTCCAGTATTCAAATGTGCAATTTCTTTTGTGTCAAAATCGTCGAGAATCTGAGAAGAAATATGTGGTGTAATCACGATACTTTTTTCTGCCAGACTTTCAGTTAATCTACTTAGTTTTTGATAAACAATGATGTCTGGGTCGAAATAAATAACATTTTGAATATCTTTTCTATTTTTAAAAAAGTAATCAAAATAGAAAGGCTTTACAGCCGTATTGAGTTCAGTGATGTCATAATTTTCACACATTTCATCCAAACAATCAATACCGATTTTGTCAATTTCTAATAGTTGAAAGGGAGGGATTTTATCTGTATCCAAAGTAACTTGGTCAAGCCTGTCAACTAAGCCAATTACATATTCAATATCGGGGTTAGTTTTTTGGAGAGACTGCCCCAAAGTCTGAGCTTGAGCAAGATAATTTATGGAACAAATGGTAAATGCTAAAGTCATAATTTCTTGAAAATTAAGCCAAACTTTATCTGATGAAGTAAATAGGGTTTAATTAATATGTGAAAATAGGGATGCTTTATCAATTAACAAACATTGTTTAATACAATATTTTATCATAAACAAGGCTTCTCTGTCGAATGAAAAGATAATATACTCGAAAATAAAGTTACGACATTATCCCTAAAAGGGAATACAATATCTTTTTTATCAAGTAAGTTGCTCAAAACCAATCCTCAATTTTAACATTACTTTCTATTCTTTGCTCTAAATCATCAGGCAATTTTGCGAAAAAATCAATTGAAGTAAGTTTTTCAATAGCGTTGATACTAACAGCGAAATATTTAATCGATTTTGTTGAACCTTCGTTAGGAATTAAAAATGCGATGGCTTCTTCTGTTTCAGGGTCATAAACTATTTTATAAAACGAATTAGGAACTGCTACTAAATTACTTTTTCCGATAGTTTTTAAGCCTTTTTTCAGAACAGGACCAGTCACAATAATCAATTGTTTTCTACTAATAACCCAATGACGAATTTTATCCTCTAAATTACTCCAAATTCCTCGATTAAAATCAGGGTTCTGTGGGGACATGTTCGACATATAAAAGGTTTCGTCTTGTAATTCCTTGTCGTGTTTGAAATCTGCCGCTGGACATAAATGCCCACGGTCATAACCAGAGCGAGAGTAATCTCGTGTATGAGCTGAACCTGTTTCAACCAAAGGGTCTTCAATGAATTCGTTTGAACGAGCCTCGTGACCATCAACTGCTTCTTTTTCCAAGCGATGCAAAACCCATGACGCTTGTTCATATTCTTCACGATAATTTAGGATAAAAGCTTTATGACGAACAATTTCAGTATTGTTTTTGAAGTATGGAATATAATCATCCAAAGTTCCGCCATCGGTATTTTCTTCATGCTTATTAGAATTCCCGAAAACCTTTTCTTGGATTGTTTCTAAAACTGAACTTTCTACTTTTTCTTTAATTTTCTTAGAAACATCATCGGTAAAGCTGGCAGTTTCCTCTTCATTCGTTGTTTCTTCTTCTTGATTTGGCGCTTCCTTTTCTTTACTTTTTTTCTGGCTACCAATTTTTGCAAAGTCATTTTGCAAAGATTTCATCGGCGAAGGTTTGCCCCAATAGTATAAAACGATACCAAGGAATAGCAGAAAAACTAGAAATTTTATTTTACCCATAATTTTGTTGCGTAAAACACACCGCTTTAAATGATAATTGATGTTAGAAAATACTCAAATTAAAATTCAGAGAACATTTTTCGTAATTTTACTTTTCGAGCAAGTAAACAAATACGGCTTCGATAAACTAATCAATGTCTCAAAAAAATATAATTATTATTGGTGCCGGAGCTGCTGGATATTTCGGAGCAATATCTGTTGCTGAAAGTAATCCAGATGCGAAAATAATACTTTTAGAAAAGAATAGAACGGTTTTGAACAAAGTTCGTATCTCTGGTGGTGGGCGTTGTAATGTTACACATGCTTGTTTTGATAATAAACAGCTATCTAAGTTTTATCCAAGAGGAGGGAGTTTTCTGAGAAACTTATTCAATCAATTTAATGCAAGAAATACTGTTGAATGGTTTGAAAAACAAGGAGTTACTTTAAAGACAGAAGCTGATGGAAGGATGTTTCCCGATACGGATAGTTCTGAAACGATTGCTTTGTGTTTAGAGAAAAAGGCGAAAGAATTAGGTGTAAAAATCATTACTTCTGCTGGCGTTAAATCTGTTTTAATAAATGAAAATAAAGTAATTGGCGTTCAGCTTTTGAGTGAAGAAAAGTTAGATTGCGACGCTTTACTGATTACAACAGGTGGAAACCCACAAAAATCTGCTTATCAATGGTTGGCAGATTTAGGGCATCAAATCGTTGAGCCTGTTCCTTCATTGTTTACTTTTAATGTACCTGATTCACTTTTTACTGAATTATCAGGAGTAAGTGTTCAACGTGCTTCGGTTAGAATTGCAGGAAAGAAAATTGTGCAAGAAGGTGCTTTATTGGTAACACATTGGGGGTTTTCTGGACCAGCGATTTTAAAACTTTCGGCTTGGGGAGCGAGGGAATTAGCGGATACAAATTATGATTTTACGGCATTAATTAATTGGATTCCTGAATTTTCAGAAAATCAAGTCAGAGAAAATTTTACTTTACAAAAGAAAGTAAGTCCTAAGAAACTTATTCAATCGAATCCTCAATTTACTTTACCTACAAGACTTTGGAAGAAGTTTTGTGAACTTGCTGAAATTGATGAATCAATGCGTTGGATTGATATTTCGAATAAATCAACCAATAAATTGATTGAAAATTTGCTGAACTGTCCACAAAAAGTAAAAGGTAAAACCACTTTCAAAGAGGAGTTTGTTACTTGTGGAGGCATTGATTTGGCAGAAGTAAATCCACAAACATTGGAAAGTAAATTCATCAAAAATCTATTTTTTGCTGGTGAAATTTTAGACATTGATGCAGTAACTGGTGGTTTTAATTTTCAAGCAGCTTGGACAACGGGTTTTGTAGCAGGGAAAAATATGTAATTTATTTTAATTATTTTCACGTTTTTTTGGGAACAACTGACAAAATGAATTGAGTCATGTTATCAGTGAGCTTACTTCATCAAAAAATATTAATTTTCAAATCTTCAAATCACCACATTTTCAAATTATCATGTATTCTCAACAAATAACAGAAACTTCTGACTTTATTCAACAACAAGTACCTAATTTTAAACCTGATTTTGGAATAATTCTTGGCACAGGATTAGGTGCTTTGGTCAATGAAATTGACATTCTTCAAAGTATTAGTTATGCAGATATTCCTAATTTTCCAGTGTCAACGGTTGAATTTCACCAAGGAAAATTGATTTTTGGGCAAATCGGAGAGAAGAATGTCATTTGTATGCAAGGTCGCTTTCATTTTTATGAAGGCTATTCTATGAAAGAAGTTACTTTTCCTGTTAGAGTAATGCAGCAATTGGGCGTGAAAGAATTAATTGTTTCAAATGCTTCGGGTGGTATGAACCCAGCGTTTAAAGTAGGCGATTTAATGATTATTCGAGACCATATCAGCTTATTTATGCCAGAAAATCCATTAACAGGTAAACATATCCCTAGTTTTGGAGACCGTTTCCCTGATATGTGTGACCCTTATGATTTAACACTGATTGCTAAAGCTGAAAGTATCGCTCATTCTTTGAATATTCCTGTACAAAAAGGTACTTATGTTATGGCACCAGGCCCACAACTAGAAACTCGTGCAGAATATAAATTACTGAGAATTTTAGGAGCTGATGCCGTTGGAATGTCAACTGTTCCAGAAATTATCGTGGCACATCAAATGGGTATGAAATGTTTCGGGATGTCAATCATTACAGATATGGGAATTCCTGAGACCTTAGAAAAAGCAAGCTTAGAGAAAATTATTGCCGCCGCCGCTAAGTCTGAACCTTTGATGACAAAAATTATTAGTACTTTGATAAAAAGTGCTTAATTTAAGAGAATCGGGTATCCTTACAGGAATTATGATGAAAGGATACCCAGTTTTTTATAGTTCTAATCTTTGTTTATCTCTTAACAATACAGCTTTCAGTTTACTATAAGGTAGTTGCTGAGGCGATACTTTGTTGTTAATAGAAAGTACTGCTGCTGTAGCTGCCGATTGCCCTAAAATCATAAAAACGGGTTCCATCCTGATAGAACCATAAGCAATATGCGAACTTGATAAACAAACAGGAACTAATAAATTATTGCATTCTTTTTCTTTAGGTAAAATAGAGCCATAAGCAATTGAATAAGGCTTATCTGGATGTACTCCTATATCTCCTTCGTTTTGTACGTAGCCATCCTTTTTAATATAACGTTGTGCATTATGAGCATCCAAGGCATAAGAGCCCATTCCTATTGGATTAGGAACTTGGGTTTTTCCTAAAGCATCAGCCTCTTTCATCACAAATTCACCAATCATTCTTCTTGCTTCACGAATATACAATTGATGTGGCCAATTACCATTGTCTTTAAATTCATCTTTAGGTAAACCCCATTCTTGCATTTTATCACGAACATCAGCAGGAACACCTTTGTCGTTTTGTAAAAAGTACATTAGTCCTTTTTGATATAATTCATGTTCTTTGATGATTTGCTTACGGCGTTCATAACTTGCTTCTGGATAATCATAGTTTTTACCAATATAGTCTGTACTAAAAGGTCCATGATTATTGGTATCTGTTTTTCGATTAGGAATGTTGTCAAATTTATCAAATGTTTCACGCCAGCCAGAGGCAAAAACTCGGGCAAGTAATTCATATCGAGCAGGGTCATAACCTTCTGGTTTAGGAAAAGGTACTCTATTTTCTGGATGATTACTCAGGCACATTCTGAAACAATAAGCTTGAATTTTATTATCTCCTGAACCATATTCTGCAATTGGTTCTGATGAAATTTCAGGCAAAAGTCCACTTGTGGAATCGTTGGCTATTTTATATGGACTAATTTTCACTTTAAAATGATGACCATGTTGAAATACTTCTGGTTGAACCCCATTCCATTGCTCACCATAGACACTATTGGCTTCACGACCAACATGATAATCGACACCTGCCACCGCCATGAGGTCGCCTTCATAAGTAGCATCAATAAACATTTTTGCTTGATAAACATTCCCACTTAAAGTTCGAAAAGAGTGAATACTTCCTGATACTTTTACTACGCCTTTCTCAGAGCGGTCAAGCCATTCATTTCGGTAAACAAGTAGTTTGTTTTCTTTGACAAAATCTTCAAATACTTGTTCTGCTACATGAGGTTCAAAAATCCACATTGTTCGATTTATACCATCAATTGCAGGAGTACCTTGCCCTTTATTGCCGTATTCTTCTTTTTTCTGCCATTGCCAAGTACTATTATTTTGATAATATTGATACAGTCTTTGATAAAATTCACGAGAGAGTCCACCAATTACTTCTTTGTTACCCGTATCAGTAAAGCCTAAACCACCAGAAGATAAACCGCCCAAGTGTGTATCGGGAGAAACAACGATTACGCTTTTCCCCATTTTTTTTACTTGTACCGCCGCTATAACTGCAGCCGAAGTTCCGCCATAAATAATTACATCTGCTTTGTAAACTTGTGCTTTGGTATTGTTATTTAGCTGGAATCCAGAGAATAAAAAAACTGTAATCGTAGCTTTCAAAAGCCAAAATAAAGGTTTAAATTTTTTCATAGTTTAGTTTGAGATTAATTTACGGAAGAACAACTATTACCAAAACACATCAAAATTTCTACATATCCAATTCATCCAAGAATAATTGATAAGCCCCTTTCAATTCCTTTAAAGCTTTTTCATTTCCTACTTTTTGGGCTAAAGCAATGCCATCTTGATAGGTCTTTTCAGCCAATTCATTTTCTCCAAACTCCGAAAACAATGCGCCTGCATGATAATAAGTAGGCAAGTAGTCGGCATGGTTTTTTAATAAATACAAGTAAATCTTACTGGCTTCTTCGGCATCAGTTTTTAATAATTCTGTTGCTAATGCGTAATGATTAAAAGGGTTTTCTGGCTCTTCTTCCAAAAACTGTTTTAATAATGCTAATCTGTTAAATGACATTTGATAAAATATTTAGAAATAATAGTATGCTTGCATACTATTATTAAAACTTTTCGTTATTATTGTGAATTAATAAGGAATACTACAAATTAAACCTTAAAAAGTTAAATTTATGTACTGTTCTTTGAAACAAAACTCAAAAGATTAACAAAAATAAACGATATACGATGAAAATTTTAGTTTGTGTAACCAGCGTACCCGATACCACAGCGAAAATTTCGTTCACGGACGGAGATACAAAATTCAATAAAGCGGGCGTAACCTACATTACAGGTCCTTATGATGATTATGCACTTTCTCGTGCAGTTGAATTAAAAGAACAACATGGCGGAACAGTAACAGTACTAAACGTTGGCGAAGCCGATGCAGAGCCTGTTATCCGTAAATGTTTAGCAATTGGTGCTGATGATGCAATTCGTGTGAATTGCGAAGCGACGGATTCTTATTTTGTAGCGACACAAATCGCTAACATTGCTGCTCAAGAAAAGTACGATTTGATTTTGATGGGTCGTGAATCTATTGATTTCAACAGTGGTGTTGTACATGGATTGGTGGCTGAATTGCTTGGCATTCCATCATTATCGCCTGTAATGAAATTGGATATTGAAGGAAGTACTGCAAAAATTACTCGTGAAATAGAAGGAGGAAAAGAAGATTTAGTAGCTAGTTTACCTTTAGTGTTAGGTTGTCAGGAACCAATTGCAGAATGGAAAATCCCGAATATGAGAGGTATCATGACGGCTAGAACAAAACCTTTGAAGGTAGTTGAGCCAGTAGGAGAAGGTTTGACAAGTACTGATAAATACGAACTTCCTGCTCCCAAAGGTGCTTGCAAAATGATTCTGGCAGAGAATGCAGAAGAATTAATTACACTTTTAAAAACTGAAGCAAAAGTCTTGTAAGCTAGGAATTATGAATTGTGAAAGATGAAGCATTACCTAAAATACTAACTATTTTGAGTAATAACAAATTCATAACTCAGCATTCACAATTCAAAACTTATACTTACTTCCATCAAAAATCTGAAAAAATATGTCTGTTTTAATATTCACCGAATTAGATAATCGAGCGATTAAAAAATCATCGCTCGAAGCCGTTTTTTATGGTGCAGAATTGGCTAAAATACAAGGTACAAGTGCTACAGTTTTAGCCATCGGCGATGCTTCTGAAGCTGAACTTGCTAAAGCTGGAAATTTTGGAGCTACTAAAGTACTTCATGCCAATGATGCTAGTCTGACTGTTTCAAATATTCAAGCTTATGCTTCAGTTTTAACTGAGGCAGTCAATGCGGATGGTGCCGATACAGTTATTTTAGCAAAATCATCTTTGGGTGATGCCGTTGCTGCCAGAGTTGCGGCTAAATTGAAGGCTTCAATCGTTTCTAATGTTACGGCTTTGCCAAATCTTTCAAATGGTTTTGTCGTGACAAGAAGTATTTACACTGGGAAAGCTTTTGCAAGTGTTTCGATGAAAAGTGATAAAAAAATTATCGCTATCAAGAAAAATGCAGTGAGTCCAGTTGAAACGGATGCTTTGGCGAAAGTTGAAGTTTTCTCACCAGCTTTATCTGACGCAGATTTTGGCGTAAAACTCGTAGCTACGCACAAAGCTTCAAGTACCATTTCATTACCAGAAGCAGATTTAGTGGTGTCGGCTGGTCGTGGTTTGAAAGGACCAGAAAATTGGGGAATCGTTGAAGATTTAGCCAATGCTTTGGGTGCTGCAACGGCTTGTTCTAAACCTGTTTCAGATTTAGATTGGCGTCCTCACCACGAACACGTAGGTCAAACAGGCATCAAGGTTTCTCCGAATTTGTACATTGCGGCTGGTATTTCTGGCGCCATTCAACATTTGGCTGGCGTAAATTCATCCAAAGTAATTGTGGTAATTAATAAAGATCCTGAAGCTCCTTTTTTCAAAGCGGCTGATTACGGAATTGTAGGAGACGTTTTTGATATTTTACCAAGATTAACCAAAGCTGTTTTGGCTGCAAAGTAATAATATTTCTATTTCTCTGATGAAGACCTGTGATTTTTATAATTTCACAGGTCTTTTATTTTGAATGAATATCCAGAAAACTTTTTTAAATTTATCGGGGTTTATATCTTTGTTCCCTGCTAATGGCAAAACCCTCAATTATTAAAAGCATATATTTGTAAAGTGGAAAAAATAAAATTAGAAATATTAGGATTGTCGCCTAGTTCATCTCAAACGGGTTCGTTCGCATTGATATTAGGAGAAGAGTTTGGACCTCGAAGATTGCCCATCATTATTGGTATGTTTGAAGCACAGGCGATTGCTATTGAAATTGAGAAGATTGAGCCTAATCGCCCGATGACGCATGATTTATTTAAATCTTTTGCTCGTACTTTTCATTACTCTGTCAGTGAAATTTCAATTACCGATATAAAAGAAGGTGTCTTTTTTGCAAGAATTCATTGTACAGATGGCATCAAAGATACTTATATTGATGCTCGTCCATCAGATGCCATTGCCATTGCTTTACGTTTCAATGTTCCGATTTATACTTTTGAAAATGTATTATCTGAAGCAGGCATTTCAACTAACGAAAGTTCGAAAGACCCACTAATTGATGATATTGAACCAGAAATTAAGCCGAAAAAGACTTTCGGTGAGATTTTGAAAGAAAATCCAATCGAACAATTGAATAAAATGTTGCAAGAAGCCTTGGCAAATGAAGAATATGAAAAGGCTGCCAAAATTCGTGATGAATTAGACAAAAGAAATTAAACATGATTCCAGTAAAAGCCATCTGAAAACCTCAGATGGCTTTTTGTTAAAAAGCGTTAATTGCCTTTCATTGCGATAGAAAAATCGTAAATTTGTTTGTAATCTTTGCCTCAAGATATTATGGCTAAAATAAAGAAATTAGGAAGTACTCCGAATGTCATGGTTGTTATTAGTTTAACAATTGCACTTTTCTTAATCGGAATGTGTGGTTTGTTGACACTAAATGCCCGTAAACTCGCAGAATTGGTTAAACAAAATGTGGAGCTACAAGTGTATTTAGACGATGATTTGACAACCAGCAAGCTAGATTCAATCTATAAAATATTGATTAAGAAAGAGTTTGTATTACTGAAAGAAAACTCTCCGCAAATCAATTTTATTTCTAAGGAAGTAGCTGCAAAACAATTCATTGAAGAGTCGGGAGAGGATTATAGAAGATTACTTGGCGATAATAATCCACTTCATAATTTATATGCTGTAAAGATTAAGCAAGAGTATTTTAACGATGCTAAATTAAAAGAAATTAAAGCCGCTTTAGAATTAATTCCGGGTGTTCACGAAGTAGCTTATGTTGAGAATTTTGTGGATGAAGTCAACAAAAATATTTCAAAAATCTATTTAGTGCTTTCGGTTTTTGTGATGTTGTTACTCTTGATTATCATCATTTTAGTGAATAATACCATCAAATTATCATTGTATTCTCAGCGATTTTTAATCAGAAGTATGCAATTAGTGGGAGCGACCAACGGTTTTATTCGTAAACCATTTATTATAAAAGGTGCTTTGCAAGGGCTTACGAGTGGTTTAGTGGCAAGTTCTTTCTTGATTTTATTACAACAATTAGCTGTGCGTAAAGTAGAAGGATTAGTTTTATTACAAGAAATGGATAAAATGATTTATTTACTTTTGGGCATTTTAATCATCGGTACTTTGATGGGTATATTAAGTACTTTCCAGTCGGTAGAAAGATATTTAAGATTATCACTTGATGAATTGTATTAGACTTTTACCAATTAATTTTCATACGAAATTCAAAATAAAAATATAAAATGACTAATAAAGAGAAACTTCCTTTTGGAAAAACAAATTATCTAACCATGTTGCTAGGAATAGCAATTATTCTTATCGGCTTTTTTATCATGAGTTTAGATAAAGAAGAATTTGGATTTGGGTTTTTAGGTTTAACATTAGGACCTATCATCGTTTTGGCTGGTTTTACTATTGAATTTTTTGCCATCCTGAAAAAATTATAAAGACTGAAAATATTCATTCAAAAAGCTCTCTTTAACCAATGTGTTGAATAGAGCTTTTTGTTTATCATAGAGTATGTCGTTTGATACTTTTTTGCGGGAAATTGCGGTATTTAGTATGGATGGAGATACTTGGAGTATGTCGTTTGATACTTTTTTGCGGGAAATTGCGGTATTTAGTATGAACGGAGATACTTGAAGTATGTCATTTGATACTTTTTTGCGGGAAATTGCGGTATTTAGTATAAATGGAGATACTTGAAGTATATCATTTGTTACTTTTAATACTTAAAAAAGGGAACTAGCCTTTTGCTAATTCCCTTTTTTAAGTATTAAACTATCAGCTTATTTCACATCCAACATTTTTAAACAAACTGGAGTTGGTACTGAGATTTCCTTTCCCGTAGCTGTCAAAGTACCTTTAATAGCGTCACGTTCAAAAATGGTGATATTATCACTGTCTTGATTGGCTATCAAAACAAATTTTCCAGTAGGGTCAATCATGAAATTTCTTGGTTTTTTTCCTAACACCGACTGATTGGTAATATAAGTAAGTTCGCCTGTTTTTTGATTGATGGCATAAATCGCAATGCTATCATGAACTCTGTTTGAACCATACAAAAACTTACCATCGGGCGAAATATGAATATCTGCACAAGATTTTCCACCTGTATAATCTGCTGGCAAAGTACTAATCGTTTGAAAAGCCTCAAGCGAACCTTTTTTATAATTAAAGCCCGTGATTTCTCCACTTAATTCCTGAATAACATAAGCAAACTTTTTGTTAGGATGAAAAGTGAAATGTCTAGGACCTGTACCGTCTTTTACTTTGGTGAAAGCTGGATTTCCCGCATTTAATTTGCCAGTTTTAGCATCCAATTGATAAGTAACGATTTTATCAATTCCTAAATCAGGCACAAAAACATCTAAATTATTTGGAGCAATGTTAATTGAATGCACATGTGGTTTGTCTTGTCTGTTCACATCTACACTTTTTCCTTCGTGTTGAATGGTTTGAATCGCTGCTGCTACGCCTCCATTGCTTTCTACAGGTAAAACACTTAGGCTTCCAGCCCCATAATTCCCCACAATTACCCATTTTCCTGTTTTATCAACTGCTACATGGCAAGGACCAGAACCATTGGCAGATTGTGTACTCAATTGTGTTAATTCCCCTTTTGTTTTATCGAACTCAAAAGCATACACAGCACCGCCATTATTGAATTCACCAACAGAATAAACATACTTTTGATTAGGTGAAATCGCTAAAAAAGCCGGATTTTTTAGATTTTTAGCAATACTAATTGCTTGGAAATTACCTGTTTCACTATTGAATTTATAGACATAAATTCCTTCACTTTTTCCAGAAGTATAAGTGCCTACCAATAAATAAAATTCTTTTGAAGGAGGTTGATTGTACTTTACAGTAGCAAAAGCAATGCTTTGAAACAGCACAAAAAGTACTAGTAAGAGTTTAGTTTTAATATTCATAATAAGGAGATTTAGGATGAATTCGATTATGGCTGAAAGATAAGTATTTTCCAGTTTTTACTTGTAGAGTATTGTAAGGATAGATTTTTACTCAATTTTTCCAAAAATCTTTTAGAATTTACTTTTGTGGATTTATTGAGGATTATTTTCTACAAAATAGCAGGATTCCCTTTGGTATAATTATTTAGAAATGCTTTTTGATTAAATTATTAACAACATTAACATGAAAAAACTCTTATTCAGTGCTTTTATACTCGTTTTATTGGGTGTAAGTACTTCGGTAAAAGCTCAAGGGCAGTACAAGTCAGCTTTAGGTATTCGTTTGGGTAATACGAATGGTATTACATTCAAAACCTTTGTGAATAACAAAGATGCTGTAGAATTGATTGGTTCATTCCGCTATGACGGTTTTGGCTTAACAGGACTTTATGAAGTACACGGTAGGGCTTTTAATTCCAGAGATTTCAACTGGTTCATTGGTGGTGGTGGTCACGTATATGTTTGGGGAGATAAACGTCCAGGCTTTTTAGATAGAGACCAAACAACCGTATTAGGTTTAGATGGTATTTTAGGCTTAGAAGCTTATGCTAGAACTATTCCTTTAGCTATCAGTTTAGACTGGAAACCGGCAATCAATATCATCAATTATAGTAGTTTCTGGGCAGATGAAATAGCATTATCGTTCAGATATACTTTCTAAGATTTTAAGAAAAAGAAAAGCCCTACGAAAGCGTAATCGTAGGGCTTATATATTGCATTTTGTTTGCTTAGATTTCTACATCAATTCTCTTCTTGAATCCTTTTCTATGTTCATCAATTGGCATTACAATTTTCCATTGATGGTTATAATACTTCGCTGAAATATTTTCTAGGTCAACAAAATTGGGTAACATAATTTGTCCGATGGTTTGTGGAACAAAATTTTGTGCTTCGTCTTCTTCCGCCTTTTTCAAAACAGGTTGTAAAGCATATAACCAAAGTCGGTTATCCTGAACATCCATTTGTAAATGATCTGCACTTAAACCAGCTACTTTTACAAAAACTTCATAAGCATTTTCAGTTTGATTCACCTCAATATTAGGTTCTGTTCTACCGCCATTTAAAGTATTGTTAAAATCAATGTCAGCTAATATATTTCTCGGAATTTCTATTTTCTTTTTCATCTTCATTTACTTATTAAAGGTTTACACAGATTCCTTTTTAGGTTATCTATCTTCTTTCAAATCCTATACCAGTGGATTTTGTCAGACAAAACGGCTTGTTTTTAAATGGTATTCAGCCATTATGTCCTTTTTTCCCTTTTTAAGAAAGACTAATAAGCCATTTTGTAAAGAAATAGCCGAACGACTTTTTATTTGAACCTACTTAGTATGTAACTTTATGGCTCATTTAAAAATGTTAGATTCGATGACTTACGCTGAATTTAAAGCAACACTTGCTGAACCTGCTCCGCCTTCTTCTGTTCATGAATTACTCGTAGCACTTTGGTACGATGCTAATGACGATTGGGAACAAGCACATGAAGTAGCGCAAAGTAACGAAGGTTCGAAAAATTATGACCAATTACATGCTTATTTGCACAGAAAGGAAGGCGATAATTGGAATGCCAGATATTGGTACACTCGTGCAAAATCGTCAGTTTTTGTAGGTTCATTGGCAGATGAGTGGGAAATGTTAGTAAAGCAGTTTTTGACTCTGTAAGTTTTGCCTACCTTTGTAAAAATATAAATTAATGCTATCTACGATACTTTGTTGAAGCAATTCACCGAAAGGACGGAGATTTATTATCTTAATTATGACCAAAATTACCCAATACATCGAGCAAGCAAAAGGTAAGACCTTGTTTTCAATAGAGATTATTCCGCCAGTTAAAGGGGAAAGTATTCAAGCATTGATGAGTAATATTGAGCCTTTGATGGAATTTAAACCGCCTTTTATTGAGGTAACCTATCACCGTGAAGAATTTTTAGAAAAAATAGTGAACGGTCAGATTGATAGAATTCCAATTCGCAAACGTCCGGGTACAGTAGGTATTTGTGCAAGTTTGATGAATCGTTTCAATGTTGATGCAGTGCCACATGTAATTTGCGGAGGATTCACGAAAGAAGAAACAGAAGATTTTTTGTTTGATTTACACTATTTGGGTATTGATAATGTATTAGTACTTCGTGGTGACCCAGTGAAAGGAAATCCAGCATTTACACCGGAAAAAGGTGGTCATGCTTTTGCAAGTGATTTATTACAACAAGTAGTAAGAATGAACAATGGAGAACTTTTGCATGAAGAAACACAAGCGTCGCCAACCAACTTTTGTATTGGTGTAGCGGGTTATCCAGAAAAGCATTTTGAAGCGCCCAATTTTAACATGGACTTTGCTTATTTGAAAAAGAAAGTAGCATTAGGTGCAGATTATATCGTTACACAAATGTTTTTTGATAATCAGAAATACTTTGATTTTGTAAAGAAATGTCGTGAAGAAGGGATTAATGTACCAATTATTCCCGGCTTAAAACCTTTGGCAACTAAGAAACAATTGACAGTTTTACCAAGAATTTTCCATTTAGATATGCCAGAAGATTTGGTAACAGCAGTAACAAATTGCAAAACAGATAAAGACGTTAAACAGGTTGGCATAGAATGGTGTATTCAGCAATGTAAAGAATTGATGGCTTTTGAAGCACCAATTTTACACTTTTATACCATGAGTAAATCAGAAAGTACTAAGAAGATTGCTGAGGCAATTTTTTAAGTAATTTCATCCAAAAATATTTTAATTTCCTTTTAGAAGAGTCTTTTGAACAATAGACTCTTCTTTTTGTTTCATCAAAAACACTTATTTTAAAAAAATAGAGTATTTTTGATAAAATGAGTAAATCCTCTTTGTCCAATAAAACTTTAAAAACCATGTTTGTGCTATTTTTTGTTTGAAAAGGCTTCTGTTTCAGATATAAAGAATAGATTGCCCACAAGTAAAATGTTATGAATCATACATTTACTAAATTTCTTATCTCATTTTTCCTTAAGAGAAATATCTTTTTGAGTTTGGCTTTTTTGTGCTTTGGAATAGCAGCATTTTTATATGTTGTTATTGGCGATGGAATTAGTAAAACATTCGAAGAGAAGTATCTGTTTGATGTTCAAAACAAAGTGAGCCAAGAAATTAAGCAATCAAATTCGGATTTAGACAAGGTTTTTGGAACAATTACGAATGCAAAGAGTAATAGATTTAGTACTTTCAGAACTACAACAGCTTATCCATATTTCGTTTTTAGAAATGGAAAATTGATATTTTGGTCTGATTACCAATTTGTACCTGATTATACTTTTATCAAAGGAAATTACAGTACCAAAGCCTTAGAATTAGAAACAGGAAAGTTTATTTTGAATCGACGTTGGGTAACAGTTGGTACTAATACTTTTGAAGTTTTTTCGATGATTAATCTTTCTTATTCAAAAGAGTATCGAGGAAATGGACAAAAAACGGTTTTCAATGAAAGTATTTTTAAGGTTGACCCGAAAGAAATCAGCATCATTCCAGCATCAAAAGTTCAACATAATATTTTTACTCCTTCCAAAACCTTCCTATTTTCAGTATTTTCAGACGAAACAGATAATTCCCAGCATCATATTATTCCTGATGCGGTTATCATCGTTGGCTTTTTGTGTTTACTTTTTTCAATCATATATTTATTTACTTGGATTTGGTACTTCAATAATAGTCATCAATACGGTTTGGCTTTTATGATTTTGGTGGCTTTCTTTTTGTTATTGAGAGTAGCCATGTTGTTTTGTTCAATTCCATTTATTTTCAGTGAATCAGAGCTTTTTAATCCCAAATATTTTAGCGTATCCATTTTCTCACCTTCTTTGGGCGACCTAATTATTAACTTATTAGTACTTGTGTTTATCTTGTTTTACTTGATAAATTACTTCTACAAAATGAGTGTGTATTTGTGGCTGATGAATTTAGAAAAGCCTATCAAACGCATTATTTCAGTGGTACTTCTGATTGGTAGTTTTGGAGCGAGCCAATTAATGTACAGCGTGCTGTTAGATATTTATCAAAAGTCAAATAATGAATTGAGTTTGGCATTGAATATTGATATTTGGGAAAAACCACTGGTTTTTTATTCATTGCTGATTTATGTTTTAATATCATTAGGATACTTCTTAATCTGTCATTTTCTCATCATTTTGGTGATAAAACTTAACAGACAACATACAAAATGGGTTTATCAAGCCTTGCTATTGGCTTTCGTTTTTGCGAGTTTAGTTTGCTTTGTTTTCTCCAATTTTAATATTGTCGTTTTCGGAATACACGCTGTTTATGTGCTAGTGCTGTTTTTTACTTCCTTCCCACGTTATTTATATACTTTCCGTTATCAAACTTCCATTTATTTCTTTTGTGGAGCATTAGTTTGTGCTGGTATTGGAAATTATGTAGTTAGTCAACAAAATGTGGAAGAAGATTTTACTCAGAAAAAACAATTTGCCAAGAGTTATTTTGACGAAAATGATGAAAAAGCAGAATTTCTTTTAAGTAAAGCAAGTCTTGTAATTAGTAGAGATTCAATAGTAATGAACTTGTTGAAATCAGACTTTTTACCCAAAGAACAAGTAGAGAATTATATCAAACATAATTTATTAGATAGCTATTTTTCTTATTATGATGTTAATGTTTTTGTGTTTGATTACACAGGAAAATCCCTTGATAATACGGATGAAATAGAGAATTATGAAACTTTTGAAAAGATATTTAAACTGCCTAAGTACCAAACAAAAAATGCCAATGTATATTTTGTGAATGATTTAGAGGTTTATTCGGGTAAACAGTATTTTAATTTTATTCCACTTTTAAATAAAGAAGACTTAGTAACTGGCTATATAATTTTAGACTTAAAAAAGAAAAAAGAATTTACTGAAAGTTCAACTGACGGAGAATCGCCTATTATTTCAGGAAATAAACTGAAAGCTAATACTTATAGTTTTGCGATTTATGAAAATGGGAAAATTGTAAAAACAGGAGGAGAGGGCTTCAACTACGAAAGTAAATTATCGAACGAAACTTTATTAGGAAAAGAGATTATTGAAGAAGGTGTAGAAGAAAATGGCTACAAACATGTAGGTTTTATTGGTAAAAATGGCAGAGCAATTGTGGTTTCATCAGAAACACAAAGTATTGCATCTATTTATGCCAATTTTTCTTTTCTCTTTTTAATATTAGTTTTTACCATCATCGTTGTTATTTTATTTTATGCTTCGCAATATGGATTGTCGAAGATGAATATCAATATTGCTAGTAAAATTCAAATCTATCTTAATATTGCTTTTTTACTTCCGCTGATTTTGGTAGTAAGTATTACATTTAGTATTATCGGAACCAAATTTTCAGAAAGTCAAGAAAACAGTTATTTAAACCAAACCGAAAGTATTGGCATCAATCTGATGCCAGCTGTTGATAGATATATTCAGGGGAAAATGAGTAAACAGTTTTTGTCTGACACCATCAATAGTATCGCTGTAAGTACTAAAAAGTACATCAGCGTTTTTGACACTAAAGGTCATTTATTAGCAAGTAATAAACCTTTGAGTTTTGAACAAGGCTTTATTTCTTCATACATTAATCCAATTGCTTATACGCAATTGATGGAAGAAAAAGAGAAGAAAGTGATTTTAGATGAAGCCATTGGGGATTTATCTTTTAAAACTTCTTACTTAGAATTAAAATCGAATGAAGGTAAGTTATTGGGAATTGTTTGTATTCCCTTCTACGATTCAAAAACTTATTTTACCAAAGAAGTAAGTTCTGTAATAGGTTCTTTATTGAATACTTTTACCACTATTTTCTTAGTATTATTATGGTTTTCGTATTTGGCTTCTAATCTTTTGGTTGTTCCGTTACAGATGATTACCAATAAATTGCGGAAAATTGATTTAAGTAAACCAAGTGAACCACTTTCTTGGCGTTCGGATGATGAAATTGGTGTTTTGGTAAAAGCCTATAACGAAATGCTGGTAAAGTTGGATGAATCTAAAGTGGCTTTGACTGATGCCAATAAGCAATCTGCTTGGCAACAAATGGCAAAACAAGTAGCTCATGAGATTAAAAATCCGTTGACGCCAATGAAATTGTCTTTGCAATTATTGTTACGTAAGATTTCAAGAGGGACAGAATTGGATATGTCGCAAGTAAAAGACCAAATAGAATCTTTGACAGGGCAAATTGATAATCTTTCATACATCGCTACTTCTTTTTCAGATTTTGCTAGATTGCCAATTCCTAAAAGTGAAGTATTTGATTTTGCCTATGAAACCAGAAAAGTAGTCAATCTTTTCAAAGACGATACTCAACAGCATATTCGAATGATGGTTCCTGTAAAAGCCATTAAAGTAGTTGGTGACCGCCAATTAACGGGAAATATCATTAAGAATTTAATAATGAATGCCATTCAATCCATCCCAGAAAGTAGAAATGCGGAGGTGATTATTGCCGTAGAAGTTGGGCTTGAAGCAGTGACTTTCAGTATTCAAGATAATGGCATTGGAATTCCTGAAGAAAATCAAGGGAAAATATTTATGTTAGATTATTCAACGAAAGTACAAGGTTCAGGTGTAGGTTTGGCTTTAGCAAAATGGGTAGTTGATAATGCCAAAGGAAGTATTTGGTTTGAAACCGTTGAAAATGAAGGAACTAAGTTTTTCTTTACTCTGCCTTTAGCACTTTGAGAAGATGAAGGAATTACTTCATCTTCCCTCTTTTTACCAAATAAGCTGAAAGTATTTGTTCAAAGCCTTCAGCGATGTCTGCTTCAATAAAATCAATTTTATATTGTCCACAACGAAGTTTGAGTTCTTTATAAAACTGATGTAAGGTTTTTTGATATTCCGCTTTTACTTGTGCAGGATTCAGTTTAATACTCTCATTACTTTCTAAGTCGATAAACTCATAAGGACGATCATCAAAATCAAAATCTGATTCTGTCTTTTTGTCTGTAACATGAAAAATCAATACTTCATGAAGATTATGTTTTAGGTGTTGTAAGGAAGAAAAAATCTTTTCAGCATTTTCAATATCATCAAACATATCGCTGAAAAGAATGACTAACGAACGTTTGTGAATATTTTCAGCAATTTGATGAATCACCGATGCCACTTCCGTTTTTTTATGTTCTTTTGGTTTTTGAAGTAAGTTTTCTAAATCCAGAAATATTTTATGAATGTGTGATGGCGTCGATTTTACTGGCGTTTGAATCTCAACTGACGATGAAAAAGTAATCAAACTAATGGCATCTTTTTGCTTTTGAAGCATATAAGCCAAAGCCGCCGCTGCCATAGTAGAGAACACAATTTTCCCATTCGTTTTTTCAGGATAATACATCGAAGAAGAAGTATCAATAATTAAATGACAACGTAAATTTGTCTCTTCTTCATAACGTTTGGTATAAATTCTATCTGTTTTAGCAAATACTTTCCAGTCGATATGTCTAGTGCTTTCGCCATTATTGTATAAACGATGTTCGGCAAATTCAACTGAAAAACCATGAAATGGCGATTTATGAAGACCCGTAATAAAACCTTCTACCATTTGTTTGGCTAAGAATTCTATATTTCCATATTGGCGTATTTGTGCTAAATCCATGATTTTATAATTGTTGATTGAACTAATTATTTACTCTTTTTCGGAGGAATTATTTTTGTTTTTTGTGCCTCTTTTGCTACTTTTTTAGCTTTAATTCTTTGTTTTGAAAGTCTTCTCAAATAAGAATTTACCTTTAAACGTCGATGTTTGAGATTTGGGTATTTGCGTTTTTGCCAATTTTTTTTGAGGCGATAATAACGATGATACTTTAATTTAGTTTTTTGATAGAATTTAGGTTCAAAATGTGGAGGAGCAACCAACCTCAACGAATCATAAGGTTCAAGCATGATGTCTCCATCAAAACCAACTACTTTCAGGCGAACTTTGGTAAGACCTTTGTTCGTCATTTTTAGCCATTTTGCTGGATTTTCAGTTAAATCAATAATCCTTCCCGGTTTAAAAGGTCCTCTGTCATTGATTCTAACAATCACAAAACGCTTGTTAGCAAGATTTGTTACTTCAACCATCGTTCCGAATGGCAAAGTCATGTGCGCAGCTGTATATTGATTTCTTTGAAGTATTTCTCCTGTTGAAGTAGGTTTTTGATAGAAATACTGAGCATAGAAAGAGGAAATTCCATAAGATTCATCTCCTAATTTTTGTGCATGGCTAACAGAACAGAAAAGGCAGAAAATTATAATAATTCCTAGAAGTGGTTTTGACATTTTGTGTGATTTAGTGGATTAAATTTAGTGGCTTTCTACACATTATCTACCAAAACTGGAATACAAAACTAGCCTTTTTCGGGAGAAATAAAAATATAAATTTTAGTGCTTATAATTTTGAAATACAGTAATTAAGCACAAAAAATAAAGTTTTTTACTTTAAATGGATTCAGATAAAAGGCTTTTAAAGCTAATCTGTTATAAATCTTCAAAACTTAGTATAGAAAGGATAAACGATGAAGCAGAAATTATTTTTTATGATTAACTTTTGAAACATTCAGAAAATTTATATTTTTACCAATCCGTAAACCCTAAATTGTCATAGCACAGTGGAAGAAAGAGAAAGAGAAGAATTGTTTTCGAAACGTATCAGAGCAGGAAAGCGAACGTATTTTTTTGATGTGAAATCGACCCGCTCAAACGACTACTACATTACTATTACTGAAAGTCGCCGTTATCAAAAGGATGATGGATTTGCTTACGAAAAACATAAAATGTTCTTGTACAAAGAAGATTTTGATAAATTTGTTGAAGGGCTACAAGAGGCTGTTGATCATGTGAAGCATGAATTATTGCCAGATGTAGATTTTACGCAATTTAATCGTGAAGATGAAGATGCTGTAGGTGGTTTTGGTAGCGATTTGAAATGGGAATAAACTAATTGAAGAATTGTATAAGCCTCTGAATTTTCAGAGGCTTTTTTGTTGTTGTAGGATTAAACTTGTAACTTTGCTCATATAGAAAAGCTCAAACAGACCTTATAATCTGCAAAAAATAGTTAAAATGTAAAAATCCCCATAAGTCTTCTTTTTTGAATGAAAATTCAAATTTAGCTGCATTGTCAGATTCATTATTCCCAAATTTTCAAGAAATGAATTGATAAACTTAGAAGTAGAATCTTCGATTTCTAAAGTTTAACACACAATAATAAGCAAGAGTTATGTTATATTCTATTTGCATGTTTAGTCTTGAGGTATACTTGATATTATAAATCTTTGAAATTAATAAGTAGATAAATGGGTCTTCAATGTGGAATCGTAGGTTTGCCTAATGTTGGTAAATCTACTTTATTTAGTGCAATTTCTTCAAATAAGGCGGAAGCCGCTAATTATCCTTTCTGTACAATCGAGCCTAATGTTGGCATTGTAACAGTTCCTGACGAACGTCTTAATATTTTAGAACAATTGGTAAACCCTCAAAGAGTTCTACCAACGGTTATTGAATTTATGGATATTGCGGGTTTGGTAAAAGGTGCATCGCAAGGTGCGGGTTTAGGAAACAAATTCTTGGCAAACATTCGTGAAGTAGATGCTATCTTGCACGTTGTTCGTTGTTTTACTGATGATAACATCGTTCACGTAGAAGGAAGAGTAAATCCTGTTTCGGATAAAGAAATTATCGATTATGAATTACAATTAAAAGATTTAGAATCTGTCGATAAAAAAATTCAAAAAGTAGAACGTGCAGCCAAAGCTGGCGATGCAAAATCTAGAGCACAATTAGCCATTCTTCAACAATATAAAGCTACTTTAGAAGCTGGTAAATCTGCAAGAACTGTTCAAGGTTTAGAACCTGATGCTAAATTTGAAGCAATCGGTGATTTATGTTTATTGACCGATAAACCAGTAATTTATGTTGCTAACGTAGATGAAGCTTCTATTGCAAAAGGTACAAACGAGTATGTAGAGCAATTGAAAGCTGCTGTAGCTGAAGAAGGAGCGGAGGTTGTAGTAATCTGTGCTGCTTTAGAAGCACAAATTGCTGAAATGGAAGATGAAGACGATCGTCAAATGTTTTTGGAAGAGTATAATTTGACTGAATCTGGTTTAGATAAACTAATCCGTAGCTCATATTATTTATTGAACTTGATTACTTATTTCACGGCAGGTGTGAAAGAAGTGCGTGCTTGGACAATCCAAAAAGGTTGGAAAGCTCCAGCCGCTGCTGGTGTTATTCACTCAGACTTTGAACGTGGTTTTATTCGTGCGGAAGTAATTAAATTTGCAGATTACCAACAATACAAATCTGAAAATGCTTGTAAAGAGGCAGGTAAACTATCGGTTGAAGGTAAAGAATACGTTGTAATTGATGGTGATATTATGCACTTCCGTTTTAACGTCTAATAACAATATTTAGTGATAAAAAAAAGCCTTCCAACATTCATTGGAAGGCTTTTTTTATTGATTTTTTATCAAAGTATAACCTACTAAAGCATCGGCTCTTGTTCCTATTGAACGATGGTATATCAAAATTTCATACACATTTTCAGTTTGTGAATGTGTGCCTTCTAGTTCTGCTTCGCTGATATTTCCTTCATTATCTTTTGTTACGTACAAATAATTGTACACTCCTTGTTTTAACTGAATAAAAGCTTCATAAGCTCCACTTTCTGGTACATAGTGCATTTGGTTTACTTCGTTAAGATTCCAATCGTTGAAAGCTCCGTTAATGAATACCTTTTTGTTTTCTAAGGAATCAGTTTTCAATAAAAAACTTACTCTTACATAATCCGATTCCGTATCGCCATGATTGGTTTCGTAATTATCTATCACGTACATTCCGTTGAAATCATTCGTCGCTACATAAGCCAAACCATTTTGTGGTTTTTCGGGACGAACCTCTATGATACTTTCTTTTTCTGCCTGAACAATTCTAGCAATATTCACTAATTTTTGTTGGGTACTTCTTCCATCAAACATTCTAAATTCATTACTGCCTTCTAATTGGTTTTCTCCTTCAAAAAACTGATAATCCATTTTACGATTGTAGGAATCAATCATAAATGGTTTAAGATTTGTAAGGGTTTTGTTGTCTCTAAAATTCTGGCGGATTACAATTTTCAAATCTTGCTTGGGGTCAATAATTTCGTAGCCACTATAATTTACACTAAAGTTTACCTGTTGATGAGTACGCCTTTTCTGAACATTATTCGGGAAAGTAACATTGCCAGCAACGCCTACACGATTCTGGAAAACCATAAATCTACGAGTAAGCACGATGTCGTCTTCATTACGGTTTTTATAAACCATTACCAAGTAGTTGCCTGCTAATTTGGTCTTAGGGATTTCTACAGCAAAATGGGTATATGGAATTTTGGTAGCAAATGAATTTCTATAATCGTTAATTGGGAAATCGTTGAATTCCGTCAAGTACTCAATATCATTCAATACAGAAGGTGTCCAATCTGCATTACAATGAAATATCTTTACTCTGAAACTCTGAAATTCAGGGGCTAAACAATCAAATTCTAGTTTTAAAATTTGATTTTCCTGTAAATTGATTACAGGTGGGTTTAAGGTTTCTTGAGGTGTTTTTGTAGCACTTAAAGAAGGATATAATTGAACAGTACGAATGTAAGGTTCATAAATATGATTATCGTAAATAATCTTTTTAGACTCGTATTGTACAGCTTTCTTTCTTTGCGCAAAAAAGGTAAATGGAATCAATAATAAGAATAAGATGGTTGAAATTTTCATAAAGAATAGCGAATGGATTGAGCGTCTAAGTGATAAAGCAAGATGTTTCTAATAACGAAAGGGAGACAAAATTATTCTGAAAGTAAACGAACAAAGGTTTAAAATCAAAAACGCAAATAAAGCAGTGTTTACCGTTTATTTGCGTTTTTAGAAAATTATTACTCAAAGTTTGTAGTCAATAATTAAACTTTACTGAAGTACACTTTCTGTTTCCTCAATCTCCAACATTACAGCTTCCCAAGTATCGCTTGCTTCTTCTAAAGAATTGAGAATTTTTTGGTAAGCAATGTTCTCTTTTTTCAATGTATCAGCATTGTTAAAAGTAATTGGGTCGGCAAGGGTTTTCTCTTTTTCGACTTTCTCTGCTTCTAATTTTGCGATTAAGCTTTCTGCATCAGTCAACTTTTGATTTAACTTCTTGAGATTCTTTTGTGCTTCCTTTTTGGCAAAATCATCTAAAACTGGCTTTTTCTCTACAACTTTCTCAACGGTCTTTTTCGGAGAACCTTCTTTTGGAAGTGTTCCATCTATTCTACGTTGTTCCATCCAAGTTTCATATTCATCATAAGTGCCTGGATATACTTTAATCTCTTCGTCTTCAATATACCAAATCTTATTAGCAATTTCAGAAACGAAGAACCTATCGTGAGAAACCACTACATAAGTACCTTCGTACTGTTGTAAAGCTTGAATCAAGATGTTTACAGACATCATGTCCAAGTGGTTAGTAGGCTCATCGAGTAATAAAAAGTTAGCCTCAGAGATTAATACTTTAGCCAAGGCTACTCTTGATTTTTCACCCCCCGAAAGTACTTTAATTTTCTTGAAAGCATCATCACCTGAGAACAAGAAACAACCTAAGATACTTCTTAATTCTGTTTCTAACTTCCCTGTTCCTGTCATTTTCAATTCATCCAACAGGGTATTGTTTACGTCTAAGCTTTCTAACTGATGTTGTGCATAAAATGAGTCGATAACATTATGCCCCAATTTGCGTTCACCTTCAAATTGCTCTGAACCATCAATGATTCTCAACACCGTAGATTTACCTTTACCATTGGCACCAATCAAAGCAATTTTATCTCCTCTTTCGATAACCGCATTGGTGCTAGTAAGAATCCTTTTTGGTCCATAAGCCTTTGTAATATCTTCCAAGTGCATGATGAAACGACCTGGCTGAGTACCGAAGTTGAACTTGAAGTTTACTTTCGCATTTTCATCCAAAACGTCATCAATCAATTCTAATCTTTCTAAAGCTTTTACTCTTGATTGTACCTGACGAGCTTTAGTCGCTTTTGCTTTGAAGCGAGTAATAAACTTTTCAGTTTGCTTTATTGCTTGTTGTTGGTTCTCGTAAGCACCTTTCTGTACTTCATTTCTCAAAGCTTTTTCTTCCATATAGTAAGAATAGTTGCCAGAATAAGAAACCAACTTCGAACCCGTTACTTCTACAATTGTAGTAACGGTGTTATCTAAGAAAAATCTATCGTGAGAAACAACAATAATTGCTCCCTCGTAAGTATTGATATAGTTTTCTACCCATTGAATAGACGGTAAGTCCAAGTGGTTGGTAGGCTCATCTAGCATCAATAGCGAAGGACGTTGTAAAAGCAATTTTGCTAACATTACACGCATTCTCCAACCTCCAGAAAACTTCTGTAAAGGCTGTGCTAATTCCTCGGTGCTGAATCCTAAACCTTCCAGAATTGCTTCTGCTTCCGACTGGATGGTATATCCGCCTAAAGCATCAAATTCATCTTGAAAACGAGCCAGTTTATTGACATCATCATCTTCAAAATTGGTTTCCATCTTATGTAAAACCTTATCGATTTCAGCTTGTAAGAAGTTCTGTCTTTCAAAAGCTTGCATCGCCACTGAAAGAATAGAATCGTCACTCTGATATGAAAGTAAGTCTTGATTTAAAAAACCAATAGTACAGTCGCCTGACTTAGAAATACTACCACCATCGGGTAAGTATTCACCATCTATTATACGAAGTAAAGTAGATTTACCAGTACCATTTGCCCCGATAAGACCGATTTTGTCTTTGGGCTTAATATGTAAGTTCGCCCCATCATACATTGGGCGAGAACCGAAATAAAACGAAAGATTATTGATAGATAACATACTACAAAGATAATGAAAATTGCCGAAAGAGCCGTCAATTGAGGTTATGGAAAGATGAATGAACGATATTTATCGAATTATCTCGAAAATTCACATCGTCTTTTTTAATCTTTTGTAATGTATTTTATTAATTCTGGGAGTCGTGTTGGCAATTCAAGCAGTCGGGTCGTCAATTCAAACAGTCATGTTGGCAATTCAAGCAGTCGGGTCGTTAATTCAAACAGTCATGCTGGCAATTCAAGCAGTCGGGTCGTCAATTCAAACAGTCATGCTGCCAATTCAAGCAGTCGGGTCGTTAATTCAAACAGTCAGGTTGCCAATATTAATTTGTTTTTTTACCAATAAAAAAGGATGGCTTTAAACCATCCTTTTTACAATTATTAATTAAGCTTTGCTTTTCCACCACCTAAATAAGGACTTTGCAATAATTTTTCTACACTTTCAAAAGGCACTTTAGTTTTATTGTATCCAAAGGTTGTTGCTAATGATTGTGTTTTGTTATTATCGCCCATTACCATATCAACATCTTGCATTGTCATCTGACTAGGGTGTTCATAACCACAAGCATGAGTAATCTCCAGAATTTCTTTGTTTAATGTCTTTACATAATTGTAAAAACGCTCGCTTTTAAGCGCTGGGTCGATTCCACCTTGTAACCAAGGACTTGAAGTAGCCACACCCGCTGGACAACGATTGGTATGACAAACCTGTGCCTGAATACAACCGATAGACATCATTGCTTCACGGGCTACATTGATTACATCACAACCCATAGCAAATGCCATCATTGCCTTTTCAGGAAAACCTAATTTACCAGAACCAATAAATACAATTTTATCTGCCAATTCATACTTCTGGAAAATCTTATAAACCCTTGTAAAACCATAATTAAAGGGTAAAGAAACGTGATCTGCAAAAGCATGAGGTGCAGCACCCGTTCCACCTTCGCCACCATCAATTGTAATAAAGTCTGGACCTTTTCCAGTTTTCACCATATACTGTGCAAGTTCTTCCCACATCTCTAATTTCCCTACTGCCGACTTAATTCCTACAGGTAAACCAGTTTTACTAGCCATTGATTCAATGAAATTAACCATTTCAGGAATGCTAGAGAACTCTGAATGAAATGCAGGAGAAAGAGCATCTTTACCCATCGGGATATGTCTGATTTCAGAGATTTCCTTCGTGATTTTAGCAGCGGGTAACATCCCACCTTTACCCGGTTTTGCACCTTGAGAAAGCTTTAGTTCCAATGCTCTGATGAATTGATTTTCTGAAGTCATTTTAATTAATTTCTCCATCGAAAAATTCCCATCATCATCTCTTACACCAAAGTAAGCAGTACCAATATTTACTACCACATCAGCACCATATTTATGATATGGCGAAAGTGAACCTTCGCCAGTGTTGTGATAACAGCCAAATTTTAAAGCTCCTTTATTTAACGATTCAATGGCTTTTGCAGACAAAGAACCGTAACTCATTCCAGAAATATTTACGACAGAATATGGTTTATAAGGACGCTTACGTTTATGGTATTCACCAATAGTTTTTGAACAAGGCACCGCACTTGGGTCTTTTTGATTGGGATGATTTGCCGAAACTTTATGCCCAAGCATGGCATGTTTAATAAAAATATATCCTGCTGCATTAAAATCTTGGTCAGAACCAAAACCTTGTAAATTGTTTTCTTTCTTAGAAGAAGCATACACCCAAGCTCTTTCTCCTCTGTTAAAAGGAAGTTCTTCACGGTTGTTGGCAACGATATATTGTCTGAGTTCAGGACCAATTTTTTCGAGCATATATCGAATATGACCGACCACTGGAAAGTTATGTTGAATGGTATGGCGATTTTGAAGAATGTCACGAAGTGCCAAAACGAGTAAGGCAATTGGAATAATGAACCACCAAGAAAAATTGGAAAAAATACTTATGAGAACCATAAATGATGAGCGTAAATTAGAATGTTAGAATTTTGTAAGAAAGCAAAATTAATCAATAGCAAAGCGCATTAACTTTTAAGGAGAATTACGCTTTGCAATCATTTAACTAAATAAGAAGATTAATGTTGTATAGAAATACCCAAAAAAAATTAAGGGGCGCTTGATAAAGAAACGCCACCTGAAACAATCATTTTCATGGCATCGGAAGCAGGAATATTCAATAAAGTAACATTGGCACTTGGAACAACAAAGATTTCACCAGAGAAAGCATAAGAATGTGGGCAGTAAACTAGCACTGCATCTTGAATATCTAAAAAACCTAAATCAGTCTGTGTAATGAAACCTAGCTTTTGGATACCATTTTCTTTGTTCAAAATAAATTTTACGGGTTGGTTAAACTTCTTTTTATCGCCAACAAACGCACCGATGAGGTCTTTTAAAGAAAAGTAAATTAAACCCACCAAAGGAAGTTTGGAAACCCCTTCTTCCAGAATTTGAATCAATGGCAAAGAAATGAACGTTGAACCTAAAAAGCCAACAATCATGATGATTGCCACCATAATGACTAAGCCAGTTCCACGGAAGTAAAAGTAAAATTCTTGGTCTAATGAATTCAGCAGGTTGAAAATGATGTAACCTGTTATGTAAACAGGGGCGAGTAAAAATAAACCTTTTACGAAATAGCCAAAAAGGCTGGCACTAATACGTTTGAATCTGAAAGACATTTTATTAAAATTTATATGCTCAATGGATGCTTGATTAACGTTTTACTAGATAGCTGGGTTCTTTGATTGAAAAGAAACAGTGACAATATTTTTCAATTTCTCACAAAAGTAAGTATTGATTGAGATTCTACTAAAGGAAAGTATTTATTTCACAAGGAATATACAAAATCTTCATTTATTTACCTTCCTGAACAAAGCAAGTTTGAGCAGATTTACAGGATAATCATCGTGATATTTCTGCTTTTTACTCGAAAAAAGACTTTCATCGAACAATTATTCGTAATTTTGCCCTCCTTGAATCTCAATAAATTCATTCAAATTTTAGAAAATAATCTCAAATTCATTTATGATTTACGAATATAGCTACCTGCAAAACTTTATTAAAAATGTATTTCTTTCGATAGGTTGTTCTGAAACAGATGCCGATTTGGCTTCGAAAGTATTAATTTCTGCTGATTTACGAGGAGTAGATTCACACGGGACAGCAAGACTAAGTGGCTATGTTCGTTTGTATGATAATGGAAGATTAAACCCAACGCCGAACATCAAAATCGTACATCAAACTCCTTCAACAGCAGTAATTGACGGCGACAAAGGTTTAGGCTTGGTTGTAGCACCGTTTGCGATGAAAATTGCGATGGAAAAAGCAACAAATGTAGGCTCTGGTTGGATTTCGGTACAAAATTCTAATCACTTTGGTATTGCAGGTTATCATGCCATGATGGCTTCAGACAATGATATGATTGGTTGGGCGATGACCAACGCCGCTCCATTGGTAACACCTACTTTTTCAAAAGAAAAGCTTTTAGGAACTAATCCCATTGCAGTAGCAGTTCCAGCAAAGAATAATCCTGCTTTCGTTGCAGACTTTGCCAGTACAGCAGTTGCTTATGGGAAAATGGAGATTTTACAAAGAAAAGGTTCGCCAGCACCAATTGGTTGGGTACAAGACAAAGAAGGGAATCCAACAGACGATTCTAATGCCGTAAAAAATGGAGGCGCATTATTACCCCTCGGTGGCGACCGTGAACATGGTTCGCATAAAGGTTATGGTTTAGGAGCGATTGTAGATATTTTCTCAGGCGTATTATCTGGTGCAAACTTTGGTCCTTGGGTTCCTCCGTTTGCAACCGCAGGTTTTATGACCGCAGGTGAACAAGTAGGAAAAGGAACAGGACATTTCTTGGGAGCAATGAGGGTTGATGCTTTCCGTCCAGCAGAAGAATTTAAAGCAGATATGGATAAATGGATTGACCGTTTCCATGCAGCCGACGCTGTAGAAGGCAAAAAAGTATTAGTGCCGGGTGATCCAGAAAGAGAAATAGAAGCTGAACGCAAAGCCAATGGGATTAATCTTTTAGAACCCGTTGTAAAAGATTTACAAGCTTTAGCAGATAGATTTGGGATAGCGTTTTAAGGATAGCGGTAAAATGTTTTATCTTTAATGGTGATTTTAGGGATTCATTAACAATAATTATTGTATTGTAACTTTATTGAAAACAACATTATTTATTTAAGAAATATGAACACAATCATCATTGAACCAAATTCTCAGGCAGATTATCAGCTTTTTATAGATTTGGCTAAAAGGTTGAAAGCTAAATTTAGAATTAGTGCTAGTGAAATAGACATAACAGATAATGTTTCGGATGAAAAGGCTTTTTATGCGTTAGCAGGAAGCTTTGATTTACCAGAGACAAGCGATGAATTGATAAAAATAATTGAAGAATCAAGGACAAATAAAGATATTGATACTTCATGGGCAGAATAAAGTATTTATTGGACTCAAATATTTGTATCCATTTTATCAAAAATGATTTCAATATTCCTGCTAAAATTTCTTCTGTAGGGGTAGAAAATTGTTTTATCTCAGAGTTGACTATCCTTGAGTTAATGTATGGAATAGCCAATAGCACTTCCACAAAGAAAGAAGAAAATCGGCTTAAATTAAAGCAGTTTACAGAAAGTTTTCAAAATAGAGTTTTACCTATTAGACCTGTTTTTGAAATCTTTGCAGAACAAAAAACTAGATTAAGAAGAATAGGAACTCCCATCAGTGATTTTGATTTGTTGATTGGTTGCACAGCAATATTAGAAGATTGTGTACTTGTAAGTCGAAATGTAAAAGAGATGATGAGGATTGAAGGACTAGTCTATGAAAATTGGATAGATTAAAAAGTTCTATAATTCTAAAAACAAATCATTAAAATAAAAACAATCATTTTAAAAGAACGCTTGCGTTTATTTCATTATCATCACAATGCAACAAAACAATAAATTATTACGCTACTTCTTTCTCGCATTCGCTTTATTTGCGACAATGTTTTCATATTATATTTGGCAAATTACCAAAACGCCTAATTATGAAGTAGATGAGAAAAAAGGCTTTGCCCTTTTGATTCCAAAAGGAGCAACTTTTGAAACCGTTTGGGATTCTTTGAGTAAACATAAAATTGTTAAAGACGAATTGTCATTCAAGTTTTTAGCAAAATTATTGAAGTATAAAGACAATGTTCGTGAAGGACGTTACGTCATTAAAGCAGACATGGGTAATTATGAAGTAATCAAAAAACTTCGTTCTGGAAACCAAGATGCCATTAAGCTTACTTTTAATAACATTCGTTTAAAGAAAGATTTAGTTCATAAAATCGGTAATCGCTTTGAATTTGATTCTACCGCTTTGGCAAC
Source organism: Arcicella lustrica (assembly GCF_034930985.1). Classification (NCBI taxonomy): domain Bacteria; kingdom Pseudomonadati; phylum Bacteroidota; class Cytophagia; order Cytophagales; family Flectobacillaceae; genus Arcicella; species Arcicella lustrica. Next base: position 69,083 of record NZ_JAYGIM010000017.1, read on the forward strand.
AATGTTAGAAGACACTGCCGTTGCTAGAAAGTACGGATTCACCAAAGAAACAATTATGTGTATGTTCTTGCCAAATACTTATGAAGTATATTGGAATACAAGTCCCGATGAGTTAATGAATACCATGAAAACTTGGTATGATAAGTTTTGGACAGAAGAACGCAAAAGAAAAGCTACAGAAATTGGTTTAGACCCAATCAGAGCGCAAATCATGGCTTCGATTGTGGAGGCTGAAACAAAAAAAGCAGATGAAAAGCCAAGAGTAGCAGGTGTTTACATGAATCGCTTGAATACCAATATGCCTTTAGGAGCAGACCCAACCGTTATTTTTGCTCATCAAGATTTTTCTATTAAAAGAGTAACGAAGGCATTGTTACAAATTAATTCACCATATAATACTTATCGTGTTGTTGGTTTGCCTCCTGGCCCAATCAACTTACCAGATTTAGCATCTATTGATGCCGTTTTAAATTACGAACACCACAAGTATTTGTATTTCTGTGCGAAAGAAGATTTCTCAGGCTATCACAATTTTGCAGAAACCTTTGCTGATCATCTTAACAATGCCCGTATTTATCAAGAAGCATTGAATAAATTGAATATTAGGAAATAGCTTTTTTTGCTGTGAGCCTTGAGCTACGAGATTTGAGTTGTAAGCTGTGAGCTTTGAGCAAAATATAGCTGAAGACTAAAAAAATATTTATATTTTTTGCCAATTAGGAACTAATTAGCTCAAAGCTTATAGCTCAATACTCACAGCTAATAAAAAATTTAAGCAATGTATCAACACGATTATCAGTACAGAGTAAGATATGCCGATACCGACCAAATGGGTTATGTATATTATGGAAATTATGCAAGACTGTACGAAATAGGTAGGGTAGAAGCATTGAGAAGTTTGGGCTTTAGTTATAAAGCAATGGAAGATTCTGGCGTGATGATGCCCGTTTATGAAAATACTTCAAAGTTTATTGCTCCTGCTTTGTATGATGATTTGTTGACTATTCGTACTACCATTAAAAACCTTCCTGCCGCTAGGGTTGTTTTCTTTTATGAAATTCTCAATAGCAAAGGTACGTTGGTACACAAAGGTGAAACTACTTTGGTTTTTGTAAAAATGGAAAACAATAGACTTACAACAGCCCCGAAAGAATTGTTAGACCGATTGAGTACATTTTTTACTTAATCGGTCATATAAAATTGGAAATGCTAGAAAAAATAAAACATACAGAACCCTATTACCGTTTTCGCCTTTTCTTGAAGACCTATCATTTAGAAAATGCAGCAAAAACTGTATATCAAGTATTAGAAGTATTAATCAATAAAATTCTTCAGTTTGATATTGATGTTCGTGCAGCGGCTGTGGCTTATAATTTTACTTTAGCGATATTTCCGACAATAATTTTCCTTTTTTCACTCATTCCATACATTCCTGTTAATCATCTTGATTTAAAAATTATTGCATTACTTTCAGAAGTATTGCCCAAAGGAATTTTCCATGAAGCACAAGAAACCATTATTGAAATCGTAAGTAAACCACGTGGAGGAGTACTTTCATTAGGTTTTATCTTTGCTTTGTATGCTTCTACAAGTGGAATGATGGCTTTGATGAGAGCTTTTAACCTAACGTATAAAACCTCTGAACAACGTGGTTTTATTAAAGCAAGGCTGATTGCAGTGATGTTAAATTTCCTACTCACTTTTGTGTTGATTGTAGCGATAGGTTTCTTGATTGTGGGTCGATTGATTGTAGATTTCTTATTTGATGAAGGAATAATGAATCGAGATTTTACTTTTTACGCCTTACAGTTACTTACTTATTTGGTAATATTTTTAGTGTTTTTTATTACCATTTCCATCATTTATTATTGGGCGCCAGCCATTCATAAAAAATGGAAATTTATCAATGCAGGTTCTATCACCGCTTCAATTCTTACGATTCTTCTTTCAAATTTGTTTTCTTATTACCTCTCAAACTTTGCAACGTACAATAAACTTTATGGTGCAATCGGTACTTTTATCGCCTTAATGGTTTGGCTTTATTTGGTTGCTTTAGTTTTGATTTTAGGTTTTGAAATCAATGCAAGCATCGCTGAAACTTTATACGGTTCAACGGAATCTAAAAAAGCGATTGAAACTGAAACATAATTAAACAAGTATTTCTACAATATGAAAAATCCTGAAAATCTACCTATTGTTACTGTTATTGCCCTTTGTTACAATCATTCAGCATTTCTGGTAGAATCTCTTTCTTCAGTACTTCATCAAACTTATAAGGCAATTCAATTAATAGTTGTTGATGATGCGAGTGAAGATGATAGTCAACAAAAAATACTTGCTTTACTGCAAAATTACCCAACCGTTAAATGGTTTTTTAATGAAAAAAATATTGGAAACTGTAAATCATTCAATCAAGCACTTTTATTAGCTAAAGGGAAATATATCATTGATTTATCGACAGATGATGTCTTAGAAAATACCAGAATAGAAAAGCAAGTAAAGTACTTTGAATCATTGAGTGATTGGTATGGAGTAGTTTTTTCGAATGCCACTTTTATAGATGAGCAAGGAAATACTTTGAGAACTTTATATGATGATGAAAACCAAAGTATTTCAGAGGGAAATATTTATTCAAAATTGATAGAGCAATCTTTTATTTTGCCTTCTACAATGATGATAAAAAAAGAAGTATTGGATAGTTTTAATGGCTATGATGAAACATTGGCTTATGAAGATTTCGATTTTTGGATTCGGTCATCAAGAAATTGGGAATATGCTTATTTGCCTGAAATATTGACCTTTCAAAGAAAAGTATCATCGTCACTTTCTTCCAGATTTATTCAAAAAAAGAATCAATTAGTTGTTTCAACGGTAAAAGTTTGTGCCAAAATACAAAGTTTAAATCGTAACGAAACTGAAAACGAAGCCCTAGCTAAAAGGCTTTATTTAGTGTTAAAACAATGTGCTTTTACTGAGAATTTTGAAGCAGGTGAAGAAGTAATTAAAATGCTAAACCAGCTAAAAGGACATACTTTTAAGAGTAAATTACTTTGTATTATCATTAGATTTAGTATTCCATTGAACTTTGTTTATCTGAAATTTAATAAATTCAGACTTTAATCAGCTAATACTTTCTGATAGAATGCTATTAACTTTTTAGCTTCACTTTCCCAATTATATTGTTTTTGAATGGCTTCTTTTCCTAAATTTCCCATTTCTTTCGCTTCTTTTGGGTTTTGAATAAACCAATTAATAACTTCAAAAATCTCTTGAACACTTTCAGGGTTTACTCCGAATCCAGCTTTTGTGGAATTAATTACCGATAAACAATGTTCAAAATTTGAAGTAATTACGGGCAAACCAGACGCCATATATTCAAACATTTTGGTAGGATACGAGATGCTGTAATCGCCAACATCCTTGAGTAAAGCGATTCCAACAAAAGCATTTTTAGCAATTTCGGCTGCTTCTTTAAAAGACGTCATCCCATATTTTAAAACATTTTCTTCTAAATCATATTCTTTTATTAATACTTCTAGTTTTCTTGGGAAATCATTGCTTGAAAAATATCCAAATAAATGCAATTTGATGTTTGGATAAAGCTCTTTTAATAGATAGATTGCCTCCAAGAGTTTTTCAATACATCGATTACTTGAGATTTGTCCAATATAAAAAACTTCAGGTTTACTAATATTGAAATGGAAATGGATAGTTTCAAAGTCGGCTTTTCGAGGATAATTTAAAATGACTTCGTGATTTTTTATAATGTTGGGATAACTCGTCAGATAAGTATTCTCGGCAAAAATTAGGTTGAAATGTTTTGAAGAAAGTTTGTCGAAATACGAAAACAATGATAAAAGAATGTTGTTTTTCTGCTTTGTTGGAAGTTTTTTATGAAAATCTTCGTAGATGTCAAAAATCACTTTTGTCTTGAGTAAAGAAAATAGATAGGCAATCGGGATTAACTCAATCACATGGATATGAACGACTTTGGGTTGAATTTTAAAATACCAAAATAGAATTTTAGGAAAATTAAAACAGATTCTTTTCCAAAGTTGTGGGTAATAATTGATGTGATAAAAATGAGCTTTAGGTTCACTGTCTTTTAATCTAACAGCTTGAATTACATAGACTTCGTAATGTTCAACTAAAGTACTTACTTCTTTTATTACTCTTGGTGAATAATTACCAGTAGCAATATGCAGAATTTTTGTTTTTTTATTTGAAGGTTTAGTGACGAACATTTTATTATTTTAGGTACAACAAATTAAACAATCTGATAAAACTGATGGCTGAATTTATAAAATTATACGAAAAAGGCACCGATATGAAAAAAATAAATCATATTGTTGATTGCCTAAAAAACGGAGGAGTAATTATTTATCCAACCGACACAGTTTATGGAATGGGTTGCGATATTCATAATACTCGTGCTGTGGAAAGGGTTTGTCAAATCAAAGGAATAAAACCTAGTAAGAACAATTTTTCATTTATTTGTAACGATTTAAGCCATATTGCAGATTATGCAAAAGTATCAAATACTTGCTTTAAATTAATGAAAAAAGCTTTGCCAGGTCCTTTTACTTTTGTTTTGGAGGGGAATAATAAAGTCCCAAAAGTGTTATCACAAAGTAAAAAAACAGTTGGTGTCAGAATTCCTGATAATGAAATTCCGAGATTAATTGTAGAAGAACTTGGAAACCCAATTGTTACTACTTCAATTTATGATGATGATAGTATTGTGGAGTATTCAACCGACCCAGAATTGATTTTCGAGAAATTCCAAAATCAGGTAGATATTGTTATTGATGGAGGTTATGGAAATAATATGCCTTCAACCATTGTAGATGCCACCAACGATGATTTTGAAATTATTCGTCAGGGATTAGGAGATTTATCTATTTACTTATAAAATGTTGGCAATTGAAGATTTGCCAACATTTTTGTTTTTTAAAGCTTTAAAAACTGGTTTAAACTTCTTCTGAGATACTTCTCTTATGTTTCCATCTTCTGTGCGACCATAAGTAAGAAGAAGGGTTTTGCTTTATTGAAGCATCTAATGTTTGAACAAAACGCTCAAGAATTTCATTAGAACTGAGATTTTCGTAAGGAGGACTTGCTATTTCTGAAAGATTCATATCATAATATCCTCTCTTTTTTCTGACAAATTCCATGAAAATAACAGGATAATCAAATTTTCGTGCAATACGCTCTGGTCCAGTAAAAAAAGCAGAATCTTGATTCAAAAAGTTTGTCCAATAGGCAGATTTTAAATGACTAGGAATTTGGTCAGCCGCCAAACAAATAGCTCTGACTTTGTCTTTTCTTTCAATTGTTACTTTTATAGTATCCTTTCTTTCAATTAAAAAAGCACCAAAACGATTTCTGATTTGATAAGTAAGATTATCAAAAAATGGACTACTGAGTTTTTGATAGACAACATCTAAATCAACACCATTTAAACTAACAGAATGAATAGCCCATTCCCAATTTCCTTGATGCCCGCCAACAAAAATGATTGGAATGTTATTGTCTAAATACTTTTTCACAACTTCTATATTATTTACTTGCACTCGTTGTGTTACTTCTTCTGCCGAAATACTTAAACCTTTAAAGAATTCGATAAATACATCAGCTAAGTGATGATAAAAACCTTTAGCAATTTCATTGATTTCCTTTTCTGATTTTTCAGGAAAGGAATTTCTAAGGTTTTCTAAAACGACTTTTTTGCGATATTTGATTACTCTAAAAAGCAAAAAGTAAGCAAAGTCAGAAATGCGATAAAGCATCCAAAATGGTAAAGCCGCAAGAATCTTGAAGAAAAGCATATTAACTTTTGGTAATTTGTATTTTTTCTTGAAAAATAGAATGATTTTGGTATAAAAATTTGAAATTAAATCATTCTGCTGTATTTTAGGGAAATGATAATTGATTTACAATATTTACCCAGTCTCGAATATTTTGTGTGTTTACTTCAGCACGACACGATTGTTATTGAAGCACACGAATATTACGAAAAGCAAAGTTACCGAAATCGTTGTATAATTCAGACAACTAATAAGATTGATACGCTGTCTATCCCAGTAAAAAATGGAAATTCAAAAGTATTAATTCGAGATTTAAAGATAGAGTATCATCAAGATTGGATTCGCCGACATTGGGGTGCTATTCATTCTGCATACGGAAAATCACCTTTTTTTGAATATTATTCAGAATATTTTAAAAATATTATTGAAAAAAAGCCTGACTTTTTGTTCGATTTGAATTTAGAATTGCTGTCAATTTGTCTGAAACTTTTACGTCTCGAAAAAAAGATTATATTTACAGAAAAATATGAAAAAAATGTGGAGAGTGATTTTAGGAGTAAAATTCATCCCAAAACAGATTTTTCATTGAATGGTATTTATAATCCAATCGCATATCGCCAGAACTTTGGCAACGAATTTGTACCTAATTTATCTATTCTAGATTTGCTATTTTGTCAGGGAAGCCAATCTTTAAAGATACTTCAAAGCTCATTAGTAAATGAACAAACAACAATAAATTAGTGTTTAGTATATAATTTGGAAGAGATTTACAGAAAGTAATTTTAAAGAAAAACAGAGATTACCTTCAGCCTCAGTGTAAAGAAAATTGGATTATTCCATCATTCTTACGAACTGAACTCTGAGGTTTTATAACGCTATAACTCAAAAACTCTAAGCATGGAGGCAAAATTTTCAAACAGAGTAAAAGAGGTTATCTCACTCGCACGTGAGGAGGCAATCAGGCTTGGGCATGATTACATCGGGACGGAACATCTTATTTTAGGTATGATCAGAGAAGGCGAAGGCATTGCTCTTGATTTGATAAAAAAATGTGGCACTAGCCTTGATGATTTGCGTGTTACTATAGAACAAGCTACAAAGAGTACGGTTAGATCTACGTACACTATCAAAAACAAACAAGATATTCCACTTTCAAGACAATGCGAAAAAGTGTTGAGAGTCACCTACTTGGAGGCAAGAATTTTTAAAACTAATCTTGTCGGAACGGAACATTTACTAATGGCAATCCTTAGAGATGAGGATAATTTGGCCAAACAAATTCTTGAGAAGTTCCAAATACATTATGAATTAATTAAGGATATGGTGGAATATCAATCAAACCCTAATATCAAATCAGGCCCGTCTGACACAGACGATAATGATGATGATGCAAGAATGTTTGCAAGTGGAAACGCAGCTGGAGGAAGTTCTACCGCCAATAAAGGAACGGAAAAATCTAAAACTCCTGTATTAGATAATTTCGGTAGGGATTTAACAAAAGTTGCAGAAGCGGGTAAACTTGACCCAATTGTTGGGCGTGAAAAAGAAATAGAAAGAGTTGCTCAAATTCTTTCACGTAGAAAGAAAAACAATCCGATTTTGATTGGTGAGCCAGGTGTGGGTAAAACAGCTATTGCTGAAGGACTAGCACTAAGAATCGTTCAGAAAAAAGTATCTCGTGTTTTATTCGGTAAAAGAGTTGTTACACTAGATTTGGCTTCATTAGTGGCTGGTACAAAATACCGTGGTCAGTTTGAAGAAAGAATGAAAGCAGTAATGAACGAATTAGAAAAATCACCAGATGTGATTTTGTTCATTGATGAATTGCATACCATTGTTGGTGCTGGTGGAGCTTCTGGTTCTTTGGATGCTTCGAACATGTTCAAGCCTGCTTTAGCTCGTGGTGATATCCAAGTTATCGGGGCAACTACTTTAGATGAGTATCGTCAGTACATTGAAAAAGACGGAGCTTTGGCTCGTCGTTTCCAAACAGTAATGGTTGATGCCACTTCTATTGAAGAAACTATTGAAATTTTGAACAACATCAAAGATAAGTACGAAGATCATCACCACGTAACTTATACAGATGAGGCAATCGAGCAAGCAGTAAAATTATCAGAACGTTATATTTCTGACAGATTCTTACCAGACAAAGCGATTGACGTAATGGATGAAGTAGGAGCAAGAGTTCATATCTCAAATATTACTGTTCCTGAAGATATTGTTCGTTTAGAAGAAGCTATCGAAAATATCAAGAAAGAGAAAAATGCAGTAGTTAAATCGCAGAAATACGAAGAGGCTGCTCAGTTACGTGACCGTGAAAAACGTTTGTTAGACCAATTAGACCGTGCAAAACGTGATTGGGAAGAAGACACCAAACGTCGTCGTTATACAGTTTCAGAAGAAAGTGTTGCTGAAGTAATTGCACAAATGACTGGTATTCCAGTGAATCGTGTAGCTGCTACAGAAGGACAAAAACTTCTGAATATGAATGAAGAATTGCAAGGTAAAGTAATAGGGCAAAATCCAGCCATTGCTAAACTTGTTAAAGCTATTCAACGTACAAGAGTTGGCTTGAAAGATCCTAAAAAACCAATCGGTTCGTTTATTTTCTTAGGTCCAACTGGTGTAGGTAAAACAGAATTAGCGAAAGTTTTAGCGACATATTTATTCGATAAAGATGATGCTTTAGTAAGAATTGACATGAGTGAGTACATGGAGAAATTCAGTGTATCTCGTTTAGTCGGAGCTCCTCCGGGATATGTGGGTTATGAAGAAGGTGGACAATTGACTGAAAAGATTCGCCGTAAACCTTATGCCGTAGTATTGTTGGATGAAATAGAGAAAGCTCACCCAGATGTATTCAATATTTTATTGCAAGTATTGGACGATGGTATTTTAACGGATGGTTTAGGTAGAAGAGTAGATTTCAGAAACACTATCATCATCATGACTTCAAATATTGGAGCAAGAGATTTGAAGGATTTTGGAACAGGTATCGGTTTCTCTACGAAAACTAAAGTTGATGGTTTAGATGATGCAATGAAAGGAACTATTCAGAATGCTTTGAAAAAAGCTTTCTCTCCAGAGTTCTTGAACCGTTTGGATGATGTAATCGTGTTTAATTCATTAGAACGTGAACACATTCACCAAATCATTGATTTGATGTTGAATAAATTATTCATCAGAATTACAAATCTTGGTTATACCGTTGAATTGACTGAAAAAGCGAAAGATTTTATTGCTGAGAAAGGTTATGATTCACAATATGGTGCAAGACCGCTGAATCGTGCTATTCAACGTTATTTGGAAGATCCAGTAGCAGAAGAAATATTGAAAGGTGATTTAGCCAATGGAGATGTAATCTTAGCAGATTATTCTGGCGAAGGCGATTCATTAACACTTTCAAGAATTCTAGCAACTACTGCAACAGAAGAATAGAGAGTAATTTTAAACAGAAAGAGGTCGATTCATTAAATTGAATCGACCTTTTTTGTTGAAGTGTTATGAAAAATATGGTTTTACTTACTTTTAAATCAGTTTTATTTACGCTGTAAAATCTCTTTGATTACTTCTTTATCTTTGGCAATTTGTGCTTTTAGGGCATCTAATCCGCTAAATTTTTGTTCGTTTCTTACTTTTGTAATAAATTCAACACTGAGGTTTTCTCCATAAATTTCACGATTGAAATCGAAAATATTTACTTCGATTGTCTGATAGGTACCATCAACCGTCGGGCGATTACCAATATTTAACATTCCTCCAAAAGTTTCATCGTTGTAATGTACTTTTACGGCATAAACTCCATCGGTAGGAATTAATTTGGCTACTTCTCTTACTTGAATATTGGCTGTAGGGAAGCCAATTGTTCTACCTAATTGTTTGCCTTTTACAATAAGCCCTGAAATAGAGTAATTTCTACCCAAAAGATGGTCGGCAGATTGAACGTTTCCTTCTAATAATGCTTTTCTGATTTTTGAAGAACTTACACCTACATTATCAATATCTTGACGAGCGATTTCTTCAATTGAAAAACCATATCTTGAAGCATTAGTTTTCAAGTAATCGAATCCTCCTTCACGATTTCTTCCAAAACGATGGTCATAGCCAATGACAAGCGTTTTAGTGCCGATGGTTTCGATAAGAATCTTTTGAATAAATTCTTCGGATGAAAGCTCTGAAAACTCTCTGGTAAATGGAATAATCAAAAGATGTTGTACGCCATTTTGTTCTAAGAGTTCAATCTTTTCATCGAGTGTGGAAAGTAACTTGATGGTCTGATTGTCAGAAGAAATAACGCTTCGTGGATGTGGATAAAAAGTAATTACAACACTTTCTCCTTGCGTCTGTAAAGCTACTTCATTCAAGCGATTTAATATTTTTTGATGTCCAAGATGTACACCATCAAATGTTCCACTAGTGACTACCGCATGGTCTAATTTTTTGAATTCCTGTATTCCGTGGTAAACTTGCATTTTTATATTAGCTCTGTTCAAGATCTTTTACGAGTTGGACGATAACAGAGTTTTATCCTTTACATTATTACTTATTACAATAAAATTTAAAATTACTAATCCACTTTTCTTTGCTCAATAAACTCTTGAATTGTTAGTGCATTTTTAACATCAAATTCACCGATTTTTTCTCTTCTTAATGAACTTAAATAAGCGCCTGATTGGCAAGCCAAGCCAAAGTCACGCACTAAACTTCTGATATAAGTACCTTTCGAACAAACGATTGTGAAGCTAATTTCTGGAAAATTACTGCTATCAATATCAAATTTAGAGATTTCTACTTCTCTTGATTTGATTTCAATGTCGGCATCTGTTTTCCCTTTTCTGGCTAACTCATAAAGTCTTTTGCCATTTACTTGAATGGCAGAGTAAATAGGAGGAATCTGTAAAATTTTTCCTTGAAATTTACTTAAAGCTTCTTGAAGTATCGTTTCGTTGATATGTTCAGTCGGAAATTCTTCGTCAAATCCTGTTTCTAAATCTATAGATGGCGTTGTTTTGCCTAAAACAAAAGTGCCAGAGTATTCTTTTTCTTGTGCTTGGAAAGAATCAATTTGTTTGGTCATTTTTCCTGTGCAAAGAATTAATAGACCTGTTGCCAGTGGGTCGAGAGTACCAGCATGACCGATTTTTTTGAATTTACCAGCAAATTTTAATTTCTTAACGACATCAAATGATGTCCAAGTAAGGGGTTTATCAATCAATAAAACCTCCCCAGGGTCTGGAGAGGTCTGATTAATATTCTTTTGTATAGTTTCTTCTTGATTCATTATTAATGTGAGCCAACCGTCAAAGCTAAAATGACGATTCCGACGATGATACGATAAATACCAAAATATTTAAAACCGTATTTGTTTAAAATAGTGATAAAAAATTTGATGGCTAAAACAGCAACGATAAATGCTACAACATTTCCGATGGCTAAAAGTTTAATTTGATCTCCTGTAATACTTCCTTCATCAGAGATGAATTTCAATAATTTATATCCAGTAGCCGCTGTCATTGTTGGAACTGCCAAAAAGAAAGAGAATTCTGCTGCCAAACTTCTACTTAATTTTTGTTGCATACCACCAATAATTGTTGCGGCACTTCTACTTAAACCCGGAAACATAATGGCTAAACATTGGTATGCTCCGATTTTAATGGCTGTTACATTATTAATATCTGGTTCTTCGGTAATTACTGGATTTTTGAACCAATTATCTACGAACAATAAAATGATACCTCCAACTAACAATACTGTAGCAATAAAAACTGGATTGCCCAAATGTTCGTCAATAAGGTCGTCAAATAGTTTGCCGAAAATTAAAGCTGGAACAACAGCTAAAGCAAGTTTTACATAAAATTGCCATTTAGAAAAATCAAAAAACTTTTTCCAGTACAACACCACTACAGCCAAAATAGCTCCAAGTTGAATACAAACTTCAAAAAGTTTGGTGAATTTGTCATTTTCTATACCCAAGTAAGAACTCATTAATACCATGTGTCCTGTAGAAGAAATTGGGAGGAATTCAGTTAAGCCTTCGATAATTGCAAGTATAATTGCTTGAATTGTTGACATTGGTTTAAGGGATATTTTATTCTAAAATAAATTTCTAACTGTAAATCTCTTGATTATTGTTGATTATCACAAGATAAAGCCCTTTTTTCAAGCCTGATAAATCCAAAGAAATTAAATCTTGATTTGAAAAAGTCTGCTCAAATACTTTATTTCCTAAAAAATCTAAGATGAATGCAAGCTTGTAGTAAAAGCTTTAGTTGAAGTTTGTGAGGAAAATGTTTTCAGAAATAAATAATAGAAAAAACGCCTCTTCATTTTTTTTGAAAATGAAGAGGCGTTTAGATAATTTACCAAATCAGCAATTAATCATTAGCCAATTGATTATCAAGAATATTTTTCCAATCTTGATAAATGTCTTGATAGGTTGATGCTTTTTCTGTTTCTGGCTCAACAACACCTATTTTTTCCATATTTACAAAAGCATCTTTTGGATTAGCAAAGTATTTTACCCCAATACCTGAACCCAAAGCAGCTCCTTTTGCACCATCGGTATCATATAATTCTACAGCAACGCCAGTGACATTTACCAATGTTTGCGAGAATATATCACTTAAAAACATATTGGCTTTCCCTGCTCTGATGACTGATGGAGAAGTACCATTTTCTGCCATGATGTCCATTCCGTATTTTAAAGAATATGCAATTCCTTCTTGTGCTGCACGAATAATATGTGCATTGGCATGAGCATTCAAATTTAAACGTTGGAAAGTAGCACCAATTACTTTATTTTCAAGGACTCTTTCTGCCCCGTTGCCAAATGGTAAAATTCTTAAACCATCAGCACCTTCATTTACTTTTGAAGCAAGTGCATTCATTTCTTGATAGCTCAATCCACTTGCTACATTATCTCGTACCCAACGATTTAAAATTCCCGTTCCATTAATACATAAAAGTGTTCCTAAGCGATTCTGACCATTCAATTCATGATTTACATGGGCAAAAGTGTTTACTCTTGATTTTGGGTCGTAGCTTACTTTATCAGAAACGGAGTAAATCACACCTGAAGTTCCTGCTGTTGCGGCTACTTCACCCGGATCCAGTACGTTTAGTGAAAGTGCATTATTGGGTTGGTCGCCTGACTTATAAGTGACTGGAATTCCAGCTTTTAAACCCAAAGCATCTGCAATTGAGCTTTTTACTTCTCCATGATTTGAAAATAATGGACGAATTTCAGGTAAAATGGTAGTAGGGAAACCGTAACATTTCATCACATCTTCAGAAACGCCATTCGTTTGGAAATCCCAAAAAATACCTTCTGAAAGTGCTGAGTTTGAAGTAGTAATCTCTCCCGTAAGTTTCATGGCAATAAAATCTCCAGGAAGCATAATCTTATAAATAGAACCATAAACTTTAGGTTCGTTTTCTTTTACCCAAGCCAACTTTGAAGCCGTGAAATTTCCGGGAGAATTCAGTAAATTAGAAAGACATTTTTCATGCCCAATTTTATCAAAAGCTTTTTTTCCTATTTCAACGGCACGGCTATCGCACCAAATAATTGAAGGACGTAAAACACTTAGATTTCTATCTACAATGACTAATCCGTGCATTTGATACGCAATTCCGACCGCTTGAATATCTTTAGGATTGTATTTCCCAGATGAATTACATCTTTGAATTGCTTCTTGCACACAAGTCCACCACATTTCTGGGTCTTGTTCTGCCCAGCCATCAAAGGGAGAGGAGATGGTGTTTTCTGTATCTGGATATTGTGCGGAGGCAACTAGCTTGCCTGTTGAGCCATCTACTACAGATGCCTTGATGGAAGAAGTACCTAAATCTAAGCCTAAAAGTAACATAATCAGAGTTTGTAAGTAATTGAGATTATTTGGTAATTTTTATTGACTACCTTGTTGCAAAAATATAGAAAAAACCGTTAATGTTCTATAGTGTTCTAGTTATATTTTATTTTAAATCATAAATTAAACCGAAACAAAAAAATGGAAGAACTTAAACCCGTTATTTCAATACGGAATCTACAAAAAAACTACGGTGAAAAAAAAGTCTTAAAAGGCATTAATCTTGATATTTACAGAGGCGAAATTATCGGCTACATCGGTCCAAATGGTGCAGGTAAAAGTACTACTTTAAAAATCTTAATTGGCACTTTGAGCGATTTTTCAGGTGAAGTGTCAATTTTAGGCTATGATGTTACTAAAGATGCGATGGAAGTGAAGAAACATATCGGTTATGTGCCTGAAAATGCCATGCTTTATGAAGTACTTACGCCAATGGAATATCTTTTGTTCATCGGTCGCTTGTATCATTTAGAAGATGCTCAGATTGAAAAAAGGGCTACAGAACTACTTTCTTTGTTTGGATTGAGTGAAGTGATTGATACCAGAATGAGTACTTTTTCAAAAGGAATGCGACAAAAAGTATTATTGATTTCAGGTTTGATTCATAATCCTGAAATTATTTTCTTGGATGAGCCACTTTCTGGTTTGGATGCTAATGCAGTGATTTTGGTAAAAGAAATTCTAGCAAAACTAAAAGAAGCTGGCAAAACAATTTTGTATTCTTCACACATTATGGATGTCGTTGAAAAATTATCTGACCGTATCTAATCATCAATAATGGAGAAATTGTCGCTAATGGTACTTTTGAAGAGCTCAAAACACAAGGTTCTATGGCTTCGCTTGAAAGTGTTTTTGGAAGTTTGACAGGTGGAAATCAAGAAAATCAAACCCGTGCCGACGATTTTATTCAAGCTTTATCCTCTCAATAATTATGACAAAATTTATTCTTTATTTTCTTGATAAACTTCAATGGCTTTTTAAATGGCTAGCTGTAGATTATCATTCTTTAAGAGCCATCGTTGAAGTAAAATTGATGATGGAGAACCGTCGTGTTCATGGTTTACAAAGAAATCAAGTACAGAAAAAAGAGCATAGCAATACATTTTTGAAATCATTACTCTTCCAAGCACTTTTTAGTTTTATTTATGGGGTGATGATACTTTTCATCAAGCAACCAGTTTATTTAGTGATGATGTTGAGCTTCTCTTTTATCATGTTCATGGTGGCTTTCAATATGATTTCAGATTTTGCAGAAGTACTTTTTGATACAAGTGATAATGTTATTTTACTTCCTCGCCCCGTTGAAGGAAAAGTAATTTGGATGGCTCGCTTAATTCACATTATTGTATTTTTAGGTGCTTTAACCTTAGCCAACTCTTTAGGTTCTATCATTTTTGCAACTTTTAAATTTGGTTGGCAAGCAGGTTTTCTCTTCTTCATTTGTGTGATTTTACTTTGTTTGATTACTATTTTTCTGACAAGTATTTTGTATTTATTGTTGACGAAAGTAGTTTCTGAAGAAAAACTAAAAGATATTATTGGTTATGCACAAATTGCTTTTTCAGTTTTTATAGCGGTTGGCTATCAGTTTATAGCAAGAACAGATAAATTGATTGGCACAGAAACACAAGAAATTGTCATAAAATGGTGGCATTATCTGGTGCCTCCAGCTTGGTTTGCTGGCGTGATGGAAGCCTTTGTAGCCAAACACTTTGAATTACCTTATATTATTTTTACTCTTTTGGTATTAATTGTACCTTTTGCTTCTTTGTATATCATCAATAATTACTTATCGCCACTTTTTGCCAAAAGTTTATCAGGTTTGGGAACGCCAGAGATTACAGAAAAAAGAGCTGTGAAAACAGCGAAAAAAAGTACTTTTTTGAATGTACTTTCTGGATTTTTTACAAAAACCACCTTGGAGAAATCGGCATTTGAATTAGTTTGGATTATCACAGCTCGTGACCGAAAATTTAAAGTAAGGGCTTATCCAATCTTCGGTATGTTGATTTATTTTATCTACAATTACTTTACACAAAGCCAAAAACAAGACGTAAATGTGTTGATGATTTTGTATTATGCCATGTTTCTCATTTGGATTTTTTCGCAACAAATCTACATTTCTGACGACTGGAAAGCATCTTGGGCTTATCGTGTTGCACCGTTGACAAATCCTGGAGAAGTATTATTGGGAGCTTTGAAATCAATATTAGTTAAAGTTGGGCTTCCTATTTTTATCATTATCGGTGCTATTTTAATTGGAAAAGCTGGTTTTGGAATGATTGATGATATTCTTTTTGCCATGGCAAGTACACTTTTGTTTATCAGTTTAAATGTCTTTACTGGAGAATTTGCACTACCTTTTTCAATGGAAATGGCTAATGCTAAAATTAAAGGGAATCAATGGATGAAGTTTCTATTCTTGTTTTTGGTAGCTCCGATATTAGGTTTTGTTCATTACTTTATTGGAAAAACCTCTTATGGTTTAATTACTTTAACGCCCATTTTACTAATAATTGCTTTACTTTTGTTGAAAGAATACCGAAAAATAGGCTGGGAAAGGATTAAAGAGTAATTCTAAAGCTTTATCAAATATTGAATAAATCTCATTTTCGGCTTAGGATTGAAACAATCTTAAGCCGAATTTATTTAACATTATAGATGCTTAAATTAGAAAATATCACCAAAAAATACGAAAATAAAATAGTTGTTGATGACCTTTCCATAGAAGTATTGGCAGGAGAAATATTGGCAATAGTAGGAGAGAGTGGTTCTGGGAAAACAACTTTTTTAAATATTATTTCAGGCAATATCATGCCTGATACTGGTAAACTTTGGCTGAATGAAGAAACTATTGATTTGTTTTTTAACCGATTAATTAGAGATTTTCCTAATATTAAGCTCGTTCCGCAAGATTATCGACTAAAACCTGAACATAAAATTTGGGAAAATATTGACCTTGCTCTTACCGAATATACGCATGAATATCGAAAAAAGCGAGTAAGTGAATTACTAGAACTTTGTGGGATTACTGCGATTAAAGATAAAAAACCAAGAGAAGTATCAGGCGGAGAAAAGCAAAGAACAGCTATTGCTCGTGCCATCGCTGAGGAACCACAAGCTTTATTGTTAGATGAACCTTTTAGTAATTTAGATTCTATCAATCGAAGTCATTTGCGCTCAAAAATTGTCGAGATTATCAAAAAAGAAAGTATTGCTTGTGTATTGGTAACGCATGATTTATTAGATGCTTTTTTGGTTGCAGATAAAATTGCGATTATGCGTCAAGGGAAAATATTAAAAATTGATACTCCTGAAAAGATTTTTCAAGAAAAAGAAGATGACTACGTTAAACATTTTGTAAAAAGTGCCATTGAACCTATCAAAATGTTTGAAGAAAGATATTATTCTTCTTCGGCTTCTTGATACTTGGCTCTGTCAAATACATATACATCAAGAATCGCTTTGGGACGAGCGAGATATTCTCTGAAATAAGTTTTGTATCCTGATTGCACATCTTGTGCGGCAAATGCTACAGCATCAAGTCCTAAATTATTGGCAAGAAACAAGGCTCTGGCATTATGCGTAGGTTGAGAAATGATAGTGAATTTTCGTTGATTAAATACTTCTTTACAACGAATAATAGAATCATAAGTACGATAGCCAGCATAATCAAGAATTAATACGTTTTCTGGAACGCCCAAACGCATCAAAGATTTTTTCATGTCATTGGGTTCGTTGTAAAAAACAGAGTCGTGATTGCCACTGAGAATCAAAAACTTTACTTTACCTTCTTTATACAAACGAGCTGCCGCCTCCATTCTGTATTTGTAAAATAAATTCGTTTTTCCACCTAGCACAGCTTTACTTGTACCTAATACTAAGCCAACATCGTTTGAAGGTAATTTATCAAGACTATAATAATTGCGGTCATCAGTAGAATAGACAATCCAGATATTACACATTAAAATACCAATCAACGCAAAGAAAATCAATGCGATGATTCCTTTGAAGAACCATTTTACTGATGTAGTGAAATCTAATGGTTCTCTCAATGATATTTCATAGGTATTTTTCAGTGCTGATAATCATTTATTGTGGAAGTTACTGATTATAAATATATTAAGTAATTGCCAGATTTAAAAATAAGTGTTTGCTTAAAATCTGCTAAACACTTATAAAATATCTTTTGTTATCTTTTTATGTATTTATAATCAGTAATTTTTGTATTTTTCCTTGAAATGGTTCCTTCTTGTATTTTGATGAATGTTAGAATAATCCTAATTGTTCACCGGTTGTAGCTTCGCCCGACTCTGGAAATTCAATTTCTTCAGGAGGAATAAGTTTAGTTATTTGACTACCTTCTTCTTTCTCTTTTGAAAATTCTTCCTGTTCGATTACTGGAATTTCTACAATTTTCGATGCTAAGGGAGTAATTTGTTGCACTTTGAAAGTAGATAATTTACTTCCCATCGCTTTCCAACCTCTTACTTCTGCTATTTCATCAAGATTAACTTCTTCTTTAATTAGCCCAGATTGATTGTCTTTTTTATAAGTCATTTCGATGCGTGGATACACATCAATACTCGCTAGAATTAGTTTTGAACCTTTTTCGTCCGAAATAAACAAGAATTTTTTGTCAATCGTGGTTGTCTCTATCCTGAAACGTTTTACATAATAGAGTTTTGAAGCACCATCGAAATAAAGTGCCGTAATAATTCCATCAGGAATAAATTTACTTAGTGAAACAATGTCTTTAGCCTCATAACGATTAGTCAATTCAAAGTTTGTCAACTCATACTGACCATCTTTGTATATCACTAAAATGTTATCTTTTGCATCAAAATTTCCGAGATACTTTCCATGTTCGTCTCGATTGAGGCGACCAACATTTTCATCATAATAAATATCAACACCCCCTAAAGTAGAAACACCTGCCGATTTCAAAGTGATTTTTCGGATAGGATATTTAGTTAATAAATTTCCCATTGAATCTCGTCCTTTGATGAGTAATTCTTTGAAATCGTATTCAAATTGTTTTACTCTAGCCGTGCAAGAAGCTGTAAGGTTAATTTGAATTGTTTCAGCTTCACCGTTTTCATTGGCTGTAAAGTACAGTACTTTAGATTTCGGATTGCCAGCCGTTAAATCATACTCACGGTCACGAGTTACGGCTGTTACTTTAAAACGTTTTACATAAGAAATTCCTGATTTCCCATCAAAATATGCCAAATTATATACTTTTCTGTCATCGTTCTTTTTGAAAACAGAAACATAAATAATGTCTTTTCCAACAAATACTTTTTCTTGAACTTTAGTAACAACACAACGACCATCTTGTCGGAAAACGATGATATCATCAATATCCGAACAATCCATTACATACTCTTCTTTCTTCAAACCATAGCCAATAAAACCGCCCACACGGTCAACATAAAGTTTCTGGTTTGCAGCAGCCACAACAGCCGCAGAAATTGTATTGAAGTTTTTAATTTCAGTTTTACGCTCACGACCTTTACCGTGTTTCTTTAGAATATTTTTGAAGTAATCAATAGAATAACGGATGATGTTTGCAAGATTATCCAATACTTCTGCCAACTCTTCTTGCAAGCGTTTCATGGCTTCTTCTGCCTTGAAACCATCATATTTTGAGATACGCTTGATTCGAATTTCTAATAATCTTAAAATATCTTCTTCAACGATTTCTCTATAAAATTCAGGTTTGTAAGGTTCTAAACCTTTGTCAACTGTTTTTATTACGTCTTCAAAAGTTTCACATTCTTCAATATCACGATAGATACGATTTTCGATAAAGATTTTTTCAAGAGAACTAAAGAGTAATTTCTCCATCAACTCGTCTCTTCGAATCTCTAATTCTCTTTCTAGTAGTTTTACCGTTTGTTGTGTACAAACTTTTAGTACTTCCGAAACACCAACAAAATGAGGTTTATCAGCAATAATAACACAGGCATTTGGCGAGATTGAAATTTCACAATCTGTAAAAGCATACAAAGCATCAATAGTTACATCTGGCGAAACACCCGGTGCTAATTGTACTTGTATTTCTACATCTTTAGCGGTATTATCAATTACTTTCTTGATTTTGATTTTTCCAGCATCATTTGCTTTGATGATAGATTCAATCAAATTCGTAGTTGTTGTTGAAAATGGAATGTCTTTGATAACAAGTGTTTTCTTATCAAATTCTTCGATTTTTGCCCTTACTCTAATTTTTCCACCACGATGCCCATCTTGATAATTTGAAACATCAATAGAACCACCTGTTAAAAAATCTGGATATAATTCGAAAGGCTTATTTTTAAGCACAGCAATTGAAGCCTCAATTAATTCAACAAAATTATGGGGCATAATTTTAGTTGAAAGACCAACTGCAATACCTTCTACACCATGTGCTAATAATAAAGGAAATTTAACTGGAAGGGCAACAGGTTCACGTTTACGACCGTCATAAGAAAGTTGCCAGTCGGTAGTTTGTGGATTGAAAATTACATCAAGGGCAAATTTTGAAAGTCTTACCTCAATATAACGAGCTGCCGCAGCACCATCGCCAGTGCGATAATCTCCCCAGTTTCCTTGACAATCAAAAACTAAATCTTTCTGACCTAAATTAACCATTGCTTCATTGATGGAAGCATCACCATGAGGGTGATATTGCATGGTTTGTCCGATTACATTGGCAACTTTATTGAAACGGCCATCGTCCATTTCTTTTAGTGCGTGTAAAATACGACGTTGAACAGGTTTTAATCCGTCCTCAATTGCAGGTACAGCTCTTTCTAAAATTACATAAGAAGCATATTCCAAAAACCAGTTTTCATACAACCCTGCCACAGCAACTTGTTGATGTAAGGCATCATCTTGAGGATTATTGTTTGTGTTTTCTTCTAAATTTTCAGGCAGACTTTCGTTTTCCATTGACACTTATTTTACTTCTCTACGTTTTTTGTGGTATTTCAAAACCCTAATTTACACAAAAAAAGCCAAGAAAAAGCATCTCTATCTAGTATCATTCATGAATTATCATCAAGAAAACATCACTTTGAGTACAATATTTTATCGAATTTGAATTGAGAAATCAACGATAAAAAGATTGTTACTTGCTCTAAATCATTGAATTACAATCGTTTGTTTCGTAAAATGGCAGACGATACGATTATTTATTTTTTGGACGATGCCAATTTGATAAGTATTTTTTTCAAATGAATCTAAAAGTACTGAAGTATAAAAGCCAGCCGTAAAATAAGACTCCAGTTGTAGGAATTTTCTTCGTCCAGATTTTTGATGATAAACAGGATAAATGTAAGTATTCTTTGGAGATTTGAAGAGCACAAAAGCTTGTCCTTGATAGTCTAATTGCGTATTTCTTAAGAGTACTTTAGGTAAATAAATTGCTTTTTTTGCATCCAATAAGATAGAAGAGTCTTTTGAGATTTCAACCTTGTATTTATCTTCAACATCAGAATTATCTGTACTGATGACTGAAATAGGTTGATTTAGATAATTTTCAGGAAAAACGCTTACCCCATTTTGAAAAGATTGAGCAAGTATCACACTAATGTTTCGATTGAACGATGCTACGTTTTCAATCGTGGTTTTGTTATGCTGATAATTATAAGCTTCACTTTGATTTAAATGCTTTTGAAAAATTATTTTATCAAAATTTTGATACCAAGCGAATAGATTAAACAAAAGACCAGTCACTAAAAAAATGTTTCCAATCATTACTCTGAATTTTGGTAAGTAGCATAATAGACCACAGTAAAATAACACAAAAATAATGTAAGAATTATGTAAATATCTGTTGGCAAAACTTGATTCTAGCCCAGACCAAGACCTACTTAATGCCACCAAAAGTGCAGTGATGCTGAAGAATAAAAAGGATGCTAATAAAAAAAGATTTTCATTGTTTAAGTAATTGTTTGGTAAGCTTTTGTCGTCTTTTTTAAATAAGTCAAGCGTATTGTAGTAAATCGTTTTTACATTGAAAAAAGATAATATTACAAAAACCAAAAAACCTAATGCTATTGCCAAGTAAAAAGTACCTAAACTATGTGAAGCCACAGAAATAAAACTTCCCCAAAATGCCCCAAAGCATAAAAGTAACCTGACTGGATTACTTAAACTACCAGCCAAATTTGAATTTTGTCCGTTTTGATAGTCCCAGAAGTAAATGACAGCAATGAAAATCATCAACGATAGCCATATTGCTAATGCTTTAAATCTTTTTTGAAAAATTAAGATTAAGGCAACAACTGGAAAACTGAATAAACCATTGCCATGTGTAAACGTAAGAATAATGACGAGTAAAATGGAAACCCAGAAGTATTTTTTTTTGAAAAAATTAATACTGTAAAAGAGTAACATTGCCCAGAAAATATTGCCTACTTGTTGTAACGTAGAAATCGTCCAAAGGTAATTTTCGGTACAAGCTGGTTGGAAGATATAAAAAGCAACTGGAACTAAATACCAAATTGCCAATTTCATCTGTTGTAGAAATTTAGCGAAGATGATAAAAATGCCCAAATAATATAAAGTAGCAATGGTATTTAATACTTTCCAGTCGATATGTCCTTGAAAATAATCTCCTATTAAAACGAAAAGTCTTGGAAAAACAATTCGATGTTCGTTATGTAAACTCCAAAGTGCTTTTAATTTATCTCCAAAACTTAACTGTGAATGATGAGTAGTATTTACGAAACTGAGTAGATGGTAGTCGTCCTGAAAAAAGAAGTTAAATGAATAAGAATAACAAATGAAATAAAAAAAACAGATAACCAGTATGATGGCAAAATATGATACGACAGTCGAAAATGAGTTTTTTATAATAAGGTTCATCGCTATTCTTTAAAATGTTTAGTAGCTTATACGCCTACTAAATTAGTGTAGATTGATTGATAAAGAGGTATTTTTATGTAAAATTTAATTATTACTCGACTCAAGTACTGCTACAAGTTCAGCAATCATCATGGCAGTAGCCCCCCAAACTACATGTTCTTGGATTTGGTAAAAAGGCGCATCTACTTCTACGCCACGTACATTCAATACTTTTCTACCAATAATCTCTGGATTTAAAATCTCGTCTAAAGTTACTTCTACTACTTTGTCAACTTCACGTGCATCTGGATAGAATTCAGGTTTATGACTCATAAAGCCAATCACAGGTTGTACATAAAAATTGGAAGCAGGAATAAAAAGTTTAGTAAGTTTTCCAAGAATTTTAACGTCGGTTAAACGTACTCCAATTTCTTCTTGAGCTTCACGCATGGCTGTTCTGACAAGGTTCTCATCTTCTTTTTCAGCTCTTCCACCAGGAAAAGCCATTTGTCCGCCATGAACACCATCGTATTGAGGACGTAAAATTAAGGGAATATAAATTTTGTCGTTTTGTGGATAAAATAAAATCAACACAGCACTTTCTCTGGTGCGCTCGCTAGGTGAAGGCATTTTCAATTTAAGCCTTGCATCGGATGCCATTTTTTCATGAGCAATTCTTCCCGGTAAAGGTTCTTGAAGCCGTTTTTTTATATTTTCAATAAATGGTACAAAACCTATCATAAGCTGTTGTATTGTTTGATTAAGAATGGGCTGATAAGTTTTTATGAAAATGATTCAATTAGTAAATTAACATTAATTTATCATACAAATTAACTTTTAGCATATTTTTCCACCAATTTTTCTGCACAACGTTCGCCATCCATCGCTGCCGACATAATTCCGCCTGCATATCCAGCACCTTCGCCACAAGGGAATAATCTTTTTATTTCAAGGTGTTCTAGGTTTTCTTTATCTCTCGGAATACGAACAGGAGAGGACGTTCTACTTTCAATCCCAATAATTTGCGCTTGGTTTGATGCATAATTTCTCATCTTTTTACCAAATTGTTGTAAGCCATCTTGTAAAGGCTTTCCAATAAAATCTGGAAGTACTTCCAACATATCCATCGAAACAAGTCCGGGTTGGTAAGAAGTATCAATCAAGTTTTTTGAAGTTCGTTGTTTGATAAAATCATCTACCAATTGTGCGGGTGCAGTTTGTCCACCACCTGCCATTTTACAAGCTTTTTGTTCAAGTTCTTTCTGTAATTGCAATCCTGCCAAAGCACCAAATTCTTTATAAGGCAAAACGTCTATTTCATTAATCGCAACTACCATTCCTGAATTAGCAAAACGAGAATCACGACGAGAAGGAGACATGCCATTTACCACTAGCTCGCCCGGTGCTGTAGCCGATGGAACAATAAATCCACCCGGACACATACAAAATGAAAACACACCTCTTTGCACGCCTTTATGAAAAGTTTGTGCAACTAAACTGTAAGAAGCCGCTGGCAAGTATTTTCCACGTTCTTTGCAGTTGTATTGTAAAGAGTCGATTAAAGATTGTTGATGTTCAATCCTAACGCCCATAGCATAAGGTTTTGATTCAATCAAAACATCTTTTTTCTGACATAACTCAAAAATATCTCTTGCTGAATGTCCAGTAGCTAAAACAACTCCAATTCCAGCAATTTCTCTTCCATCTTCCAACACAACTCCTTTGATTTCCTTTTGTTGCATGATAAAATCAACAACTTTGGTGTCAAAATGTACTTCTCCGCCAGCATTTAAAATACTTTCTCGAAGTTCAGCAACTAATTGTGGTAATTTGTTTGTACCAATATGCGGATGAGCATCTACTAAAATCTCTTCTGTAGCACCGTGGGCTACAAAAATTTCTAGTACTCTTCTAATATCGCCTCTTTTTTTACTTCTGGTATATAGTTTTCCATCAGAATATGTTCCTGCGCCACCTTCACCAAAACAGTAGTTTGATTCAGGGTTGACGATGTGTTCTTTATTGATGGCTGCTAAATCTCTTCTTCTACTTCTAACGTCTTTTCCTCTTTCTAAAAGAATTGGTTTTACGCCTAATTCTATCATTCTCAATGCAGCAAATAATCCTGCTGGTCCAGCACCAACAATAATTGCTTGCTTTGCTTTGGAAACGTTTTGATAGTTTTTTTGAAATTCTATTCTTGGTGTTGGTGTTTCATCTAAAAATACTTCTGCTTCGATGTTTACTTTTACTTGTCGTCCACGGGCATCAATTGACCTCTTCAATGGACGAACAATCGCATCTGCATCAGCAGGAAATTGAAGTAATTTACTTAAATGATTTTTGAAGTTTTCTTGGTCGAAAGCAATTTCTGGCTCTAAAACTAATGATATATGTTTTCTCATGATTGTAAGGTTTTTATCCTTAAATGAATAATAATTTCTTTGGAAAAAGGTTTTTAGAAAGACAATTGTCGATTGTTCAACAAAAGTCAATAAAAAACCCGTAAGTTTTTTTACTAAGAAAGAAGTAAAAAAACTTACGGGATGAATAAAAGTTTACTTATTTAAAAGGAATAAATTCCATGTGAATTGGCACTGAAACCCCAGCATAAACGATATTATTTTTTAAAATCATTTTTTGCTTGGTCAGTGAAACCACTTCAAAAATACCAGTAAAACCTTGAATGTTGATGTCTAATTTAGTGTCATTTTCAACAAATTTCCATGCACCATAAGCTTGTGCTTGTTTAGAAACTTTGTCGTAAGAACGTACAGTGAATGTTTTATCGAAAACATAAGTAAGTTCACCAATTAATTTTGAGTTTCCTCCGAATAATGTTGGATCTACCACGTCTCCAGAAGTAGTTGTGAAACGGTCAATTTGCCATTCAGAAGATTGTATAACAGTAACTTTGGTATCAACTGGATTTACATTATCGTCAGAACAGGCAAAAGTGACAATTGCAAAAAGGCATAATAAGAGGAAATGATTTAGTTTCATGTTGTTGCTAGTTTAAAAACTCAAGAATCGAATTTTCTTTAACAAAGTTAAAGGTTTTCTTCCGAAATTGCCAGAAGTTATCCTTCAAACACTATTAAAATACAATCACGAAACGTGAAAAAAGCTTCTATTATTATATTTATCTTATTGTTATCAATGCAATTGGCTTTCGCACAGTCCGACTGTCAGCCTGCTTTTCGATATACTTCATCAACTCAAAATGGAGTAATTAATTGGGGACAATTTCCTGAATTTTCATTACCCTTCAAGATAGTTTATACAGGACCTCGTTTCAATGATGCAAACAGACTTCCCTTGAAACATGGATTTACGCATTTAGCTACTTTTACCGAAGCAGATGCAAGTTTGCCCAAAGAAAACAGAGCGGTTTTATGGGGAGGAGTAGCTAGTTTGGTAGGCCAGCCTTGGTATGAAATTGAAAGTCCTTGGGCAAATGATTTAACCAAATATAAAGCAAAATGGGATGATGATATGCGTGGAATGGCAGGTTTGTTTAACGATACACAAGGAAAAACAATGCCCAATTTGGATATTTTGATGTTGGATATTGAAAGAGAAATTCCTACAGATGCAGGGATTCGGGCTTTAAAAACGGATTCTTCTATTCCCTCTCAGTATCGTTCTTTGTCAGACATTGACTTTACAGAACGTTACAAAAGAGATTTGTCAAAATTGTATGCTGAACCGATTACTTATCTTCAACAAAAAAGTATTCCTACCAGTACTCAATTTGCTTCTTATTCAGACGCTCCAATAAAAAATACGGAATTTCCACTCAATTATACTTGGCAAGAATGGCTGACAAGTGATAAGGTTTTGAATTATTACATGAAAGATACGATTACGAACCTAACAGGGGGTAAATTCTATCAACAAAATACTTTTTTAGCACCATCAGCTTATTTTTGCTATGAGTATGGTTCTTTGCCATATCCTAATATTGCTTATCAATTGTTTCAAGTTGAAGCAAATGTGGCTAGGAGTAACAAAGATGTAATGTTGTTCCAGTGGCTTACTTATAATAAATGTCAGGAAAGTTCTACTTATGGTTTCAACGTTAATATCAAAAAATACTTAGCGGAGGCTCAGGGGATTTTTCCTTTTTTTTCAGGTGCTAAAGGACTTTGGCTTTGGGAAGGACCATACACTCCCGACAATGTGAATTACTCTATTTACGAATCTTATATTTATGGTCTATACAGACTTTCTGAATTTAAAGATTTTTTCACAGGAAATTATCGTTTAGTGATTCCTAAAACTGCTTATGACCATTTTAAAGATCAAGATGCTATTTGGAGAGGCGTTGTAAAAGGTAATGAAATTCTAATTGCTGCCATCAATGAATTTGCTCAAGATGGTGCAACCACTGAACTGACAGTTAATTATGGAAATTGGTCTCAGAAAATTACTTTAAAAGGGAAAGAGACTTTTCTGTGCAAGTTCACATTGCCAGATTTGCAAAATAGTTATGCACTTTATCCAAATCCGACAACAGGGAAATTTACTTTTGAATATTTTGGAGAAGGATTTTTAAGGGGAAGTTTTAAAATATATGATTTCTTGGGAAGAGAAGTGTATTCAAAAGATTATAATCCTGCCTCAAGTTATATTTCTGCAAAAATGGAATTCGATTTGAATTTATCTTCGGGCAATTATATTTTGAAATATGTAGAGGGAGAGAAAAGTGTTGTTAAAAAAATTACTATCTATTAATGAACAGATTAGCCAAAGAAACATCGCCATATTTATTACAACACGCTCAAAATCCTGTGGATTGGTTTCCGTGGGGAAAAGAAGCATTAGACAAAGCCAAAGCTGAAAACAAACCCATTTTGGTAAGTATTGGTTATTCGGCTTGTCACTGGTGCCATGTGATGGAACATGAATGTTTTGAAAAAGAGGAAGTAGCAGAGTTAATGAATCGCTATTTTGTCAATATCAAAGTAGATAGAGAAGAACGACCAGACGTAGATGCTGTTTATATGGATGCCGTTCAGGCGATGGGCGTGCATGGCGGTTGGCCTTTGAATGTTTTTTTAATGCCAGACGGAAAACCTTTTTACGGCGGAACATATTTCCCCAAAGCCAATTGGTTGAAATTACTCCAAGCTGTTAATACTGGTTTTACAAATAGTCAAGCAGAATTGCAGAAATCGGCAGAAGGTTTTACACAAAATATGCTTTTTAAAGATTCTGTAAAATATGGATTAGAGCCTGAAAGTCAGATTTTCACTAAAGAAGATTTAAAAATAATAGCTTCAAAATTAGCCAGTACTTTTGATGATGTTTGGGGTGGTTTTGAAAGAAGTCCAAAATTCCCAATGCCTTCTATTTGGGCTTTTTTATTGAGATATGTTCATGAAACAAAAGATGAAAAAGTACTGAATCATGTGAAATTGACGCTAAATCGTATGGCAATTGGTGGAATTTATGACCAATTGGGCGGAGGTTTTGCTCGTTATTCAGTGGATGGAGAATGGTTTTGTCCACATTTTGAAAAAATGATGTACGATAACGGACAATTAGTAAGTCTGTACTCCGAAGCCTATTCTTTAACAGGCGAAGCCTTGTATAAAGAAGTAGTCTATGAAACGATTGATTGGCTAAAACGAGAAATGACCAGCGAAGAAGGTGGATTTTACTCAGCTTTGGATGCGGATTCGGAAGGAGTAGAAGGGAAGTATTATGTTTGGACGAAAGACGAAATTGAAGCTATTTTAGGTGACGAAGCCGAAGCATTTTGTGAAAACTATCAAGTAACAGAACAAGGAAACTGGGAACATGGCGTAAATATTTTATGGAAATACGAGCCAACTTTGAATGAAAGATTTAAAGGACAAATTGCCAAATTGAATACGATTAGGAATACACGAATTCGTCCAGGATTAGATGATAAAATACTTTGTTCTTGGAATGCTTTGATGTTGAAAGGTTTAGTGGATGCTTACAGAGTATTCGACGATGAAAACTTCTTGACTTTAGCTGTTCAGAATGCACATTTTATCAAAGATAAGTTTTTCGCAGGCGAGCAATTGATGCACAGTTATAAAAATGGAGAAACTAAAATTCAAGGATTTTTAGAAGATTATGCTACTTTAATTGACGCTTATTTGAATTTATATCAAGCTACTTTTGATGAAACTTGGCTACATTATTCCGAAAAGCTAACATTATATGCTTTTCAAAATTTCTGGGATGAAGAAGACGAATTATTTTTCTTTACTGATAAAAATGCGGAGGAATTGATAGCTCGTAAAAAAGAAATTTTTGATAATGTGGTGCCAAGTTCCAACTCAATTATGGCGAGAAATCTCTATACTTTAGGTTTGATTTTAGAAAGAGAAGATTTCTTGAGTTTATCAAAATTGATGCTTTCAAAAATGAAAAATCTATTATTGAAAAATGTTGATTATCTAACCAATTGGGCTTGTT
Source organism: Arcicella lustrica (assembly GCF_034930985.1). NCBI lineage: Bacteria > Pseudomonadati > Bacteroidota > Cytophagia > Cytophagales > Flectobacillaceae > Arcicella > Arcicella lustrica. The sequence goes on from NZ_JAYGIM010000017.1 coordinate 98,052, forward strand.
TGGCAACACAAATGGTTTCGAAAACACCAGAAATTGCCATTGTTGGGAAAGAATTTTTGACTTTCAGAAAGCAATTCGACCAACAGTTTTTCCCTAACAAAGTACTCTCTGGAACTGCAACTATCAGTAAATTACCATTATTAGAAAATAGAAGTGCCAAAGAAGGCGAAACCTTGGTTTTCGTTTGTTACGACAAAACTTGTCAATTGCCAGTAAAAACAGTGGAAGAGGCTTGGGAGCAGATAGATAAGTGATGAGTTAAGAGTTTTGAGTGCTGAGTTCTAAATCTGAAATTTTCATTCATAACTCAGCACTCAAAACTCACAATTCAAAAGAAATCCCCTCAGATTCTTTCTTATCCGCATACAAAATTATCTCTTCTTTTTTGCCATTTACGGTGAAACGAATGGCAGTTGTATTGGCTCCTTCATTTCCTGTATTATTGGCGAAAACCGTGAGCATATTTTTCTGTTTTGTCTTTAATTTCAACGTCAATACTTTAGATTTTCGGGTCAATAAATGTTTTTCAAGTATATATTGTCCGTTGAAACACACTGATACAATATCGCCATCTTCATTTTCATGGTCGAAAAGTTCGATGTTTAATTCATCTTTACTTACTTTGAAATGATGCTTGATTTTTACTTTTCGCTCCATTTCGCAGTAAATTTTATCTGCTTTTCGTTCGAGGTAAGATTTTGTGATGGTTTTGATTGGTAAATGATATGAAAGTTGAAAACCGATGTAAGCTCCGTTTTCCAAGGCTGAAGTAGAAGCTACCACTTGGTTATTGATAATTCCTGAATAAGTATTATCGACAAAATGCGATAAAGGAATACCAACTCTGATGCCCATATTCAATGAACGCATATCGTTGGCTGGTCGCCAAAAAGTTTTGCCAATTTCAAAGAAAACCATGTTGTTAGTTCTATTGACAACTTTGCTTTCAATCCTGAAACCTTGTCCATTCGCAATCCAATCTTCGCTTTCTTTAGCGGATTGACTCAAGAAATTCATCGTTCTTCCTCCAATTTCCAGATAATTTCTTACTTCTCCCAAACCTCTTCTTCCCCTTGATTTTGAAGTATATGTTACACTTGCCGAAAAGCCAGAGTACTCTAAAGTATTTTGCCAAATACTTGATTCTTTCCCGCTTACAAAATAATGGTATTCGTCTTTAATAGCGTAACTATTTGGAGACGAAGTATAATAAGCACCGATTTCGGTTTTGAAAATACGATTGTTCCTTAGAAGTTTTGAATATGATATCCCCAAATCAAAAGAGCCAATTAAACCGTAAAGTTCGGTTTTCCCATCTCTATTTACACTTGTATTAATCGGCAAAGCAGTAAATGGAAAAACATTATAAGAAAATGCGCCTTGTTGAAAACCATTTGTAATCGAAGTGTTTTGTGGTAAACCAAAAGTAAATAAAGTAACCGAAGGATGAATGCTAATAGTGCTAATGCCTTCTTTATTAGATATTTGAGCCAATGAAAAATGACTTAAAAACCATAATAAGAGGATAGAAGATAAGTTTTTGAGAAGTATAGATTTTTTCACAAAATGATTATGTTTAGATGATTAGTTAAATTACAGAAAATCAAGTAAGTATAAACAACTCCTCATTCCAAACTCGCCATTCCTCACTTATTTAATTCTATTAGGATTTTCATTTACAAAAGCTCCCCAACCTTTTTTCGTCCCTTTATTCGTTGCCATGATACTTGTACCATGAAAATGATGACAAACCGCAATCCCCAAAGCATCGGTTGCATCAAACATTTTTGAATCTAATTTCATCTTCAAAAGTTGGTCTAACATGTGGGCAACTTGTTCTTTTGAAGCATTTCCATTACCCGTAACCGATTGTTTAACTGTTTTAGGGGAATACTCTACAATCGGAATTTCACGAGAAAGAGCCGCTGCCATCACAACGCCTTGAGCTCTACCTAATTTCAACATCGATTGTACGTTTTTACCAAAAAAAGGTGCTTCAATTGCCATTTCATCAGGCATAAATTCTTCTATGACAGAAATGATTCGTTCATAAATTTTCTTTAACTTAATTTCCTGCGTGCTATATTTGCTAACATTGATAACGCCATATTGTAAAACTTTCATTTCGTTACGTTCAACCAATATCACACCATAACCCATAAAACGAGTGCCTGGGTCAACGCCTAAAATTATTTTCTCTGTATTATTTACCATTTCTTAGCACAAAAATTTCCGTCCCTGCCTTTATCTTTTCATGCAAAATACCAACGAAACAAATCCTAAAACAAGCATTTTATCTGAAAAACTATTTTCGTTGGTCAAAACTTTGCTTTTTGTACTCATCGTTTGGATGCTTTACAAAACATTCAAAGACAAACAGCAAAATATTGGAGACTTGATTGTAGAATGTCAGAAAGCTTTGGTTTGGGAAAATCTATGGAAAGGCATTTTATTGATACTCTTAATCTTTTTTAACTGGGGATTTGAAGCAAAAAAATGGCAACAATTAGCTTTGAAAATTGAAGATATTTCTTTTCAAGAAGCCTTCAAAGGCGTTTTGATGGGCTTGTCTTTAGGCTTTATCACGCCAGCTAATTTAGGTGATTATGCAGGAAGAATGTGGAAATTTCAACATCAAAAAAGAGCTGAAAGTATTGGAGCAATTCTGTTGGGGAATGGCATTCAGTTTTATATTTCACTGTTATTTGGCACTTTATCTTTTGTCTATTTCTTAGTAACGCAACACCAGTTATTTTTGGGTTTTAATGCCGTAATTGTGATTGTCTTGGCGATAAGCTTGTTTTTGGGCTTTTTTGCTTATCAAAAAAGACATCTTTTTTATCTTTTAATCTTAAAAATTCCATTTTTAAAGAGATTTGCTCACACGATAAAAATCTTAGAACATTTTACGAATCAAGAAGTAAAAAAGGTATTTTTCTGGGGTTTGATGCGTTATTTAACGATTTCCTTACAGTTTGTATTGGTCTTATTAATTTTTCAAATTAAGTTAAATCTCTTAGATTTATGGACTATCTCTTGTTTGATTTTTCTGGTAAAAACCATTGTGCCTGCCATTAATTTTCTGGGAGACTTAGGCATCAGAGAATTTTCAGCGATTTATTTTTTTAGTTTTTATCAAGTAAATACTGCTGCTGTGATTGCGGCTACTTTTGTACTTTGGTTAATCAATATTCTATTTCCAGTATTGGTAGGAAGTATTTTAGTGCTTAAAACAAGGGTTTCAATTTGAAAATGTGAGTCTTCTAATTTGAAAATTTGAAGATGAGTTTTTTTGATTTGAAGATTTGAAAGTTAGTTTATAAGCTTTTCAATTCGTAATTTATAAATTCTCTAGTTTTCATTTTCATCATCAAATCTTCAAACTTTCAAACTGAGTTTTCATTTTCAAATTTTCAAATCATAAAATTTTCAAATTAAAGGATATGCTCTTTATCATTTTAATAATAACCAGTTTTTACTTTATTTTCAATCTGTTATTAATAGCCGTTTGGAAAGAATTGAAAGTGAAACATAAAGTATTTCCAAGTGACAAAGACACAAAACTGACGGTAATCATTCCTGTTCGGAACGAAGAAAGAAATATTTTACAATTACTCCAAGACCTAAACCAACAAAGTTATCCTGCTGAGAATTTTGAAGTAATCGTAGCCAACGATGGTTCGACTGACAATACCGAAAATATTGTTTTAGCATTTCAAGAAGAAGCAAAGTACTCGCTCAAAATCTTAAATTTATTGAATGATGCCAGTACTTCGCCCAAGAAAAGAGCGATTCAAAAAAGTATTGAAATTTCTTCAGGTGAATTATTGATAACTACCGATGGAGATTGTAGTGTTTCTCCGAATTGGCTTATGTCAATTCAGCAATTATATAAATCAAAACATGCCAAATTAATCAGTTCGCCCGTTACTTTTACTGAAACCAATACTTTCTGGAACACCATCCAAATCATAGAATTTGCCAGTTTGATAGGTTCAGGAGCTTGTGCGATGTATTTACAAAAGCCAAATATGTGCAACGCAGCCAATTTGGCTTATACTCGTGAAGTGTTTGAAGAAGTAAATGGTTTTGCAGGAAATGAAAACGTAGCTTCGGGTGATGATGAATTTTTAATGCACAAAATCGCCCAGAAGTATCCAGAGAAGGTATTTTTTAATCCTGATTTTGAAGCCATTGTCAGAACAGAATCGCAAGAGGATTTAGCGCACTTTTATCAACAAAGACGACGTTGGGCAAGTAAATGGAAACATTATGATAATTGGCAAGTAACAGCTTTAGCCATCTTTATTTTCTTAGCAAATTTGAGTGTTTTAGCAGCTTACTGTTTGATAAACGGATATTTTGGGATAGGAATTTTGTTTTTAAAATTCTCAGCAGAATTCTTCTTTTTGTATGCAGTAATCAAGTTTTTAGGCTATAAAAACAAAGTAGTTTACATTCCAATCGTTCAAGTTATTTATCCATTTTATGTAGTGTTTTTTGGTTTATTGGCACAAGGAAAAGGTTATCGTTGGAAGGGTAGGAGGTTGGAGTAGTTAATGCTAAGCGAAGATATGACAACTTTAGTTATTTCGGTACTCAACCGAATGGTTTGTCTTACCTTCATTGTTAATACATAGAAATCTGTTGAAAATAGTTGTCTAAATGTATAAACAAATGAAAGCAGTACTTACAAAGAGTACTCGCTTCTACTATGAAGTTAATGTTATTAAGTAACTATAAAAAATATTTAGCATTTATACTTTGTTCGATTTGTTTTCGAACTATATTTGTTCATAATATTCTGCTAACTTAATTTAAACTACCCTCATGAGAAAATTTTATTCACTAATGCTTTTATTATTTTGTTCAAGCTTACTAACTGCACAAAAAATTGATTTAGATAAATATGCTATCAAAGCATCTTATCTTCAACTTCCTTCAAACCCTCTTCCAGTAGAATTTACTACATTTTCAACAAAGTTTATTGCTAATGGTATCAACTTAAATGATGCAGGATATACAAATCGTGAAAGTGATTTGGAAGCAGTTTATTTCAAAATTAGTGGTTTTAAAAGAGTTACTACAGGGGGGCATATATCCATTAAAGTACAAATTGATGGATACGATATGGGTAAACCCGAAGTGGTTAAGAAAGAAGAAAAATCAAAGGATAAGGATGGGAAGGAAACAATTACGGTTTCCTACAAAATAACATTCAAGTATCTGGTTCCGATGAAATATACCATTACAGATTTAAATGGGAAAATAGTGAAGGATGGCTCATTGGCTGAAGGAATTCTTAGTTACAAAACTTACGAGTCAGGATCTTACAGTACTTCTACAGCCTTAGAAAACTATTGGAAAGAGAATGGCTCATCTGTAAAAAGAGGCCTACTTGGCGGCTTTATATCTGAAAGGCTCTCTACTTTTGAAGGAAGATTAAATTATGAAATAGGTTATGTTCCTCGAACAGTTAACGATATTCTGTGGTCGACAGACTCTCCAAAACATCCAGAAAATGAACAGTTTAAAAAGGTGTGTAATGATGTAAAAGCTGCGATAGCAGAAATGACAACAGAAACACCTTTGAGCTTATCAAAGGTAAAACCTGCCATTGCTTATTACGACAGCATATTAGTTAAATATGCAAAAGACGAAAAACCAGAGCGTAAGTTAAGATATGCAGCATGGTACAACATGGCAATTATTTACTATTGGTTAGAAGACTATGACAATGCCATTCGCTGTTGTGATGGGCTTGTTGCCAACGATTACGATAAGTCTGATGCTAAAGATCTTAAAGCTGGTAGCGAGAGAATGAAAAGGGTATTGTCGGGAGAAATAAAGAGTAGTCATTATGTCCGAGATGTGAGCAATGCCACTGCACCTCCATTAACTACTTTTCAGCAGGAAGAAGAACAAGCTAGATTAAGTGCCTTAAAAGATAAAGCTATTCAAGAACAAGTTGCTAGAGAAGTTGCTAGTGCTAACCAACCTGTAGCCAGATCAGGTATGCTAGACTTAGATAAGACTGTCAATTCCATCGGTGGATTATTAGGTAAAATGGGCAATAAAAAAAGTTCTGTAGTTTTTGATAAGCCTTTAGCTGATTTAATAATTAGTATGAATGAATCATTCGCTAATTACCAATTAATTAGCAAATCGTTAAGTGTGAATGGTTGTTCTTCCAATGCTGCTTTGGAGATGGGAACTCAATTAGAAAAATTCAAAACAGAGTATAATAACGTAGGAGGTAAACTTGATAAGCAATCTTCAACGAAAATGAAAACTTTGCTTTCAGTGTATGGAGAAATAACGGTTAAAGAAATCATGACAAGCTACATGATACCTTCTGACCCTGCAAAGTTACAGAGCCTAATGGTTGACCCTATTAATTTGCTGAAAGATATGACAAATGATTGCTTAGACTTAGTACTGAATAAAAATCAGGATAAGAAAATCATCTTGACATTACTTGCAGATATGCAAAAAACATTGAATTATGGAACTCATGGTTTATTCAATGATAATAATTGTAATAACCAAGCCTATGATTTAGCAAAATCAAGTTTTAGGAGATTGAAAACTGTAACAGAGCAATCTAATTTGTCTGAAGAAGTAAAAGGAGATTTCGCTCAATTACTTAATGCTTATTCGCCTCTTTTTCAAAGTGAAGTAAACTTGACTAGAGAACCCCAAAATACTAAGTTGATAGAAGACATTAATAAAAATAGTTATCCTGCATTTGTTTTAAAACTATTACAAACTCAATAATAATATGTTAAAATGGTTCTGCATTTTTTCGGCGTTCACAGTTTTTATCTCATCGTGTGTCGTTAGGCAACCAAATGCCAATCAGGTTAGTTTTGTTTCAGAGGAGAACACAGGATTAATAAGAGTCCATGTGGCTGGAGTTGGCAAGAATCTTCCTGAAATAGAGCAAGATGCTAAAACCAAAGTGTTTGAAAGCATTTTGTTCGTAGGTCTCCCATCGTCTTCTACAGAGGCATATCGTTTACCAATGGTTGAAAATAAAGCAGAAATGCAAACCCATCCTGCTTTAAAAATATTCTTTAATAATAAAGAGTATGATCAATTCATTACTCGAGTAGATAGGCTTGAATATCTAAAACAAAGAGTAACGGGAGGTGGCAGAGTCCTTAATTTTAACATTACGGTTAACCATACAGCACTGAGACGCTACATGGAACAAAATCAAGTAATTAGAAAATTTGGATATTAATCAAAATAAATATCCAAGTTTAATTCCCTAGAATTTTCCACTGATGACTATGTGTAAAAAAATAAGCTTAATAATATTCCTAAGTTTTGTTGCTATGGCTGGTTTTGCTCAGAATAAGACTGATGTTAAAACAAATGAAACGCCTAGTTCAGAAAAAAATGTAATTGTAAGACCAACGATTATGGTTTTCCCATTTTTTAAAGAAGGACAAAATATCCGTACGCTAGTAGAAGATGATGTGAATACTAGGTTAGTAATGGCAAAAGTGAAAGAGGCTTTTGATAAAAGAGGATACTCTACTATCGACTTTTTGTCGAAAGTAAGAAATTTAGCAGTGAATGAAGTATTGAATAGTGAAGCCCAAAGTGACTTGAAAACTCAAATTATTCAATCGTCTGGGGCTGATATTTGTGTGGAAGTAGAATACAATTTCCTCGAATCAAATATTGGAAATGAAGTAAAGCTAATATTGAATTCTTACGAATCGTCAACCTCTTCAACGTTATCAAATAAAGTAGGCTTTTCAGGTAAATTTTACTCGCAAGACATCGGGAAATTAGCTGCCAGAGCCAATGACTCAGTCATAGAAGATTTTCTGAATGTGATGCAACAAAAGTTTACTGACATTATAGAAAACGGTCGATATCTTTCATTAGAGTTTAATTTAGCAGCTTCTGCTGATATAAAAATGAGTAGTGAAGTAACCAACGAAAAGCTGCCACTTTCAGATGCGTTAGAATTATGGGTTGCAGAACATACAAAAAACTATCACATTCAGGGGGTAACAGATTTAAAAGTACTGTTTGATGTTATCAGAGTACCTAGATTAGATGCTAGTGGTAAAATGCTTACTACAACAAGGTATTCTCTTGATATTTTTAGATTTTGTAACACGTTGTTTCCTTCAGAAAAACCAGACAAAAAACTAAAAGTTGAACGACTGATAAAAGGAAATACCATCTTTATAACATTCAAATAATAAGTCTAGCATATCTTATGAATAAAATTATACTTTTTTCAATATTGTTTTTGTCAACATTTTCATTGGTAGCTCAAAATGAAAAAATTACTATCGGTATAACCTATTTTACATATCCTTCTTATCGTGAGAGAAACTATGTTGAGCAAATCAACGAAATTGTAGCCAATGAATTTGTGAAAGCGGGAAGGTTTACTGTGGTAGATCGTACGAAACTTCAGGCTATTAAAGCTGAGCAGGAGCTTCAGAAAACAGAAGATTTCCTTGATAGCAAAGTAATAGAGCAAGGTAAAACATTAGGTGCAAAATACATCGTAACAGGACAGTTAGTAAGCGTGGCTACGACAAGTGCGTATTCAGTTGAATTTAAAAAATATCAGTATTCAGCATCTATATTGGTGTCTGTTAAGTTGATTGATGTAGAAACAAGTGAAGTACTTCAAGCAGAAACGTTTGGGCGTGGTTCTTCTAACGCATCCGTTGAAGGAGGTTTCTTTAAACAATTAATGAATTCATCATGTGATGTAGCTGGAAATGGTAATTCTACAGACGAAGCGTTGCGGAATGCTATGAGTAATCTAAGTTGTGGATTGAAAAACTGGATAAAAAGAGTTTTTCCCACGATGGTATCTGTTGTAGAAGTTCAAGAAACACATAAAAAGAAAGGTGCCGTTAAAATATTAATAGCTGGGGGTTCTGGTATTGGGCTTAGCTCAAGAAAAGAATTATCAATCATTGAATTTTTAAAAGTTGTTGTAGACGGCAATGAATTAATCAGAAAAAAAGAAATTGGTAAAGTAGAAGTGATAAAAGTGGAGGATGAAAATTTTGCTATTTGTGAAGTAAAGGAAGGTGGCTTAGAGATAAAGGATAGGATAGACAAAGGAATAGTACTGAAAGCTTTTGTTAAATAATGTTCAATTTGCTTAAAATTTAAAAGTGCATCTATCAATATGAAAAGATACTTTAGTAATTCATGTGTTCATTTTATTATATTGTTCTTAAGCTCTTTATTAACAGGTTTTGGACAATCTAATAATATCAGTTTTGCCTTAGTAATGCCTGAGGAAGTTGATGGGGGGCTTAGTAATACCCACCTCCGAAGATTGCATGATAATTTAATAGATGTACTAACTCAGAATGGAATTGCTTCATTAAATATTCAAAATAACTTAGTGTTATATCCTGTCATTAAATTGTATAATCAACAGACGGTGAATGCTGGGGTACAAAATATCACGGTCGTTGAAGCAGACTTAAGTTTGTATGTAAAACAGCTAGATAATAAGTTAGTCTTTTCTTCAATTACAAAAAAAATGAAGGGGAGCGGGAAAACCTATGATTTAGCTTTGAACAACATGATTTCGAATGCCAAACTAGATGAACCGAATGTAGTTGGGTTTCTAGATAAAGCAAAGCAAAAAGCCATAACTTATTACAATCAAAGATGTTCTAGTATTATTACTCAAGCTGAGCAAATGATGAAAATGAATAGATACGAACAGGCTTTGGTTAGTTTATTAAGCGTTCCTTCTGAAGTTGACTGTTATCAACAAGCAATCACTAAAGCAGTAGAGGCATTTAAGTTATATCAAAATCAAAATTGTAATCAAATGCTTTTGAATGCGAAGGCAAAGATTGCGAATCGTCAATTTGAAGAAGGACTAAATATCATCGCTATGATTGACCCATCTTCGTCATGCAAAGCAGAGGCATTACAGGTAATTCAGCAAGCAAGCGGGCAAGTTGAAGCAGATAATAAACGTAAATGGGATTTATTAAATAAAATCTTTATGGATTCTGCTGAGATAGAAAAGCGTCGTTTGGATTTGATGAGTCAATTTTTGATTAGCCACTCAATGAATCTTCCACATTACTATTACCAAAATGTTACACGTTAAATTACATTTTAATTAAAAATCATTATGAAAAAGATTACTACAATTTTATGCAGTCTGTTAATTTTATTTGTTTTTACCAGTAATGCACAAATACCATTTAAGGAAGTAAATTGGTCTGAAACTAAAATACCGGGATTTATCATCAATAAAGATGCCTCCAAGACAGAGGTGATTTTTGATACCTATATACGCATCTCAATTCGTGAAATTGGTTATGGTGATGTGGTTTATATAGAAAAGGGTGGCTCAAAAATTATGAGGTCGGTACCTAAAGAATGTATTGGGTTTCAAATTAATGATAAATTATTTGAGAAGGTTGACTTTAATGATGTGAAAGGTGGAAAGAGTCTGAAATTTATGCAACCTTTGTCAAAAGGGAAAATCAATTTATATATGTATATCTACTACTCGTCTTCTATCATAGAAAATGGAGAAACTAAGCAAGGTAACTATTATTATTATACTTATTTTTTGCGTAAAACAGCTACTAATGAGGGTATTATGATTGGTACTGCCAGTAAATTAAATGATTTACAAGCTTTGATAAGTGATAATGCTAATGTTTCTAAAAAATATCAGGATAAAGAATATAACAATGCTGAAGTAAAAGAAGGTGTAACTAAAAATATTGATTTGATTAAAATGATTAACGATTATAACTCGGCGAATTAATTTTACTACTTATTGTTGTAAATCCCTCTTAAAGGCTTGTAAGCTATTTAGGAGGGATTTTACTTTATCTAATACCAATAAAATGCCTAAATTGCATACATTCTGCTTGACAACTAATAAAAAACCTCATGTTTATCCACAAAACCAATTTCCTGATGCGGGCTTTGCATCCAGATTTTGTCTGGAATATTAAGCGTGATGAAAAAGTAATTTACTTGACTTTTGATGATGGCCCAATTCCTGATATTACGGAATTTGTTTTGGAAGAATTGGCAAAGTATCAGGCAAAAGCTACTTTTTTTTGTATCGGCGATAATGTCAGAAAACATCCTGAAGTATTTCAAAAAATAATAAAACAAGGTCATGCAGTTGGAAATCATACTTTTAATCATTTGAAAGGTTGGATAACTGAAGATGAGCTTTATTTGAAGAATTTTAAAGAATGCGAGGCAATTTTGGAGAATGATTTTCAAATAAAATATGATTCTTTACTCACTAAAAAGAAATTTCGTCCTCCTTATGGGAGAATTAAAAAAAGTCAGGCGAAAGTGATTTTGCCGAGTCACGAAATCATTATGTGGGATGTACTTTCTGGGGATTTCTCACAAGAATTATCGCCCGAAAAAGTATTAAAGAAAACAATACAACATACAGAAAACGGTTCAATCGTTTTATTTCATGACAGTATCAAAGCCAACACAAATATGTCTTATGCTTTGCCAAGAGTATTGTCCCATTTCTCAGAAAAAGGTTTTACTTTTAAGGCATTGTAAACCTAAATGGATTGAATGAATACTTCACAACAGCCTAATATTACCGTCTGGATTGCTGCCAGAAACGAAGAAGATACAATTTTAAATTGCCTTCGTTCTATCGATAAAGTCCATTATCCCAAAGAAAAGCTACAAGTATTAATTGGAAATGACCAGTCAGAAGACCAAACAAAAGCTTTGGTTAAAGATTTTATAAAAGACAAATCTTATTTTCAACTTATTGATATTCAGAATGTAATCAATAATCAACGTGGGAAAGCCAATGTGTTAGCAAATCTTTATGAATATTCTACGGGAAAATATTTTTTGATTTGCGATGCCGACGTAACGGTAAATCCTGATTGGATTGAAGGAATGATTGCCAATTTTGAAGCTGACGAAAACATTGGTCATCAAGTTGGTATTACAGATATTAAAGGGACAAACGTCTGGCATCACTTTCAGTCAATCGACTGGCTTCATGCGCTTACTTTATTGAAAATTGCGGCAGATTTAAAAATTCCTTTGACGGGTTTAGGTAATAATTCTGCTATTACTCGCAAGGCTTATGAAGCTACGGGTGGCTATGCTAAAATACCTTTTTCGATTACGGAAGATTTTGCACTTTTCCATGAAGTAGTCAAAAACGGATTTGGTTTCAAAAATACCATTAATCGTAAAGTATTCAACCAAACTTTACCGATGATAAACATAAAAGAATTCTTGCATCAGAGAAAACGTTGGATGGTTGGCGCATTACAATGCCCGTGGTGGATTGTTACTTTACTTTTCTTGCAAGCTTTATTGTTACCGATTTTAATAGTGATAGGTTTTACTTTTTCTTGGCAGTTGGCTGGTACTTTATGGTTTATCAAATGGCTGAACCAAAGTATTACAGTCTTGCCAACAATTTTAAAATTAAGGCGATTTCACTTAATAAAACATTTACTTTTGTATGAAATCTATGCCAATTGCTGGCAATTAACGATGATACTTTTCTATTATTCGCCCGTTGCGGTGGATTGGAAAGGAAGAATCTATCGTTGAAAAGATTTGGTAGATTTGACTACGTTTTAAATTTTCAAATCTGTACTTTCAGTTTATTTCTTTAAAAATCAAAAGCTTATAGCCTAAATCCTATCGCTTAAAGCCAAATTAAAATATCAAATGAATCATTCATCCTTACAAATTATTGAAACGCACGCCCATATTTATGATGAAACTTATTTAGAAGACCGTGACGAAATGCTGGAAAAAGCTTTTTCATCTGGTGTTTCGCAAATTTGGATGCCAAATTGTGCCTCAGAAACAATCGGAGGAATGATGGCTTTGGCAGAAAAGTATCCAAATCAATGTTTTCCGATGATGGGTTTACATCCATGTTATGTAAAAGAAGATTTTGAAAAAGAATTAGCCATCGTGGAAGATTGGTTAAATAAGTACAAATTTATTGCTATCGGCGAGATTGGGATGGATTTATATTGGGATAAAACCTTTGTAAAACAGCAAGAGGAAGCCTTTTTATATCAATGTCAACTAGCAAAAAAACATAATTTATGGATTGATATTCATTCAAGAAATGCTTTTTTGGAAACTGTAAATTTGATAGAAAAAAATGCTGACCCCAATTTAAAAGGTATTTTTCATTGCTTTACAGGTACTTTAGAGGAAGCACAAAAAGCCATAGAATTAGATTTTTTGTTGGGAATTGGTGGCGTGGTTACTTTCAAAAATGGGGGATTGGATAAAATTCTTCCGCATATTGATTTAATATCAATTGTCTTAGAAACGGATGCCCCTTATTTAGCGCCAGTTCCGTACAGAGGAAAAAGAAATGAGCCATCGTATCTTTCTATTATTGCTCAAAAAGTAGCCGATTTAATGCAAATTCCCGTAGAAAAAGTAATTGAACAAAGTACACAAAATGCGCTTAACTTATGTCAATAAATTAAGTTTATAAATGCTATTCATCATTCACAACAACTAAATTATACTATGTATAATATTATAAAAATTAATACGAAATCAGATAGTAAAGACGATGTAAAAGTACTCGTAATTTACACTGGAGGAACTTTAGGAATGGTTTATGATGCCAAATCGGATGGTTTAGTACCTTTTGATTTTGCTCAAATTCCTGAAAATTTACCAGAAATGGCTCGTTTAGATTTTGATATTTCAGTACTTACTTTTGAAACACTATTGGATTCTTCCAATATGAATCCTTCTGTTTGGGTTACTTTAGCAAAAATCATTGGTGAAAAATATCATGAGTATGACTCTTTCGTCATTCTTCATGGTACAGATACTATGGCTTACACGGCTTCTGCTTTGAGTTATTTATTGGAAAATTTGAACAAGCCAGTTATTTTGACCGGTGCACAATTGCCAATTGGAGTAGCTAGAACAGATGCTAAAGAAAATTTTATTACTGCACTTGAAATTGCAGCAGCGAGGCTCAATAACCAACCAATTATTTCAGAAGTTTGTATTTATTTTAATTCTGTTTTATTGCGGGGCAATCGTGCAAGGAAAAGTGAAAGTGTTCAATTCAATGCTTTTGAATCAGAAAATTATCCAGTTTTAGCGGAAGCTGGCGTGAAAATAGAGTACAACAAACCTTATATCAAGCATCATCATCCCAATGCAAAATTGATTGTGCATGAGAAATTGGATGAAAATGTGGTAATTCTGAAAATTTTTCCAGGTATTTCGGAAAAAGTTGTGAGAAGTATTTTAGGAATAGAAGGATTAAAAGGCGTTGTTATGGAAACTTTTGGTTCGGGAAATGCACCGACTGTTCAATGGTTTTTGGATTTAATGAAAGAATTCATCGACAAAGGAATTATCATTTATAATGTTTCACAATGTAACGGCGGAAGAGTAATCCAAGGTCATTACCAGACAAGCCAATACTTGCAAGAAATTGGAGTAGTAAGTGGAGCAGATTTAACGACTGAAGCAGCGATTACCAAATTGATGTACGTACTTGGTCAAGATACTTATTTTGCTGAGAAAAAGAAGAATTTGAGATATTCAATTGCTGGAGAAATGTCTTAGTCAGCAAAATTTCAATCACCAAGTATTTTCTTATTAGCTGGAGAATTAATTCTCCAGCTAATAAGAAAATCATAAATTTTAAACGGACTCGCTATCAATGTGTAATGTTAGAATAAATAGTATCAAGAATTTTTACAAAATTTTTATAATCTTCTTCCGATAAATCTCCCCAGCCTTTTCTTCTTACTTCTACAACAATTGGGTAAGCCTGCTCAAATTTCTCTCTTCCTGCATTTGTAAGTGTAATCATAAATCGGCGACGGTCGATTGTTGCCATTTTCCTTTCAGCAAACCCTTTTTTTACTAATAAATCAATGATTCTAGTAACGGTAGGGGCGTCCTTAACAGTCATTTCAGCTAATTCATTCTGACTAATCCCAAATTCTTCGTGTCTTTTAATATGGTCAAGTAAAACCCATTGGTCAACAGTTAGGTCAATATTGGCATCATCTAATTTTTTTTGGAGGATGAGCCTTATTTTTTTCATTGTTGTGTCAATTTTGAAAAAATAAGCTCTGTTATCTGCTGGATTGGTAGTCATATTTTTATTAAATGAATTGAAAAGGTTTAAGCAATTAGATTATAATTTAATGAGAATTTAACTCAAATTTATCTTAATCCCATTCTTTTTTAATTTGGCTAATTCGGCTTGGTAATAGCGATACATAAAATCATAAATAATTAATTCATGAAAACGCTGATTGTCAGCAATTACACGATTGACCGTCATGTGAATGGTATCGGATAAGTATTTTTTGAGCGTATTGTCTGATTTCAACACTTTTATCTGAGCAATACTTTCTTTGATTTGCTCGCTTTTATGTTGAATTGACTCAAAAAGTGCTACATATTCCTCACTTGTTTCAGAAGATAAAATACTTTCTATCTTTTTCCGATATTCTCTAAAACGCTTGTCCATTTGTAGTTTCATCGGTTTATCTACGTTGAATTCTTGGGCAAAATTGTCTTTTGCTAAGTTCATCAAATCTAGCTTTTGACTGAGCGAAAGCCCAAAATCATCCAAATAAATATCAATTAGTTTCATCGCAAATTGCCAACGAATTTGCTCTCTTTCATCGCCCCAAGTTTGTGCTAATAGATTTACGATGGCTTCACTATCGTGAAAAAAGATGCTTTCTGTTAAAATCATGACATCAGAACCATATCTTTCTATTTCTCTTTGATAAGTATCATATTGAATTTTCCAGATAATTCCTTCTTTTTCTAAATTGTCTAAAGTTTCTTTCAGACTAAGAATTACTTCTCCCAAATGCTTTAAATCTGTAAAATGAAGTCGTAAACGAATATGATTATCAGGGTCAGAATATCGGATAAAAAACCATTTGTCAATCAATTGTTTTTCCAGAAATTGCTCAACCAACGACTTGATATTTTGTGCTAAAATATCGTCTGCAGCTTTTACGCCTGAATAAATTTTAAGATAAAGCCATTCTGAACCCAAAGAAAAAGTACGTTGTGTTTCATCAATCAGAGGTTTTTGAAGTTGAATTTTCTCAAAAACAGTTTTTTTGTTGACTAATGAAGCAATAAATTGATTTGCAAAAAGTGCTCCAGATTCGTCAACGACATGCCCATTGTTGGGTATAAATAAAAATTCTTTTAGCTCAATCTTTTCACGATTTTTAATGGTATCAAGCCAAGTCTGAATACTCAATAAATTTTCAGCATTTACCAACAATTCATTATCAAAATCAACTAATACAAATCGTTTTGGCAATTGCCACTTTATGCTAAATTCATGGAAAATGGCTAATAAATTTTCAGATGAATTGATGAGTAAATGTTCAAAATCTTCTTTTTTAAATTGCCAAGTAGCAGCTTCAAGAATGATATTTTTATAAGTAAGTCGAGGTGAAAACTTCGTATTCAAAGTCGCTTTTTTCCAGCCAGTATCAAAAGCAACGACTAAATTAGTACTTTGTAAATCACATAAAAAATGATAAATAGGCAAAGCATTCATTGAATAATTATGAGCATTACTAAGCCTCGGAATTACTTCTTTGTTTAATCTTTTTGATTTTAACCTGATTTTTTGTTGACTAATATCCACAGAAACCAATAAATCTTCCAGTAAAATTTGCTGATTTTCTGGTAAAGACGATTTTGCTAAGTATGGAATTTCATAAGTCCAGAAAGCAGGATGAAGTAAAATATTACCAATTCTATTTTCTGGTAAATGTACAATTTCAGCAAAGACAACTTCGGGATTTAATGCTTGTTCTTTTTCAGTAATTTCTTGGATAATATCCAAAATTGCTTCGTCAGTATGAGCGAACCTTCCTAACAAATTTACGGCACTTGTACCGCCTAATTTTTCCAAATAAATTGGGAATTGCTCATCTCCAGTCAGTCTGAAAATCAGTGACGTAGAACTTGGCGTTTTATATTTTTTATGCAAAAAAGGTTTAAAATCATCTTCTTCCAAATTTACTTGTAAAGCATTTTCTTTAAGCGCATTCAAGTATTTTCTGAACAGATATTGCTGAAAAGGATTTAGCCTAACGGAAAGTTCCTCTTTTTCTTCTTGATTTAATTCAAAACCATTGGCAATGGGAGTAAAGTTACTTTTGCCGGATTGTCCATAACCAATGCCCGTTTCTGTATCCATTGCAATGAGTAAAGGAATTTCTTGGTTTTCGTAACGTTCATAAAACTTCTTGATAAAATCACTTTGCGTTGGATTCTCTCTTTTTTCACTTACTTGAATCAAAAGCTCAGCAATTTCACTTAGTACTTCTTGATAAACAGCCGAAAGTTTGTTCTCTTGAAATAGATTGACCAAATCTGTTTGAAACAACTTTCCTTCTTCAAAAGGAACGCCAATTTTCTTGATAAGCGATGTGATTTCTTGATAAGCACTTATGTCATTCGTTTGCTTATTATCAATTGCTTTTAATTGATTTTCAATGCTTTGTAAAGTTTCAAGATAATGTTCATCGACATTGTTTTTTTGAAGTACTTTAATGATTTGTTGCGTCAACCCTTCACCAGTAATGGCTGGTTCTAATTCATTAATCAAGAGTTGAGCATCAATTAACTGTTCGATGAAACCCAAAGCATCTTCTTCCGAAATATCATCGTCTATCAAAAGTGGCGCAATTTCCGACATTTTTGCTCCTTTTTTACAAGCATCTAACACCAAAGCAATGTATTCAGACCATTCAAAAGCAGAAATTTGATGTGTTCTTTTTCCATCAACATATTTATACTCTACATAGCGAATTTCTTGACCAATTTGATAAATACTTGAGTTTGGGAAATACAATAAATGACTTTTTATGAGAGGAATTTCTGATAAACTTTGTGCCAAAGCACCAGCATAGTGCATGTCTAAACGAGTACTTCTCCTTTTTTCTGAAGCGATAGTCAAAGCCGTTTCATCACTCCATTCAATCACCGAACAACCTGCAAAAAGTCCAAAAGGAGTACATCGACTACACATTCTGGAATAATATTTACTGAGCGAAAAAACTATTTTTTGAGCTTTTTTGACATCAGTAATATTACCATCTTTCCAAAGTTGCGCTTCATTGAAAAGTACGGGGGATGCCAAATAAAGTGCTTCTGAGAAAGGCGGATGGTTGAGTAATGTTTTAAGGAAATCTTCAGAAATATCATCTGCAAATGGAAGCGTGGGCGTTCTTAGAATGATTTTTTTCAGAAATTGATATGAATTCGACATTAAAAGCTAACGATTGGGTTTGACGGTATTACCAAATTTAATGCTTAATGCCTAAAATTGTACGAATTGATAATTTTTATTATCGTTTTAAAGAATACTTACAGGAAAACTTATATTCTCAATCATTATTTTTCTTAATATATATCACTATAAACCCTTTAGAAAAATCATTGATAAAGCTTCATTATTTCCCCAATTTTCGGAAACAATTCATTTATTAAGGCAGAAAGAGATAAAGTTTAAAGCTATAAGTGGCAGAAATTTCTATGAATTTTGTATGTTTGTTTATACAGAAAACTTCATCATTCAATAAAATCAAATATGAAAAAAGTTATTTTACTGCTTTTTCTTCCTTTCTCTATTTTCGCTCAAAAATTTTCTAGTGCTGAAATCAATCGTTTTAAGCAACAGGCTCAACGAGTAAATATCATTCGGGACAATTGGGGAATTCCGCATATTTATGGAAAATCTGATGCAGATGCTGTTTTTGGTTTACTTTATGCGCAATGCGAAGACGATTTCAAGCGGGTAGAAATGAATTATATTGAAAAATTAGGACGAATCTCTGAACTAAAAGGTGAATCTGAATTATATAATGATTTACAAATTCGTTTGTTGATTGATACAACAGAAGCCAAAGCTGATTATCAAAAAGCAGCACCTTGGTTAAAGAAATTATTGAATGCTTATGCGGATGGAATAAATTATTATTTGTACACGCATCGTACTGTAAAACCGGCGATGTTGACTCGTTTTCAACCTTGGTATCCTTTATTGTGGACGGATGGAAGTATTGGTGCAATCAGTACTGCAGATTTAAGTATTGCCGATTTAAAGAATTTTTATTCAGGCAATTTAGTGTCGGCTGTGGCTGTTCCAAAGCTTTCTGACCATCAAACAGGTTCAAATGGTTTTGCTTTTTCTCCGAAAATTACGGCTTCGGGCAATGCCATTTTGTACATAAATCCGCACGTTACTTTTTACTTTAGGCCAGAAGTACAGGTAGTCAGTGAAGAAGGATTAAATGCTTATGGAGCAGTTACTTGGGGGCAAATGTTTGTTTATCAGGGTTTTAATCCTTATTGTGGCTGGATGCACACTTCAAGTAATGTAGATGTTGCAGATGTTTATGCAGAGAAAATAGTCAAAAAAGGGGAAAAGTATTTTTATGAATATGAAGGCATGTTAAAGCCCGTTTCGGAAAAAAAGATTACGATTAGTTATCAATCAGGAAATGAATTAAAGAAAAAAACTTTTAAGACTTACTTTACGCATCACGGACCAATCATGGCAAAAAGAGATGACAAATGGTTGAGTTTAAAGTCTTATAACCGTTCAATTGTCAGCTTGATTCAGAGTTGGAAACGAACCAAAGCCAAAGGTTTTGAAGAATACAAACAAGTAATGGCTTTGAAGGCGAATACTTCAAACAATACAGTTTTTGCAGATAATAAAGGAAATATTGCTTACTGGCATGGCAATTATATCCCGAAAAGGGATAATCAATACAATTGGGCAAAACCAGTTGACGGTTCAATTGCGGCAACAGAATGGAAAGGTTTACATGCAGTTGATGAAACCGTTCATTTGTATAATCCAGTGAATGGTTGGTTACAAAATTGTAACTCAACGCCTTTTTCGGTAGCAGGATTGAATAGTCCAAAACGAGAAAATTATCCACCTTATATGGCACCAGATGGCGAAAACTTTAGAGGTGTAAATGCTGTAAGAGTATTAGACCGTGAGAAAAAATACACGATTGATAAAGTAATTGAAGCTGGCTACGATACTTATTTATCAGCTTTTGAAATATTGATTCCTGCTTTGATAAAAACATTTGAATATGAAGTAAAACCAAACGATTCACTTTATAATCAATTAAAAGCACCGATTGAAGTATTGAAAAAATGGGATTATCATTCGTCTGAACATTCTGTCGCTACTACTTTAGCGGTTGAGTGGGCTCAAAAACTAAGTCCTGTCATTCAAAGATTGTATATTGACCAAGGAGAAACAGATCAAGTAGAGAATACGAAAAGGTTTGCTGCAAATGCTACGGTTGCTCAATTGATGCCACCTTTGGTGACAGTAGTAAATGATTTGACTAAAAAGTTTGGTACTTGGGAAGTCGCTTGGGGAGAAATCAATCGTTTTCAACGATTAAATGGAGATTTGCAAGCCAAGTATAACGACAACGAACCAAGTGTTCCAGTAGGTTTTGCTTCTGCTTTATGGGGCTCTTTGCCTTCTTATAATAGTCGATATTATCAAGGAACGAGCAAAAGGTACGGAGTAGGAGGAAACAGTTTTATTTGTGCGGTTGAATTTGGGAAGAAAATTAAAGCAAAATCGCTTTTAGCAGGTGGCGAAAGTGGTGACCCATCTTCTAAACATTTTAATGACCAATTGTTGATGTACACAAAAGGAAAATTCAAAGATGTCCTTTTTTATAAGGAAGATGTCTTGAAAAATGCAGAAAAAACATATCATCCAGGCGAATAAGTGTAAATATTATGAAACAAATTGATAAAACGTTTGGTTCGCAGTATATTTGAAAGATTTTTAAATAGAATTTAAACAGTAATTTCAATAACGAATTAAATTAACATTAAATGGCGTATCAACAAGATTTTACTCATGTTACAGGTTCTGAACCTCACCGCTTGCGTACAAGGCAGATTTTAAAGGCTCACCCAGAGGTTAAGAAGTTAATCACTAAAAATCCGATGACGATGGTTTGGATTTTGGCTTGTGTGTCACTTCAAATCCTGATGACTTATTTGGTGAAAGACCAAGCATGGTACATTATTTTGGCTGCAGCTTGGTGTATTGGCGCTTTCCCTTCACATACTTTGTTTATTTGTATTCACGAAGCTTCGCATAACCTTGTTTTCAAAAAGCCTTCTTGGAATGTTTACGCTGGTATCATCGCTAATTTTCCTTCTTTAGTGCCAACAGCTATTTCTTTCAAAAATTACCATTTAAAGCACCATGCTTTTCAAGGAGTTCATGAGTTAGATGCCGATTTACCAGATTATTGGGAAGCTAAACTTATCAATAACTATTTTATTGGTAAAGCCGTTTGGTTATTGTTATTTCCTATTTTCCAAGTAATTCGTACACTTCGTTGTTTAGAATTAGCAGTAATTGACCGTTGGGTAATGATGAATATCATCGCTCAGATTGCCTTTGATGCTGTAATTTGGTATTTCTGGGGATGGTCAGCATTAGGATATATGGGCGCAAGCTTTATGTTCTCTGTAGGGTTACATCCACTTGGTGCAAGATGGATTCAAGAACATTATTTAGTATTAGATAAAGACCAAGAAACTTATAGTTATTATGGTGGTTTGAATTTAATCAACATGAATGTAGGTTACCACAACGAACACCACGATATGCCTTCAGTACCTTGGAATAATTTGCCAAAATTGAAAGCTGCTGCTCCTGAATTTTATGATGATTTGAAATATCATACTTCGTTTGTGAAATTATTTTTTACATTTTTATTCAGTCAAGAAGTAGGTTTATATTCAAGAATTGTTAGAAAAGAAAGAGGTCGTGTAGGCTTAGACGACACTTCAATTCCTGATATTCAGATGGCTGAACAAAAATTATAATACAATTTTATAATTTTATATAAAAAGAATCGTTCTAAATAGCTCCAATTTTGGAGCTATTTTTTATTTTAAGGAAAATCGAAGTTACCATACAAGACTTATTGCTTTTTTAAGAATAAAGTGCGAAGTTTGTTAAACAAAAACCCTTTGCTAAACATAATACTGAATGTTTTGAGGCTCCTCAAAACATTTTTTCGTTGTTATCCCTAATACATAAAACTGTATTGAAATTCAGTAAGAAACACTAAAAATGGCAAAGAAAAACAAATTAAGAATCATCAACTACGTCAAGGATGGAGTGGTATTAAGAAGCGAAGTAGCACCAGAACCCCAAAAAAGAATTACATCAAAGTGGACTGAGGAGGAAATTAATTTCTTAAAAGAAAACTTTCAACATTTAACATCTAGAGAAATCTCAGACAAACTTGGTAGAAGCTGGGAATCAGTAAGAGGGCAACTCAAAAGGTTTAAACTTACTGTTGGAGAAGAACTCAGAAAAGTACGTCAAGCAAGTAGAAAAGGTGTTCCATCGGGTAGGGAAGGCGTTACAAAATGGTCGGAAGAAGCCATCAATTATCTAAAAGAACATCATTATACAAAACCTCTTCCTGAAATTTGCGAACATCTAGGTTTTAGATACGGAGTCGTCTATAAAAAGATGCGTTCTTTAGGATTAAAAGTAAATCCTGAAATTGCTTTAAAAGTAAGAAAAGAAGGTATTGGTCGAATCAATGCCGAAAAGAAGGCTTATTTTAGTTCAGAAGATTTTCTTGAAAAACAACGAAACAAGCAAATCAAAAAACGCACAAACTCAATTAAGCAACGTTTAATGAATAGAGAACTTTCTGAAATTCAGAAGATTCAGAATGAGATAAAAGCTGCCACAAAAAAAATTGAAAAGAATGATGCGTTGATTAACAAACTTGTGAATGAAAAACAGAATTTAAGAGCAGAAGTAAAACGTTCGGAATTAAGAATTAAAGCTATTACAGATAAATTAAACTCGTCTGTTCAATATGCTGAAACCAGTGTTTAAGTAATTAAATACATAGAAATCAGTACAGCCGAAAATGTGTTTTTCATTAACTTTATCACAAACAAAGAAAATAAACTCAACAATGAAAAAACAAATTTTCTCTATTGGAGTCCTTCCCTTATTGGCTGGTCTTTTAATATCTACAGATGCGATAAGTAATGTACATATCAACAAGGACACTCCTGTTTCTAAAAAAGTAGCCAAATCTAGCACAGAAGGTTTAAAAGTAGAAACGGTTGTTACAGGCTTGAATGTGCCTTGGGGAATTGCCTTTTTGCCAAATGGAGATATGTTAGTTACTGAAAGAACTGGTCAATTAAGATTAATTCATGAAGGAAAACTTGTAGCAGAACCTATTCAAGGGCTTCCTCCGATTGTTTCTAAAGGACAAGGTGGACTTTTAGATATTAAACTTCATCCAAATTATGCTAAAAATGGCTGGATTTATTTTACTTATTCTTCGCCAGCGGCAGAAGGAGAAACAGGTAAAGGCTCGAATACAGCTTTGATGCGAGCAAAATTGGTTGGAAATTCATTAACAGAACAAAAAGTAGTCTTCAAGGCTACTCCAAATGTCACCACAAATCACCATTACGGCGGAAGAATTGCTTTTGATAGAGCTGGATTTTTATACTTAACAGTAGGAGAAAGAGGGCAACAAGATGAAGCACAAAAACTTACAACTTTCCAAGGAAAAGTAGTTCGTTTGCATGATGATGGTACTGTGCCAACAGATAACCCATTTGTAGGAAAAGACGGTGCGAGACCTGAAATCTATTCTTATGGTCATAGAAATCCACAAGGTTTTGTGATTAACCCAACAACTGGTGACTTGTGGGAACATGAACATGGTCCACAAGGCGGGGATGAAGTAAATATTTTGAAAAAAGGAGCAAATTATGGTTGGCCAGCTATTACTTTCGGAATTGGCTATGATAATTCTGTTATCAGTCCAGATACCGCACGTGCTGGGATGGAACAGCCTGTTACTTATTACAGACCATCTATTGCTCCATGTGGAATGACTTTCGTGACAAGTAAGAAATTCCCAGATTGGAAAGGTAACTTATTGATTGGTTCATTGAAGTTTAATTATATCAAACGTTGTGTAATTAAAAACAATAAAGTCGTAAGTCAAGAAACGATTTTTGAAAATATTGGTAGAGTAAGAGACATTAAAGAAGGACCAGACGGAAACATTTATGTAGCTGTTGAAAGCACAGGTTCAATCGTGAAAATTAGTCCAGAGAAATAGATTTTAGCAAATGGCTATCGGTCTTCGGTCATCAGCAGTCGGTTTTATCATTTAAAGCGAACTGTTGATGGCTAAAAGCTTACAAAAAAATCTGATAATCTAAAGCTGAATATTGATGACCAACATTCGACTGCTGAAATCCGACGACCGAAATCTGATGACCAATATCTGACAGCCAAAATCCCCTAAAGAAAAATGAAAACTATTTTACTGATTGCTTCGATGTTATTTCTTTCTCCATTTTGGCGTCAGAATGAAGATGAATTAGCAGAGAGTATTGCACGTGGCAAAGAAATTTATCTCAATAATTGCATCGTTTGCCACATGGGAAAAGGAGAGGGTGTCGAAAAATTGAATCCACCTTTGGCTGGTTCAGATTATTTGATGAAAACCCCCGAAAAGGCCATTAAAGCTATCAAATTTGGATTAAAAGATTCGATTGAAGTAAAAGGTGTAAAGTATAATGGCATGATGCCTGAACCGGGATTAGAAAATGAAGAAATCGCAGATGTGATGAATTATATTTCAAATTCTTGGGGAAATAAATCAGCTAAAATTATTGATGTTAAAACAGTAGAGGGAATCAAAAAATGATTCCCTCTTTTAGCTTTGGTAACTTTTCAAAAGTTGTCAAAGCTAATTTATTTATTACTTCCTCTTAAAATAAGGCCAGCCTTTTTTAAAGCCCATTTCTAATAAATTGATTTTAGATTTTCCTTGGTCTTCTGCATCATAATAATGAATAGAAACAATGTTTTTACCTTTTTCTCTTAGCAAACCTACATGTCCTGGTCCTTGGAATTTACCTTCTGTTCTTAGAATAACCGTTCCTCCACCAGCATTCAAATCTTTCCCTGTTTGATCTAAAAATGGTCCTAAAGGATTTTTAGAACGCCCACAAACGATATAATAAGTACTGTTTAATCCTTTGCAACATAAACCATTATTCACAAAGAGGTAATAATATTCTCCTTCTTGAATCAAGCAAGATGCCTCCCAATCCGATTCTCTGCCACCAGCTACTTTTTTGATACTTTCTCCTGTTTTGATTTTTCCAGAAACAGAATCTAATTCTACCGCCCCAATTCCTCCAAAAAATGAACCATAAGTCATCCAAATTTTACCTTGTTTGTCTTTTAAAATACTTGGGTCGATGGCGTTGAAATCTTTTCTTTCTTTAGAAGCTACCACCATTCCTAAATCCGTCCATTTGTATTTTGGTGAATTTGGGTCAAGCGTTTCGTTTGTGGTTAAACCAATAGCAGATTGCGTTACGCCAAAAGATGAACAAGAGTAATACAAATAATATTTTCCGTTCATGAAAATACAATCGGGAGCCCAAAAATGTCCTTGAAATTTTGGGACATATTCTTTAATCCAAGTTGGGAAAGAATCCTTTTTGTAAACCGTTTGAGGTGATATTTTCCAGTTTTCTAAATCACTTGAATAAGTAGCTTTGATGCCGTTACCCGTTGAGAAAATCCAATAATAATTTCCATCTTTTTGTATCGTGGAAGGGTCGTGAGATTCAATTTCTCCCGTTTGTGCTTGGATGCTATAACTGAAGAGTAAAGAAAATAAAGCAAAAATGATGTGTTTCATATTTTTTTGGGAAAAATAAAGCCCATAAAGCTTTAGTAAATCTGAACTTTATGGGCAAAAAAACTATTCAAAAACTGCTACAAAACCGCCGTTGGCTTTTAAGGAGATTTTTGTTTGATTATTTGAAATGTTCATTGGAGATTCTTTCAAGAGTACTTGTTCATCGTCTGTAATCAATTGAGCTTTTTTGTTTTTCAAGAAAGATAAATCAAGGCTCAAATCTTTAGCAATACCTTCGCCATTGATGCCAGCCACGTACCATTTATTCCCTGACTTTCGAGCAACGACAAATAATTTACCCGGAAAACCATCGATAAAACGAGTTTCATCCCAAGTACTTGGTAAGGTTTGCAAGAATTTTTGAGCGAATTCAGGTACATGATTCATGCCTTCTGGTGCTTCCGCAAAATGTTGAATACCAGAAATAAAGACAACCGATAAAGCTAATTCAAAAGCTGAAGTAGTACGTCTTTTAATATTTGGTACTTTATATAAATTCATCGGCGTAAAATCCATTGGGTCGAAAGCATTGCGAGTAAAAGGCAAAGTGGTACAATGGGCAGGCTGTTCGTCGGCAGCAGCTTGGTCGAAAGTAACCATTTCAAAACCTTTTACTGCTTCGGCAGTCATTAAATTCGGATAAGTTCTATGCCAGCCTCTTGGTAAAGTTGCTCCGTGAAAATTCACTAAAAGTTTTGCTTTTGCCGCATCTTCCAAAATATCCAAATAATATTTAATCATTGATTGTCCATCGCCGCCAAAGAAATCAATTTTTACCCCAGCAATACCCATTTCCTTGATTTTGTTGAACTCTTTTACTCTGCTTTCATGCGTTAAAAGCATTCCTTTTGGATGATACTTCACGGTATTCCAATCGCCTGCTGAATTATACCAAAGTAACAATTTTACATTTTTGGTTTTAGCATAATCTGCCAACCATTTTGTTTTATCATAGCCAATTCTAGTATCCCAATCGGCATCAATCAAACAATATTCCCAGTGCATTTTAGCGGCAAAATCGATATAGTCTTTCGTTGTTTCAAAGTTGACAGATTCGTCTTTTTTAATAATCCAACTCCAAGATGCTTTTCCAGTTTGGATAAATGAAGTATCCATTTTAACAGCAGGTTTAGCTAAATCTGTTCCTAAAGTAGATTCTGTGATGGTTTTCAATGAACCCAAAGCGATTACTCTCCACGGCGAAAGCCAAGGTAAAGTGGATTGCGGATTAAGTTCGCCGCCTGTAAATACTTCTGGAGCTTGTGGGAAGCCAATTTTATATTCACTATTAGGCGATTCTGCTCTTAAACGAGTTGCACAATAGGTGCCATCCAAACCAGCTTCTGTCAACAAAACCCAAGTGCCATTACTTTGAAAAAGTGCAGGATATACCCAACCAGCTTTGATAGGCGAAATAATACCTGCTAAAATGTTTTTCTGATAAAATTCTTCATAAGAAGGATGGCAATGTTCCCAACCTGTTTGGGCATCACTCATGGGTTGAAGCCAAGCTTTGGTAGCTTCTGGAAATTTGAAAGAAGTAATTTCTTCACTGATTTTTTTAATATCAGTTGAGTTCTCAGGGAAGAAATATCTAAAAGCTACACCATCGTTTGAAACTTGAAAAATAATGTCAAGTTTTTTGCCTTGTGCGTTTTTCAATTTAAAAACCTGACGGTTGGCTATATAGGTAATATTACTTTTTTTGGTTGTACGAATTGTGTATTGATCTTTTACCAAAGTCGGTTTACTTGATCCCAATAATGCAAGCCCTTTTGTGAAATCTCCGTCTTCACGAATAAGTCCTAAACTGGAAGATGCTAAAACAGTTTTGCCTTGGAAGCTTACTGAATACTTTGCCTGCTGATTTTTGATGGAGAAATCAACAACAATTTGACGATTTGGACTGAATACTTTTTGTGAAAAAGCACCAAAAGAAAGCAATAAAAGAAGGAATACTTGTAATGATAATTTTAGGTTCATTGTAAGGAAAGATGGTTTGATGAGTAATACATAAACTAAATCAATAAAACTCTTTACAGAATTTAATGATTGTAAAGTTCAAAAAAAATCGCCTTATCGGATAGATTTTTGATGGATAATCTACTCGACAAGACGATTTTAATGGCTATTTTATTATAACAACTTAACTCTTAGTACTGTAAATGAATTTGGTGCTAAAGTCAAAGAGATTTTTTTCTTTGGATTTAGGGTGATAGTCTCTTCTACTGGACTGATGTTTGTTGCATTTTCAAAAGTATTTAAAGCTTCTGGATTAGCATTTTTCAAGACAATCAATTTAGCTTTTGCATCGATTTTTTTGATGCCTTCTAAATTTACTTCACGTACTTGCTCTTTGTCTGAAACATTGGCAATTTTCAAAATTACTTCATTGGTTTTTTTGTCTAAAATACCCGAAGCATATAATTCTTCTTGACCAGTAAGCGGTGTTCCATTTTGAGTGGTAGTCAAAACATGCGTTCCTTTATTAGTAGAATACAATTTTTGTACATAATAGTTTGGCGTACCATACGAACGAAGGTTATCTACCCAAATCATATCGGGTGTCCATTGCCAGCCTTCTGCATGTGCAAAAAGTGGTGCATACGATGCCATGTTAACTACTTGTGCATTACGTTCTAAGCCTGTCATAAAGGCTGCTTCTGATAAAGCACATTTCCAATTGTTTACATTTTTTACACTAACAGTTTTGTCACTTTGTGCAGCATATTCACCTGCAAATATTTTTGAACCATTACGGTCGTAAGAATCATAACGACCAGCATTTTTCAAGAACCAATCAGGAGTACGGTAATAATGTTCGTCAATAATATCAGCATTCATTGCACGTAACTCTTTGTTCAAATAATCAAATCTATCGCCACTAGGGTCAGTACCAGCACTGTTTACCAATTTGATATTTGGATATTTTGCTTTGATAGCCTTCGTAAACACTTTTAACCGTTCTACATATTGTGGACCCCAGTTTTCATTACCGATTCCTAAATATTTTAAATCGAATGGTGCTGGATGACCCATGTCTGCACGTACTTTTCCCCATTTAGTATTAGGTTCGGCATTGGCAAATTCAATCAAATCTAGGGCATCTTGCACATACGAATCTAGTTCATTGACAGGCACAACTTCAGCGGTATTGAATTGACAAGCCATTCCGCAATTTAAGATTGGAAGCGGTTCAGCACCAATGTCTTCTGCCAATTGGAAATATTCAAAAAAGCCTAAACCAAAGGTTTGAAAATAATCTGGTGCTGGGCGATGAGCAAATTCTACGTTCCAACGGTTAATAATCAACTGACGTTCTTCAACAGGACCAAGTGTTTTTTTCCATTGATAACGGTTGGCTAAATCTATACCTTCTACGATACAGCCACCCGGGAAACGAATAAAGCCTGGTTTCATATCTGCCAATAGTTGAATCATATCTGCACGCATTCCCCCTGGTCTTTTCTTCCAAGTATCTTCTGGAAATAATGAAACCATATCAAGGTCG
Organism: Arcicella lustrica; assembly: GCF_034930985.1. Lineage (NCBI taxonomy): Bacteria > Pseudomonadati > Bacteroidota > Cytophagia > Cytophagales > Flectobacillaceae > Arcicella > Arcicella lustrica. Next base: position 127,389 of record NZ_JAYGIM010000017.1, read on the forward strand.
ATTTCTCCATTTCCTTCAAACCAAATTCTAAATTTTCCTTTTGCTTCAGTTTCAGTGGCACTGAAACTGATGGCTTCTTTTTTCCAATCATGTCCGTTTCCAGTAGGGATAAGGGTTGTTTCGCCGATAATATTACCTTTTGAATCAAGTAATTCTAAGTGGAATTTTACTGAGCCTTTTTGATGACGATACAGTACTGAAAAATCATATCTCAGTCCTTTTTTAATTCCCATTCCTTTGAAGCCTTCGTTGGTAATTCCTAGTTCTCCTTTAGAAATGTTATTGGCTTTTACACTGATAAATCTTGGATTAACAGTATTACCTTGGCGATTCTGAATGATAATATCGCCTTCTTCTGCCTTTTTGCGTTCAATTTTCCATCCCATCCAAGGCTTAGAAAATTCAAAAGAGCGGTTTTTAACTAATTCAGCATAGATACCACCATCAGCACCCATGTTAATATCTTCAAAAAATACTCCCCACATGGTAGGCTGAATTTCAGCAACGGGCTGTGTGGCTTTGATATTAATGACTGGGGTTTGAGCTTTTGTTGATACTGGCAAGGCAATTGCAGAAGCGAGTAATGAAAAGACCGTTAATTGTTTGAAATTCATGAGATATATTTAATTAAAAGAAAAATTTGTCGTTAGCCAATGTATTTAAGTAAATGCAGGGTAAAATTACTAAAGATTTATTTAACTGCTTTTACTCCTTCAGAAGTCATGACGATTCTTTTAATCGTTCCATCTGAATTATATTTTAAATCATCAATACAAACCGAACGGTGGAAACTTCCAGCATCTGGGACTAAGGCTCCATTGTGATAAACAAAGTAAGATTTTCCTTTGAAATCAATAATAGCATGATGATTGGTATTACAATTTCCCGCAATTTCGTTGATAGTTCCTTTAAATTCCCAAGGACCATTAATGCTTTTACTCATTGCATAAACTGTTTTTTCTGGAAATTCAATCGAGTATGAAAGATAGTACCAGTTTTTGCGTTTGTGTACCCAAGGCGCTTCTGTAAACTTTGTAGGAAGATTCACTTTCATGATTGGTCCATCCAACTCTGTCATATTATCTTTTAATTTGGCATAATAACAAAAAGTATTACCCCAGAAAAGATAAGCCTGTCCGTCGTCATCAATAAAAACAGATGGGTCGATATCATCCCAACTGATTTTTGTATCTCTGGTCATGTCATTAGTAATAATTGCTGAACCACGAGCATCTGTAAATGGTCCAGTCGGACTATCAGAAACTGCCACACCAATGGCTTTTCCATGAATTGTTCCATGTTCTACAGCTACGTACCAGTAATATTTATTTCCTTTTTTTATTACTTGCGAAGCCCAAGCATCGCCTTTTGCCCAAGTAAAATTTTTAGTATTTAATGGGCTTGGATGTTCTTTCCAATTAACCATATCTGTAGATGAGTAACAAAGCCATTCGTTCATTACATAGCGTTGTTCACGAGTTGGCGCCTCATCATGACCAGCATAAATATAGACAGTTCCATTGTCAACCAAAGCTGCTGGGTCGGCAGTGAACTTGTCTTTAACTATGGGGTTGCCAGACATTTTTACTTGAGCATTTACTGAAAAGCTGAACAATACTTGTCCCGCAAATAATAGTTTTAAAAGGTTTTTACGATTCATGATTTAATTTTAATTGATATATAAATACTATTTTTTCTTTCCCCAAATACTTGTCCCTTTGTTATTCAATCCTGTAAAAATGATGGTTTCTTTTTTATTTTCCCAGTCACGACCTCTATCTACATATACTTGGTCTGTAAAACCATTACTCCATTTTAGTTCTAACCAAGGTGCAATATACGTCCATTTGTTCGCTGCATCGCCATTGATAGCACCACTGGCATTCAATGTTAAATTAGTAGCATACTGAAAATCTGGCTGACTTTGTTCCTTATCATAACCCGGAACAATTTTGTAACCAAGAATAATTTGCTCCCAATCTCCAACTAAATCATTACTGGTGATTGCCGTTGTAAACTCACCAGCATAACGTTCAGGCGAGGCTACAGGCCAGCCGTCTTTTGTCCAATATAGCTTTCTGCTATGAAGAATCATGAAATTTGAATCATTTCCCGGACGTCCTTGATGACTAATATAAAATTGACCATTATTTTCAAAAACAGCACAGTGCGAAACTCCTTGCCAGCCAGCATGACCATTGAATTGATATGGTGCAATAATCATTGGTCCATGGTCTTGATTGGTATTTACATCTTTTCCATCATAATCATAAAAAGGTCCTTGTGGAGAATCCGATTTTGCTACACGAACATTGTATTTAGTTGCCAACCAATCGTAAGCGATAAACAAATAATATTTCTTTTGTTCTTTATTATAGATGATTTCTGGCCCTTCGATATTACCATTATATACGCCACCTGTAAAACCACGATTGGCAATTCTTTTACCTTTATCACCTGGACTCAAAGCTAAACCTGTAGCTGGGTCGAGTTGTAATATATAAATTCCATCCCAAGCAGAACCGTAGTACATCCAATGTTTACCTTGTTGGTCAATGAGTACAGTTGGGTCTATTGCGTTGGTTTGTATCGTATTATCGTCTTTAGAAACTACTGTTAATCCTTGTTCTTTCCAAGGACCAGTAGGAGAGGAGGAAGTTGCTAAACCAATAGCACTTAAACGAGGTTTAGCTGATGAAAGCGAATAATATAATCTATATTCGTTCCCAACTTTAATAACATAAGGAGCCCATAATGAATTAAAAGGCGTTCCTCCACCTTGTTTAATATAATCAGCTCCTTTTGTTGGAAGTCCTTCGAAAACCCAACCGTAAAATTTCCATTCAATTAAATCTTTAGAAGAACGAATTTGAATACCGGGACGAATATCCGTTCCGTAAGCAACGTCAGTATTGTAACAGTAATAAGTATCACCGTCTTTAATGATTGAAGGGTCGTGAACATTGTAGCAACCCCACTTCAAATAATTTGAAGCTGGTGCAATATCTGCATAATTATCTTTGATAGAATTAATATCAAAAGTTGTGGGTGTAGTTGTGGGCAAAGGTTGGATGACAGTATCAACTTTATCGCTACTACAAGCGGCCAAAAATAAAGTATAAGAAATAAAATATATTGTTTTTTTGAATTGTAACATGAGTAGGATAGGTTGGGTTGATGAATAGAAATTCAGTGATTGTTTATTTTTTTCATTAGGGGGTGACTTAAGTCGCCCCCTAATGAAAAAAATACTTTAGTTAAAAGTGGTTTAATGAAAGTAAAACTACCGTTCACTAAACCACTTAATCACTCAATTAATAACTCAAATTTTGTTTTACACCTGGGTTATTATCTATTTCATTTTGTGGAATTGGGAAGAATTCACGACCAGCTTTGAAAGTATTAAATTCAGGGTCCCTTGATTTCAACCAAGCTAATTTAGTTGGGTCATTCAACCAACCCCAACGACGAATATCATCGAATCGGTGACCTTCTAAACTAAATTCCAATAAACGTTCATGACCAATTTGTTCACGCATTTGTGCTTGTGTCATATTTGGTTTTACAGTTGCTAAATTTGGTAAACCAACACGGCTTCTCACTTTTTGAATAAGTGGATAAGCAGCAGCAGTTTGTCCTGTTTCGTTCAAACATTCAGCATACATCATCAATACATCAGCATAACGCATCAATCTTTCGTTGATACCCGAACGCCAGTCAAATTCATCCGCTTTGGTATCATCATTAGCATATTTACGGCAATACAATGAATTCAGAGCTCCAGCATTTCCAGCATATCTTACCGAGAATTCTTTTCCATAAACCATCAAACCCGGTTTGTTGTAAAACATAGTGGCAACTAAACGTGGGTCATCTTTGCCATCCGTTGTTTTTTCTTCCAAGAAATCATTAAAGACAGCTCTTGTTGGTTGAACGTCCGTCCAGCCCAATCCATTTGCACCATAAGTAATTGCTCTTGCAGAAACTCTACCCCACGAAGCAATTGGCTCGCCACCCCAGTTTAAGTCTGTTCCACCTGCCGTGCGTTCGAATTGCACTTCAAACAATGATTCTTTATTGTTTTCATTGGCTTCAGTAAAATTGTCACGATAGTTTGGTACTAAATCATAAATACCTAAATCAATTACTGCTTTGAATTGAGTCGCTGCTTCTGTGTATTTATGGTTTGTCAAATATGCTTTTCCTAAATAAGCTAACGCTGCACCTTTTGTAGCACGACCTAAATCTGTACCAGCATAAGTAGTAGGAAGCATATCTGCTGCTTTCTTGAAATCTTCCATTACTTGTGCCCAACCTTCTGCTTCTGTAGATTGTTTTACAAAGAAATCTTTGGTTGATTGCACTGAATTTGTTGGTAACATTACATTTCCAAACATATTCACTAGGTGATAAAAGTATAAACCACGCAAGAAGTAAGCTTCGCCCAAAATGCGTTTTTTAAGATTGGCATCCATCGTAATTCCTGGAACGTAATCTAATACTTGATTCGCTTTAGAAATACCTTCATAATATGCTCCAAAAGCCCAGCCATAAATTGCCCAGTTACCAGCATTCATGGCAAATTTACCTGAGTTATACATTTGATCCCAAGGACTATTACTCATTGCATCATCGCCACGGTTATCTAATAACAATGGTGTTGAACGCATATAACTGCCATCAATTGCTAAACTTAAGTAAACTGAATTAATCCCTTTTAAAGCGTCCTCATCATTTTTCCAGAAAGTAGAAGATGTTTGAGAATTTGGGTTTACTTGATCTAATTTATCTTCGCAAGAAGTAGTTATCAATAAAGTTGCTGATAAGGCAATGATAACTTTTTTGTTAAATATTTTCATTGTAATAAATTCGTTTGAGTGAAATTAAAAACCAACTTGAACGCCCAATAATACTGCTCTTGGGTTAGGATATGAACCATTATAATAACCTCTGCTGAACAATCCATCGCTTTCGCCCATAAAGTCTGGGTCGAAGCCTTTGAAGCCAGAAACTAAGAATAGGTTTTGTCCTGAAACATAAAATCTCACTTTGCTTACTTTTAATTTATTTACGATTGAAGTCGGTAAAGTATAACCTAACTGAGCATTCTGTAGTCTTAAATAGGTGCCGTTTTCAACAAATCTATCAGAATCTCTACCGTTTGAATTTGGGTCACCAATGATTGGTCTTGGAACGTTGGTATTGGTATTTGATGGAGTCCAGTAGTTCAAAGCATCTGTTGAACCATTACTGTATTGCAAGCCCATCAAATCACGATACATCCCATTGTATATTTTGTTACCACCACTACCTTGAATGAAAGCAGAGAAATCAAAGTTTTTGTAAGAAGCGTTGAAGTTCGTTCCGAAGTAAAAAGTTGGAATCGTATTTCCTAGATAAGTACGATCATCAGAAGTAATAACTTTATCGCCATTCAAATCTTTGAATTTTACATCACCAGGGGCTGCATTGGTTTGTGTTGCATGGTTTTTAACATCATCAGCATTTTGGAAAATACCTTCAGAAACATATCCGAAAATCTGACCAATTGGTTGACCAACCTCTGTTTTACTTGCCGCTCCATAAATTGGATTATTCGTTCCACCCAAAGCCAATACTTTATTTGAAAGCGTATGGAAGTTTGCTGAAACTGCATATTTGAAATCACCAGTTTGTTGGCGGTAGCTAGCCGTAAATTCAAGTCCTGAGTTACTCAAAGATGCGGCATTCGTTAAGATTGAACCATTTGTTGCTCCCACTGAAGTAGGGATTGGAATATTTGCCAATACATCATAAGAACGGTTATCGTAATATTCAACAGAAAAAGAAACACGGTCTCTGAATAAACCTAATTCCATTGCAGCGTTTGTAGTACGTTTACTTTCCCATCTGATTGAAGGGTCAACAACTTGAGTTCTGATAGCACCCGGAGCTAAAACTCCACCAAATACATAACCTGTGTTGGTATTGATATAAGTATCTGTCAAATAATCACCTACATTTTGGTTACCCAAAGCACCGTAACCTCCTCTTAATTTTAAAGAACTGATTGCTTCTGGAAGTTCAATATCATTGTGAACATTCCAAGCTACCCCAACAGAAGCAAAGTTTCCATAGCGATTTTCTGGTCTGAATTTAGAAGAACCATCACGGCGATAATTTACAGTCAATAAGTATTTATCTGCATAATTATAGTTCAAACGAGCCAACACAGATGATAAAGTAGCTTTTGAATCCCAACCTGTTACACTTTTACCGTTAGCTGTATTTACAGCAGTATTCATGTTCAATACATAAGGTTCAACTAAGCCTTTTGCACTTGCTTCAGTTCTTGAATAAACACCTTGTTGGAAAGTATAACCCGCCAATGCTTCGATTTTATGTTTACCAAATTCATGCGAATAGTTCAAAGTGTTTTCAGCCAAAGTCGTCAAGTTATTTTCTCTTTTCTCGAATAAATAGGCATTAGGCGTTAGATAATAAAACCCTAAATCATACTTTGGTTCGAAGAATAAGTATCTAGTATCAATACGGTCAGCGCTTAATTGAAGTTTGTATTTCAGGTTTTTCAACAATTCTAATTCTCCAAAAACTGAACCTAAAAACCTATTACGAGTATCAGTTCCTTTCAATAAAGAGTTCATCCCGATTACGTTTAAAGTAATGGCTCTTTGTGTGTTTTTATCAGCACCACCAAAACCACCTAAACGATTTTCGTCATACACTGACATTGTTGGAATGGCTGTCAATAAACTAGTGATAGCGCCTCCAAAAACGGCATGTTCACGAGTATTTTCTGCGCCAATTTTCTCTGAATTGGTATAGCCAATTTTTGCTCCGAACGAGAAAATACCCTTTTTACCAGAAATGTTTCCGTTGAAAGTATAACGCTTGTAGTTCTGTGGACCAGTTACCGTTGAGCTATTGTTGAAGAAACCTAATGAAGCACTTGCTTTGACGGTTTCTGAACCGCCTGAAAAACTTAAGTTATGGTCTTGAATATAACCTGTTTTCAAACCTTCTTTTTGCCAGTTTGTATTTACATTACTGATATAAGCTGGGTTGGTAGGGTCGTTGGCAGGAGCAATTGTTAAACCAGCATTTAATTCTGCGGCACTCACAACATTTTGGTAGCCTACTCTGTCCATTACTGAAATCGTTTTTGCGATATTTTGAACACCAGCATAAGCATTATAATCAACTTTTAAAGGACCCGCTTTGCCTTTTTTAGTCGTGATAATTACTACACCGTTCATCCCTCTCGAACCATAAATCGCACCAGCCGAAGCATCTTTCAATACTGAAATAGATTCAATATCATTCGTAGAAAAATCAAAAGGACTATCTACTAAAACTCCGTCAATCACAAAAAGAGGATTATTATTTGTCAATGAACCAATACCACGAATTTTGATATTCACAAAACCACCAGGTTCACCTGAACTTTGTACTGTTACACCCGGAACTTGTCCTTGTAAAAGTTTTGCAACATCATATGAAGCGGTTTTCTTAGCATCATCAACTTTTACAATACCTACTGAACCTGTTAAATCTTTCGCTTTCTGAGTACCATAACCTACCACAACTACTTCGTCTAAAGCTTTAACATCTGACAATAAATTGACATTGATTAATTTACGACCAGCTACAGCAATTTCTTTAGAAACATAACCGATTGAACTAAAAACTAAAACGGTAGCTTCATTATCAACTTCCATCGAAAACTCTCCTAAAGCGTTTGTAACAGAACCTTTGTTTGTTCCTTTAATTAATACGCTTGCTCCGGGAATTCCGTCACCACTTTCGCCACTTGTTACTTTCCCTTTAACTGGAAAGCCTGCAACTTTGATTGATTGAACGGATTCACCACCTAAAAAACTGGTTTTTCTGTCATTAGAAGCAATTACGTGAATATGTTTTTTTACTTGTTTGAACTCCAAATTTACTTCTTTCGATAAAAATGCAAGAATTTCAGTCAATGAACGGTTTTCCATGCTCATCGTTACTCTCATTTTATCATTCAAGAAAGCATCATTGTAAGTAAACTTGTAAGCAGTTTTCTTTTCAATTTCTTTAAAAACTTGCAAAATGTTCATTTTATCGACTCTAAGAGTCAATCTCGTTTCATCAAAGCTATTAGCTTGAGCGTGAATAGACCCGATTACGTTCAAAATGAGCAAAAATATTGCTACAAAAAGATATTTTGAACACCGCACACTTGGTAGTAAATGAATTTTCATAAATTTGTTATTGTATTTTAAATACTTATACTTTTTTAATGCTTATCCTCCAAACGCCAATTTTTAGGATAATTTTATTAAAGGTTCTTTTGCTTTGTATATTGATTGTGTTGCTATTTTCTTGCAGAAAAACAGTTGACACAATCATATACAATTCAAAAACCCTTAACTAGTGTTGTTTGAATTTCTTAGTTTCATGAAATTTAGAAGGGTTTTATTGATTAAAGACTGATTAATTTTGAATAATAATATATTAGTAGTTAGGTAATTAATGAATACAATTTAGTTGACATTTTTTTTCGTAAATAGCTGATAGTTAGAAGATTGAAATGCTAGTCGCCAGTCACTATTTACTAATCACTACTTAATCAATTGTGAATGAGAATTGTTTTGCCAGCTATTTCGTATTGAAAGCCAGAAGTAAAAGCAATCCCTTGCATGATATTTTCAAGTGTTTCTTGCTGAAATTCTCCACTATAATGTCCTTTTAGCTCAACATTGGGAAGGACGATGATATTTACTCCGTACCAAATCTCTAACTTTGTAAAAACATCAGTAAAGTTATCGCCATCAAATACTAATACTCCTTTTTTCCAACCAGTTGCTTTTTCAAGGTTCACTTTTGTTTTTAGGATATTAGCTGTATTATCTAAAGTTCCCATTTCATTAGGAGTAAGGAATTGAGACTTTCCAGATGCTTTGTCTTCCATTTTTACTTTTCCAGTTGCTACAGCTACTTGTACTATTTTTTCATTAGCGTAAGCTCTAACATTGAATGATGTTCCTAATACTTGCGTTTTTACTTTGCCTGTTTCCACAATAAAAGGTTTCTTCTTATTTTTAACAACTTCGAAAAATCCTTCACCAACAAGCGTAACTACTCGATTGGTTTTGCTAAAAGCTACTGGATAATTGATGCTACTTCCAGCGTTGAGATGTACAATACTGCCATCTGGTAATATTACTTTGGTGCGTTGTCCTTTATAAGTAGTGGCTACTTCTATTGAATTGTCTGAGCGAACAATGCTGAAAGGAGCAGGATTTTCGTTACTTGTCCAATAAACACTTCCAATAAATGCCATAATAACAGAAGCTGCTGCCGAAAGTCCGAATAATGTTTTTCGGAAATTGATTTTGCGAATTAACTTTCTATCAGCGTCATCTTTATTTTGTTTAAATGCTTTGATTTGTTCAAACATTTTATCTTGTTCTACTTCGTCAAGCATAAATTCATTTTTATAATGCAGAGATTTCACGAATCGTTTTGCCAACAACAAATCGCTTCTTCTTTCTGGATGCTTTTCTGACCATTCTTGCCAATGTTCATCCAACTCAGCGTTTGGTTGGTTAACCCAATTCACAAAATTTGGGTCTTCGAGTAAATCTTTTATTTGTTCAATGTTAGAGTACATATTTGTAGGTTTTCAATTAATAAAGACAAACAATGCTAGGATGACCATAGCAAAATCAATAAAAAATGAATTTATAGTGAATAAATTGAATAATTCATTGAAAATTAAGGTATTAGCTTCTGTTTTATTTTTAATTATTCTATGATATTCTGTAACTAAAAGTATTTATGCGTAGAAAAGTAAAAGTTTTTATTTTTTTTATACAATTTGTTGGTTTTGTAAATATTTTATTATCTTTGTGTATGATTGTGTCAACTTGACACAAGTTTTCAAAAGCTCAACGAACATAATTAGATGGATAAAGTATCTGACAGCCAGCTTTGGAATGAGTTTCTAAAAGGAAGTGATTCTGCCTTGGAGACGATTTATCGCCAATACGTGAATGTATTGTACAATTATGGTCGTCAATTTTCAAGTGATACGGATTTGGTGAGAGATGCTGTTCAAGAGTTATTTTGTGAATTGATACAAAGTCGTGAACGTTTGGGTGCGACAACCTCGATTAAGTTTTATTTATTGGCAAGTTTGAGAAATAAGTTAGTCCGTAAAGTAAAACATGAAGATAGATTTTCTAGTTTGAATGACTTTGGCGGAGATTTTCAGATTGATTTTGCCGCAGATTCAGATATTTTACGTGAACTTTGTTTAGATCAGTCGGGAGAACTTTTACAAGAAGCATTTAATAAATTACCGATAAAGCAAAGAGAAGCAATTTTATTATACTTTTACGAAGATGTGAGTTACGAAGAGATTGCCCAAATCATGGAAATGACGAAAGTAAAATCAGCAAGAGCCTTAATTTACAGGGCATTAGATTCTTTACAAGAGATTTTTAATGTTGGTTCAAAATACTCCTATCCTTGGGAATATCCATTGGTTGGTTAGATTTACTCTCTGGACAAATATTCATAAAAAAATTCCCGTTTGAATTGAATTTCAAACGGGAATTTTTCACTTTAAAACTTATAGTAATTAGTTTTTGTAGTAAAACTCGCTTGAGAATGAGTTTGTTACATTTTTTAATTTGCTTTAAAATGGGACTAAGGTTTTGTAGTAGGTTACATAATAATATTATAATGAAAATGGATATTGGAGTTAAGGAAGTAATCTCTAATCATTTAACCCTAATAAATCCCCAAATTTTGAAATCAAGCTGTCTTTCGTTAAGTTTGTTAATCAACCAAACTAACCAATAAATCCTTGATGGAAAAAAATACTTCTCCCACTACTTCACAAGAACTAAAAAAAGAACTAAGCCTAACTGATGCCACTATGATTGTGATTGGCTCTATGATTGGCTCTGGTATTTTCATCGTTTCAGCAGATGTTACTCGTAACTTAGGTTCTCCCGGTTATCTATTACTGGCTTGGATTATCACTGGGATAATCACTTTGATTTCAGCACTTTCTTATGGCGAATTGGCGGGTATGATGCCCAATGCTGGCGGTCAATACGTTTATCTCAGAGAAGCTTATAATTCTTTAACGGGTTTCCTTTTTGGCTGGACTACCTTTTTGGTTATCGAAACTGGAACGATTGCTGCCGTTGCCGTCGCTTTTGCCAAATATACTGGTGTTCTGCTTCCTAATTATATCGGTACTGAACATAAATTCCTTCTTTTTGATACCCAACAACTTTTAGCAATCGCCCTTATTTTACTCCTAACTTTCGTGAATGTTCAAGGTGTAAAGAATGCTAAATTGGTTCAGCTAATCTTTACAGTTACCAAAATTGGGGCTTTATTGAGCTTGGCTGTTGTTGGAATAATTGTTGGTTCAGACCCTAAAAAAGGGATGTGGGCAATCAATTCAATTGATTTCTGGAGTCCAGTGAAAATTATATGGGAAAATGGTAAAATTATGGATTACGAATACTTGTCGGGCATAGGTTTATGGTCGGCAATGGGTTTGGCTTTGATTGGTCCATTGTTTTCTTCATCGGCTTGGAATAATGTTACTTACACCGCTGGCGAAATGAAAAACCCTAAACGTGATATTCCATTAAGTTTATTGTATGGAACGCTAACGGTAAGTGCTTTATACATTCTGGCAAACATTGCTTACTTAATGCTTTTGCCAGTACAAGGACATCCCAATGCTGAGGATACGCTTTCAAGAGGGATAATGTTTGCAACGAATGATAGAGTAGGGACAGCTGCCGCTGAAATGATTTTCGGCAATCCTGCTACTATCATCATGGCGATTTTTATCATGATTTCTACTTTTGGCTGTAATAATGGTATCATTTTATCGGGAGCGAGAGTCTATTATGCGATGGCAAAAGATGGACTTTTCTTCAAAAAAGCAGGTGAACTCAACAGTAAAGGTGTACCTGCTTTTTCATTATGGATTCAATGCGGATGGGCTTGTTTATTGTGTTTAACAGGTACTTATGGTGATTTATTAGATTATACCGTTTTTGCCATTTTAGTATTTTATATATTGACCATCGTTGGAGTATTCGTTTTGCGTAAAAAACAACCCAATACTCCACGTCCATACAAAGCTTTTGGCTATCCCGTTATTCCTGCGATTTATCTTTTATTTGCTACGGGTCTCTGCGTGAATTTATTGATTTACAAGCCCGTACCATCTTGGGCAGGTGTTGGCATTGTAGCTTTAGGAATTCCTGTTTTCTATTTATGGAAAAAGAAAGCATAAAAATAGTACAACAGATTTCCAATCTGTAGAAAACAATAGAACAGGTCAAAAGCAAAACTTCTGACCTGTTTTTTATTAATTTAATCGTACCAATGTGGAATTGAAATATACTAATCATTGACCAAGCCGACAAATTACCCAACTTCTAATCATACCAATGTGGAATTGAAATGATAAATACATTTGGTCGGGTTTGAGCAACAATTCTTTTAATCGTACCAATGTGGAATTGGAATATTGGGCTTAAATCTTTCAAATCTTGCCGAACATCTTCTAATCGTACCAATGTGGAATTGAAATGCGATTTACATCATCTCCAAACAACATAAGTACCGATAACCCAATACCGAAACTTTTTTGCATTAACAGAAGTTGAACAAGAACAGTACAACGGATTTCCAATCCGTATAATTATAGCATTGACGGATTGAAAATCCGTGATACAAACTTATTTCAAAATCAATCAACATGACGAAAATTGCTCTTATTACTGGAGGTTCAAAAGGAATCGGATACGGCATTGCCGAAGTATTAATCAAAGAAGGAATCAAAGTGGCTATCACAAGTCGTTCGCAAAGTAGTGCAGACGAAGCTGCATCAGAATTGAATAAAATCAAAGAAGGTTTCGCCATTGGGATTGAATCAGATGTAAGAAATTTGGCTTCTCAACAAAATGCTGTTGATACGATTCTTGCTACTTGGGGAAGATTAGATTATGTAATTGCTAATGCAGGAGTAGGTCATTTTGCACCGATTCAAGACTTAACTGATGAACAATGGCAAGAAACAATTGATATTAACTTAACTGGTACTTTCAATAGTATTAAGGCTTCTTACTTGGCTTTGAAAGAAACTCAGGGATATTTTATCACAATTTCAAGTTTGGCTGGCACTAACTTTTTCCCCAATGGCGGAGCATATAATGCGAGTAAATTTGGTGTGGTAGGTTTCTCTCAAGCCATTATGATGGATTTAAGAAAAGATGGAATCAAAGTAACAACGGTTATGCCGGGTTCTGTCGCTACCCATTTCAATGGACATTCTCCATCTGAAAAAGATGCTTGGAAGATTCAACCAGAAGATATTGGTCAGATTGTAGCAGATTTAATCAAAATGCCTGCAAGAACTTTACCAAGTAAAATAGAAGTTCGCCCAACGATGCCAGCGTAATTAATTGTGATTGAGTGAATTGTGAATCTTCTGAATTTATTACAATTGTAGAATATTTTCCTTTTTTCTTAGCAGGTGAATTTGTTCACCTGCTAAGAAAGTCTTTAGCTCCAGTATGCTACTTAATTATAAACAAACTCAAGTTGAAAAAGAGGCTTCTGCTTTTTCTTAACAGGAGGAATCGAATTGATTTTCAACGTAATAAAATCTGTATCTGTAGAAGAACTATAGTTGGTATCGGTATTACTTTGTTCCGTCCAATTTCTGGTAAGTACTTGTAATTGCTTTTTCAATTGCTCGAAATTAGCTTTTACTTCTTCTTCACTTTCGCTTTCAAATAATACGCTTTTGTAATTGGCAGTTTGTCCATTATTATCTTTAAAAATAAGAGCATTTTTGCCACTTACTAATTCAAGATTAGTCTTAAAACTCTCTAAACCAGCCGTTTTATCTTTCTTTTCTTCTTTTTTATCCTTCTTGATTTTCTCGCCAGTGATATTTTTAAAGTTTTCCTTTTTCGATTTCTCCAAAGCCTTAAACTGATTCGCAAAAGTTTGGTCAAGTCCAGATTCTATTGCCGAAGCCGTAGTAATGGTTTTCGCAATTTTATATTTTCCTAATTGTCCAGCATCCATCGAAGTCGCCAACAAAGTATAAGTCCCCGTTACAGGAGCAACATAATGAAACTTATTGATGCTATTGCCTTTGAAAGGCTGAGAATCATAGCTAAGTTCTTGCTTATCTTTAGCAGGTGTTTTTAAGCTCAACATTACTCTAAAATTAGCAGAAGAATGTTCTAAAAAAAGTTCTTCGCCAGCATGTAATAGCAATTTATAAGAATCATAATAACGTTTTTCACCGTTTTGATTAGCCGTTAAATCTTTTGGGCTAAGACTCGCCTCCACAAAATCCTTTGCTTGTTGCACACCAGCTTTCAGCGGATTTTTATTGAGTAATTCAGTCGAATCAATTTTTGAAACTTTAACAGCAGGAGTTTTTTTTGCAGGCTTTTTCTTTTGAGCAAAAGTATTAAAACAGAAAGTAAGAGGAAGTAAAATAAATAACAACTTAGTTTTCATTGTATGGGAAATTTTGGGATTTCACGCAAGAAGGCACAGAAAAATAAAACATGCAAATTTTAAGCAGATTTTGAGAGAAATTAATATTGAATAAATAGTAAGAAAGCTAACCTTGGTGGATAGCATTTCATTATGTCGATTTACTCCTGAACGTTGCAGGAAGGAATTTCAATGTGCCGATTAGCTCCTGCACGTTGCAGGGAGGAATTTCAGCGTGTCGATTGTCTCCTGCACGTTGCAGGAAGGAATTTCAGCGTGTCGATTGTCTCCTGCACGTTGCAGGAAGGAATTTCAACATGTCGATTTGCTCCTGCACGTTGCAGGAAGGAATTTCAACGTGTCAATTGTCTCCTGCACGTTGCAGGAAGGAATTTCAATGTGTCGATTGTCTCCTGCACGATGCAGGAAGGAATTTCAGCGTGTCGATTTGTTGCTCCGAGTTGGAGGAATGAATTTCAGTGTGCCGATTTGTTGCTCCGAGTTGGAGGGAGTAATTTCAGCGTGCCGATTTACGTCCTTTGTGGTGTTTTACGGGGTCGCCTAGATCACCAAGCCTTGCGTCAGCAACTCGTCATCTCATAATCTTCAAGATTATGAGTATAAAATTAAGTTTTTTAGCATTGAAGGTTGGTTCGTTGCTGGCGCTCATCTCGTTGGAGAAAAACTCCAACGATGGCGAAAAGGTCATTAAAAGAAACAAAAAGCCCAATCATTCAAAGGAACAACTGGGCTTTTTGTTTAATAATAAAGATGACTATTCCTCAAACTTAATTTTATGGTAAATATCCGCTAAAGAAATACTGCTGTTTTCTACGGGAAGGGCATCTTCAAGGCTATAAAAATCTTGATTAATCCAAGTATTGGGGTTTTCAGAACGAATAAAAGTTGAAACACTTACTTTTTCTGGATTAATATAAATCACTTGATGAAGGCTACTCAGTAATTTGTATTCCGACAGTTTTTCTGATAAATCAAAGGCCTTGGTTGCTGGCGAAAGTACTTCTACGATGATATAAGGATTGGTGATGATAGCACGAGACTTTTCTTTAAAAACAGGATTTCCTTTTACCACCATTACATCGGGCATATAATAACCTCCCTCAAATTTGGGAATTTGCACACCAGAGTTACTTCCTAAAACAAGAATATCATCGTTGTTGAAAAAAAGCATATTGAATATTCTACCCAGATTCATAACAATGGCTTCATGCCATAATGATGCTAATCCCATAGTAATAATTTCGTTTTCATGATATTCTATTTTAAAAGGCAATTCCTTTGTCACAGAAAAGAAGTCTTCTTCTGAGGCAGGGATGCGTACCAATTGCTGAGTATTCAACTCAGTTAAAATGGTTTCTTTCAAATTTTTAGCAATAACCATAGCCTTGTTTTTTATCAAATTTAAACAAAATCTACCAATGTAGCTTTGACAAATTTTAAATTTGTCAAAGCTCAGTAATCAAACTAAAATTCATCTTCACAACCAATCGGAGCACCCGGAGGCAATTCTTTATGAGCCGTTACTTTGGCTGCTGAAGGATTTTTCATTCTTTCCAAAGCATAGTCTAAATGTGCTTGATAGCTGACATCTTTTACGCTTTTCTTAGTTTCTTCAATGTATGCTTTTAAGTCTTTCAAGCTTTTGCCCATCAATGCTTTTACTTGGTAACTCGCTTTTTCATTGACACTTAAAGCTAATAAATGCGTGAGCAAAATTTGTTCAGTTTGTAATTGTACTTCTAATGCTAAACCAGTTTTGCGGGGTAATTTCCAAGTATTTTCAATTAATTGTGTATTGAGTTCGTCTAAAGTAATACCTTCGCCACGAGCCGCATATTCTACCATTCTTGAAGCACGTTCTGGTTGTAATAAAAATTGTAAAGGAAAATCTGCCGCCGACTCTGCCGCTGAAAGTGCATCAAAGGCTAAACCTGTTCTTTTCTTAAACAATTCTCTTGAAGCATTATAACCAGCAGGACGAGGAGGAATTGATTTAATAATGTTTTCTGGAAGCGTTAAAACGTCAGGACTCAAACATTGAATGGCAGCTTTTAATGCTCTTTGTTGTGTTTCTTTTGAAACCAAAATCGTTGGAATTTGTCCGTCGCCACGCACCGCATAACGATAGTCAACGCTACCCACAATTTTGGAAACTGCTTCAATTTGGTAACGATGTAAATTATAAATCGGCACTAAAGCGTCTTCCAAAAATGCCATCGGTACGCCTTCACGAATGGTTTTTTCGCCAAAGTTGGCTAAAGCTTTTTCTCTTACTTTCAACAAAACGTTTAGGTTTTCGACTGGGTCTTTGCCCTCATCCCAAAGATGTGCGTTTGGACTCGCTGAACCAGCAGGACGAGCATCTTGGTCAGTTAAAAACAATAAACCTTTGTTGCGAGCATCTTGTAAAATTTTATTTAAACCTGCTTTTTCATCTGTTCCTTTCGGGAAATCTTGGTAGCCAAAAGCGATAGAAGTTTTGTCCCATTCGCCAATGCCCACAGCATAAGCATCTGATAAATCAACTTCACCTTTTGCATTTAAACTTACTCTTGGATGCGGATAGTCCATCACCGAAGCACGATTATTAGTACTCGCCGAATAGTTGTGCATAATTCCTAATGTGTGTCCAACTTCGTGAGCGGCTAATTGTCTGAGACGTGCCAAAGCCATTTTTAACATAGGGTCTTTTTCTGGATCTAATTTCTTGCCATTTTCAAAAGGAGAAAGTAAACCTTGAGCAATCAGATAATCTTGACGAACACGCAATGAACCCAAAGTAACATGACCTTTCAAGATTTCGCCAGTGCGTGGATCAATCACCGAAGCACCATACGACCAACCACGAGTAGAACGATGCACCCAGTTGATAACATTGTAGCGAACATCCATTGGGTCGGCATCATCAGGTAATAATTTTACTTGGAAAGCATTTTTATAACCAGCAGCCTCAAAAGCCTGATTCCACCAAGCCGTTCCTTCCATCAAAGCTGAACGAATAGGCTCTGGCGTACCATTATCTAAATAATAAATGATGGGTTTTACAGCTTCCGAAACTTTGGCATTCGGGTCTTTTTTCTTCAAACGATGTCTAACAGTGTAATATTTCTCAACGGGTTCGCTCACTGGTGTTGAATAATCGAAATAAGAAATCGCATTGAAACTTGAACGTGGGTCAAATTCTCTTTTTTCGTATTGATTATCGGGCAATTGCACAAAACTGTGGTGCATTCTCAAGGTAATTGCCTCAGCACTTGGCGTAACAGATTTTACAAATCTACCTGCATCACTTCCCCCTGTAAACGTTAGGCTTACTTCAAA
This sequence comes from Arcicella lustrica, assembly GCF_034930985.1. Classification (NCBI taxonomy): domain Bacteria; kingdom Pseudomonadati; phylum Bacteroidota; class Cytophagia; order Cytophagales; family Flectobacillaceae; genus Arcicella; species Arcicella lustrica. Next base: position 145,272 of record NZ_JAYGIM010000017.1, read on the forward strand.
TTCTGAGTTTAAAGGAAAATTTTTGGTACGTTCAAAATACATTGCCGAACGAGATTTATCTAAAGCGTATGAACCTTCGCCCATGCCTTTGATGCGGTCGGTAACGCCCATGGCATCTTGCATTAATAAATCGGTTATTTCTACCAAGTACTTGCCATTTTCTTCGGCTTCAATGGTAAAACCTGCTAAAGTAGATTGAGCAAAAGATTGCGTTACGGCACGCTTTTCGTTGCTATCGTTTGTGATAGCACGATACTTTAAATTAGGTTGAATCAATAAAATTTTTCTTCCTACTTTATTGAAAAACACTACTTTTTCATCGCCCAATAAGCCACGGTCTAACCCAATATCATTTGAACCCAAACCAGCAGGCAATGAAGTAATGTATAGGAATTCTTGGTTGAGGTTAGATACTTCTAACCATACTTTTCCATTGTCTTCATCCCACCAATAATTCATAAAACCTTCGTATTTTTTGAAGGAGGCAGTCTTTTCAGAAATACTTGGGAGTTTGTCAGCAAAGGTTTGAAAGCAAAAAAAGAGTAGGATTAATAAAGGTAATTTTTTCATGTTTGATGAATTAATTATTGTTTGTTGAAAATATACAGGCAGAAGCCTTCTTAAATTTCGTGAAAAAATCTCAAATTTGGGGTATGAATCAACAAAATCATCAATTAAAAATCTGGGCGGGCTTAATTACACTATACTTAGTTTGGGGTTCAACCTATTTAGCTTTACGTTTTGTCGTAGAAACAGTTCCATCCATGATGGCATCTGGCTTTCGAAATCTTATCGCAGGAACTATCCTTTTTATTTTTTCTATCATCAGTAAAAAGTATCAGAAGCCTACTCGTAAAATGCTGTTTACAACCATTGTTACGGGATTTTTGATGCTTACTTTTGGCAATGGATTATTTACAATTGCGGCAAAATGGATACCTTCAAGTTTTTCAGCATTGTTCTCAGCCATAGGGCCAGTACTGTTAGTTTCTTTGCTTTGGTTGATTAATCATGAGAAACCAAATCTTAGAGTAATTGCAGGGGCTTTTCTTGGAATTGTCGGCGTTGGTATTTTAATGACATTGAAGTCATTGGCTTTAAAAGGCTATGAACAATATTATATGCTTGGTGTATTATTCTTGTTTTTAGCAATTTTTGCTTGGAATTTTGGCGTTGTCATTGTAAAAAGAGCCATGATTTTTGATTTCCACGCTTCGCAAATTTCTGGAATGCAAATGATGACAGGCGGAATATTTTCGTTGATGATTAGCTTAGGTTTAGGAGAATTCAATCACTTCGATTTTTCAATCATTCAGCCTAAAGCATATTTATCTTTTATTTATTTAGTAGTTTTTGGCTCTAGTTTGGCTTTTCTAGTTTTTAACTGGTTATCTAAAGTAACTTCGCCAACTTTGGTGGCTACTTATACTTATGTGAACCCATTGGTGGCAATGATTTTGGGTTCATTATTTGCTGGCGAAAGCCTTCATCCATTAATGCTTTTGGCGGGAGCAATTATTATTACAGCCGTAATTTTAATCACTACTGCAAGAAATAAAACAACCGTAGAAAATACTTGACACAGCACATTAATTTTATCTTTCAAAACCAATCTTATGAAAAAAATCATTTTAACATTTACTTTATTATTAAGCATGAAGTACGCACAAGCGCAACAAGAAATGCCATTGTATTCAAATGGTGTTCCGAATGCTAAACAAGTACCGAATACACAAAAGTCTGTTACGGATAAAAATGGCGTACTCCGAATATCTGAAGTAACAGTGCCAACATTAACAGTTTATCCAGCCGATGCCGATAAAGCTAACGGAACTGCCGTGATTATTTGTCCGGGTGGAGGTTATGGTATTTTGGCGGCTAGTCACGAAGGTTCGGATGTGGCAAGTGTTTTTAATAAAATGGGCGTTACTGCTTTTGTATTGAAGTATCGTTTGCCTAATGACAATGCTCAAATTGATAAATCAATCGCACCTTTACAAGATGCACAACACGCATTAAGAACTGTGCGTAAAGATGCGAGTAAGTACGGAATCAATCCAAGTAAAATTGGCATTATGGGTTTTTCAGCTGGTGGACATTTGGCTTCAACGGCAGGAACACATTTTGATAAACAAGTAGGAGAGGTAACAAGCGAAGTTTCTGTTCGTCCAGATTTTATGATTTTGGCTTATCCTGTAATTACTTTTAAAGATTTTGGTCATGCGGGATCAAGAATTAATTTAGTTGGTAAAACAGCAGACCAAACCTTAATTGATGAATATTCAAATGAATTGCATGTTACGAAAGATACCCCACCAACATTTTTAGTTCATGCTGGTGATGATACGGCTGTGCCTGTGAAAAATTCTTTGGTCTTTTATGAAGGATTACAAAAAAATGGGGTGTTGGCTGAATTGGTGATTTATCCAAAAGGCGGACATGGTTTTGGTTTAAATAATAAAACCACGAATGAAAAATGGATGGACAATGTGAAGAATTGGATGGATTCTTTAGGATTATTGAGTAAATAGCTTTGAGTATTAAGCTGTGAGTTTGAAATTTTTCTCAAACTCACGGCTTTTTGTTTTAATTTAATGAATTTATAACCGATAACGGCAACTAACGGAATCTTAAATCAATATTATCATTCACTTCAATTTTATAAAAACCTTTTATTTTGAAGACCGTTTTCCAGAAGAATTTTAAGAAAACTAATGTTTTTAAGGCAAATATTTTCTGACTTCTTAGTTCAAAGAATGGATTTCGGAGTTTGGAAATATTGACAGAGATTTTCCACAAGTAAAAGAAAGTCGCTAATGAAGTGTAATGAAAAATGAGTAAAAGATAGAACCCCAAACCATATTCTTTACGAATCCAAAGTAAGTTGGACACTTGCATTTGCGTTCCAAATCGGTTGATAGGGGAGATGTTCGTTCTTCTAAACGGAGAATCTTTTTCTAAATGAATAAATTGTATTTCCTCAAAACAGCAGATTTTTCCAACCTTTCTTAGCCTGCCAGCCCATTCAAAATCTTCGGCATACATAAAAAAGTCTTCATCCATTTTGCCCGCTTTTTCGATGGTTTTTCGAGCAACCAACATAAAAGCACCACAACATAATTCAGATTGATTGGGGTCTTCAAATTGTGGTTCAGGAAAAATCTTTTCTAAATACTTGTTCATCGAATTTGGAGCGATAATCAAGAATTTCAAAAACTCATTTCTATTTCTGAAGTATGGCATTTTTACCAAATCAGCCGTTACTTGTATTCCCCCAATTGCCGAAATATCTGGATTTGCTTTAAGTTTTTGCCAAGCTTTAAAAATTGAATTCTCGAAAAGTAATGTATCGGCATTCAACAATAAAAAATAATCTCCTTTAGCAATTACCATTCCTTGATTATTTCCTCTTGAAAAACCTGAATTATAAGTACTTGCTACCCAAACGATATCTGGATGAACTGATTTGATGATATTTTCAGAAGTATCTTGTGAATCATTGTCAACCACAATTACTTCATAACTAACATCTTGCGTAAATTTTTTGATAGAACTAATACAATTAACTGTTAACGTTGCTGATTTATAATTGATAATGATAATCGAAACATCCATGCGAAACTGATTATTTGAAAATTCTAAGGACTAATTTTCTATAAAATTACAATTAATTCAGTTGGGGCTTAGGTTTATTGATAGAGTAATTTATGAATAGCCTGTTATTTCCTTAAAAAAAACCTTGATTGATTGTTCTGGAAAAGTAAGCATACAAAAAAGCCCGATGCCACAGACATCAGGCTTTCTAAATATAATCCTTACTTTATTTAATGTTATTGTCTTTGAATCGCTATTAAATTGTATCCCTCTCACATATTCTCTTCGTTACAAAAATAATAAAAAATCCAAATAAATAAACATATAATACAATTATTTGTAAGAATTATTTATTTTTTTTGATTTCGCCTTTATTCTTTATAAAAAATGGCTCAATCAATATCTTAAATCACTCAAAATGATGGCTACAAACCACTTTTTTGGTATAAATCTGGTCTTCTCGCTTTAGTGCGTTCGATTGATTGTTCGAATCTCCATTCATTAATTTTGGCTTCATGCCCAGATAAAAGTACTGGCGGTACACCAATTCCTTCAAATTCAGCAGGACGAGTATAAACTGGAGGCGCCAAAAGATTATCTTGAAAAGAATCTGTCAATGCCGAAGTTTCATCATTTAATACGCCCGGAATCAATCGAATAATGGCATCTGCACAAACTGCCGCTGCCAATTCTCCTCCAGAAAGTACGTAATCACCAATTGAAATTTCTTTGGTGATAAACATATCACGTACTCTTTGATCAACACCTTTGTAATGTCCGCAAAGAAATAAAAGATTTCCTTGCAGTGACAATTGATTGGCTGTTTGTTGATTGAAAGTTTCGCCGTCGGGCGTCATGTAAATGATTTCGTCGTAATGTCTTTCACTTTGTAAATGGCGAATACAACGAGCAATTGGCTCTACACTCATCACCATTCCTGCACCTCCACCAAAAGCGTAATCATCTACTTGGCGTTGTTTTGAAAGAGAATAATCTCTTAAATCATGCAGAATGACTTCTACATGACCAGCCTCTTGTCCACGTTTTAAAATTGAATGAGCAAAAAAGCTTTCCATCAATTTTGGCACTACCGAAATAATATCTATTCGCATGGTCGGAATCTGGAATTAGTCTTCTAAATACACTTCTAACAAACCTTCTGGTAAATTTACATGAAGTATTTTTTGTTCTTTTTCTGCTTGAAGTATAATTTCATCAATCACAGGAATTAATACTTCTTTACCTTTATAATCCATCACCAACAAGTCCTGCGCTTGCATAGAATGCACAGTTTGTACTGTACCTAAATGACCTAAATTTTTATCAACTATTTGGAAACCAATGATTTCGTGATAATAGAATTGGTCATTATCAAGTTCAGGAAGTTCATCTAATGGCAAAAAAGCTTGAAGATTAATCATTGCTTCCGCTTTTTCAAAAGTATCAATATCTTCAAAATGTACAATCGCACGATTGCCAGAAAGGCGGTAGCTTTCAATAAAATAAGGAACTAATTCCCCTTTTACTTCCAAGAAAAGGCTTTCTAAATCTTCATAATCTTCAGGAAAATCTACATCTAACCAAAGGATTACTTCGCCTTTTAGTCCATGTGTTTTGGTGATTTTTCCTAGTTCAAAACAATCCTCTTTAGTCATTGCTATATTTTTAGTATCAACGATACTTATTGTCTTTGTTGGAATGAACCAATGTGTACAAATAAAAAATGATACAAAACAGCTTATTAAAAGAGTTTTGTATCATTTTTAAAGAAATTTCTTTGAGAAAATTACTCAGCAGATTCTGTAGTAGCTTCTTCACCTTCAGCTGCTGGAGCTTCAGTTTCTTCTGCAACAACTTCTTCTTCTACAGTGTTTTTCTTAGCAATTGCAGCAGCACGAGCAGCATTGATTTCTACTTCTCTTGCTAAACGAGCAGCTTTATCAGCAGCTTTGCTTGCATCAAGACCATCAGCTTTACCAGAGATTTTTAAATCTTTGCTAGTTTTCCAGTCATTGAATTTAGAATCAGCAATATCTTGAGAGATAGCACCTTTGTTAACACCCACTTGCAAGTGTTTTTTCAACAATATACCTTTATATGACAAAATTGCACGAGTAGTATCTGTTGGTTGAGCACCGTTTAAAACCCATTTCAAAGCACTTTCTTCATTCAAATTGATTGAAGCAGGGTTTGTGTTTGGATTGTACGTTCCGATTTTCTCAATGAATTTACCGTCACGTGGAGCTCTTGCGTCAGCAATAACGATGTCATACATCGCTAATTTTTTACGTCCACGACGTGCTAATCTAATTTTAACAGCCATTTTTTATTTACGTTTTAGTGAAGGAACCCGTCCTTCGGTTATGGTATTTGTAAATTGGAGTGCAAAGATAGTTAAAATTAAGGATTTAACAATGCTAGAATGATAAAATATTTTACAATAACATAAAAAGAATACAATTTGAGGTTAACTAAGCATAATTAATATTTACTCAGTTGAAAAACATTCTATCATTAAACAATTGCTTTGAATTATTCCTGCACTGATTTACATGGTTAACAAAAAGTACTTTAGCGAAAAATAATGCAAATTTTTGCAATATAAATGTAATTTTACGTTCAGATGAATATAAACAAAACTTAAATAAATACATGAAAAGAAGAGACGCAATTGCCAGAATGGCCTTAACGATGGGAGGAATTCTATCTGCTGGTACTTTGGCAACAGTTTTAGAAGGCTGTAAATCAGGCAGTTCATCGGTGGCTACAGGTGTTAGTTTTTCGCCTGAGCAAAGTGCAATGATTGCTGAAATTGCTGATATTATTTTACCTCGCACTCAAACGCCTGGTGCAATAGATGCAAAAGTGCCTGAGTTTATCCAGATGATGTTGAAGGATTGCTACAAAGAAGATCAGCAAAAAGCTTTCTTTGAGGGCTTAACTAAATTGGATGAAGACGCTAAAAAGGCTAATAATACAGAATTTTCTAAATCGACACCAGCGCAAAAACTGGCTTTGATTAAAGCAGAAGATTCGGCGAAGGAGCGCTCTGAATTCTGGAAAACAATGAAAGATTTGACAATTTTGGGATACTTTACCTCTGAACCTGGAGCTACCAAAGCTTTAGCGTTTTTAGAAGTGCCGGGTAAGTATGAACCAATCAAATTACAAAAAGGACAAAAAGCTTGGGCTATGAGCTAATTGTTTTCGAAAGAAGTCAAATATTTATTCATTCAATTTCAAATCAATACGAAAGTGGAAATTACAGGAACAGGAAATAAAGCAAATACCTATGATGCCATTGTTGTTGGCTCAGGAATATCAGGCGGTTGGGCTGCCAAAGAATTATGTGAAAGAGGTTTAAAAGTAATCATGCTTGAAAGAGGGCGTGATATTAAACATATTCAAGATTACCCGAATGCTACTAAAGCTCCTTGGGAATTTGAACATCGTGGTCGTGTAGATAACAAATCTGCTGAAGAACATTATATCGGTGTCCGTACTGGTTATACCGTAAATGAACCTTGGAGAGACATGTTTGAAAACGATAAGGAAAACCCAATTGTTGAGAAAAAACCAATCGACTGGATTCGTGGATACCATGTTGGTGGTCGCTCTTTGATGTGGGGGCGTCAATCATATCGTTTGAACGAAATTGATTTTGAAGCAAATGCCAAAGAAGGTATTGGTACAGACTGGCCAATTCGTTACAAAGATTTAGCTCCTTGGTATGACCACGTTGAGAAATTTGCTGGTATCAGTGGTAATAAAGATGGTATTGATGTTTTACCGCATGGCGACCATTATTTGCCAGCAATGAACATGAACGCTTTGGAAAAAGAATTGAAGAAAAGAATTGAAAAGGAATTTTCTTCACGTCATTTCATCATGGGGCGTACTGCTCACTTAACGGGTGAATCTAAAATTGCGTATGATTTAGGTCGTTCGCAATGCCAGTTCCGTAACCGTTGTATGATGGGCTGTCCTTACGGCGGATACTTCTCTACTCAATCTTCAACTTTACCAGCAGCAGTAAAAACTGGAAATTTAACACTTCGTCCTGATGCTATTGTTCAAGAAGTAATTTATGATGATAAATTGGGTAAAGCTGTTGGTGTAAGAATTGTTGACCAAAATACTTTACAATCAATTGAATATTTTGCAAAAATCATTTTCTTGAATGCTTCTGCTTTTGGAAGTACAGGAATTATGTTGAACTCAAAATCTCAACGTCATCCGAATGGTTTAGGTAATGAATCTGATCAATTAGGTCGTAACATTATGGACCACCATTTAGCGGTTGGTGCAAGAGGTGAATTTGAAGGTTTGGAGGATGACTATTACTATGGTCGTCGTGCAAATGGTATTTATATTCCAAGATACCGTAACTGGGGAACTGACAAACGTGATTATTTACGTGGATTCGGTTATCAAGGTGGTGGTTCTCGTGAAGACTTTGGTCGTGGTGCTGGACAAGAAGGTGTTGGTGCTGACTTTAAAGATGCTTTAAGTTATCCAGGTAAATGGACATTTAATATTGGTGGTTTTGGTGAAGTAATTCCAAATCCTGAAAACAGAATGACGCTTGACCCAACTCAAAAAGATAAGTGGGGAATGCCATTATTAGTGTTTGATGCAGCTTATGGCGACAACGAACTAAAAATGCGTGTCGATATGAAAAACGATGCCGCAGAAATGTTAGAAAAAGCAGGTTTGAAAAATATTGTTGCTTATGATGACCAATCTAAACACTTAGGAATTGGTATTCACGAAATGGGAACTGCTCGTATGGGTACTGATGCGAAAAACTCTGTGTTGAACAAAAATAATCAAGTTTGGGGTGCTGACAATGTATTTGTAACAGATGGCGCAGCGATGACATCGGCTTCATGTGTAAACCCTTCACTTACTTATATGGCTTTAACAGCAAGAGCAGCTGCTTATGCAGTTGATGCTTTGAAAAAAGGTGATTTAAAATAGATGTTGGATTTCTGATGTCGAATTTTGGATTTCAGAAAATACATAATAGTAAACAGAAAGTCCTCAATTTTAATTAATTGGGGACTTTCTGTTTAATAAGTAAGAGTTGTGAGTGATGAGTTGTGAATTGAAAATTTTAATTCACATAGAATACCCTTTGTTTCATGAATGCTTCTTGGAATAATATAAAATTGTTTTATGAATTATTTACTGTAAAAGCATAAAGCCTAATGCCTAAAGCGGGCAACAATCCAATGATAATTGCCTATTAATTTATCTTTCAGGAAGTTTCAACCTACCTTTGTGATAATAATCAAATTACGGTCATGACTTTCGAAGAATTAAATCTTAATAAACAATTACTTAACGCCCTCAACGATTTGGGCTTTACTTCCCCAACAGCTATCCAAGAAAAAGTTTTTTCGGTAGTGATGTCTGGTAAAGATGTCTGTGGAATTGCACAAACTGGAACAGGAAAAACGTATGCTTATTTATTACCTTGTCTTCGTCAGTTGAAATTTTCAAAAGAAAAAGACCCACAATTAGTTATTATCGTTCCAACTCGTGAATTGGTAGTGCAAATTGTAGAAGAAGCCCAAAAACTTCTTACTTATATGAGCTACAAAGTTCTGGGTGTATATGGTGGCGTAAATACGAAATTACAAGTTGCAGAATTATTGGAAGGTGCTGATATTTTAGTAGCAACACCCGGAAGATTGGTCGATTTAATATCAGTAGGTGCATTTACTGGAAAATCTGTCAAAAAATTAGTTATTGATGAATTTGATGAAATGTTAAATCTTGGTTTCAGAGCGCAATTGAAAGTTGTTTTTGGAAGATTACCTCAAAGAAGACAAAATTTACTTTTCTCTGCTACGCTTAATGAAGAAGTAGAACAACTAATTGAAGATTATTTCAATAGTCCAGTAAGAGTAGAGGCAACTCCCGTTGGCACGCCTTTAGAAAACATCAGTCAGTCTTATTATGAAGTACCGAACTTTTATTCAAAGGTTAATTTCTTGAATTTATTATTAGAGAAAGATGAAACGATGAGTAAAGTATTGGTTTTTGTTTCTACCAAACATTTAGCAGATGTATTGTTCGAACAGATGAATCCAGAACAAAGTGAATCAATAGGCGTGATTCACTCGAATAAAGCACAAAAACATCGTTTTGATAGTGTAATCAAATTCCAATCTGGCGAATGCAGAGTCTTAATTGCTACTGATATTATTGCAAGAGGATTGGACGTAGCAGAAGTAACCCACGTTATCAATTTTGATTTGCCAGAAACACCACAAAACTATATTCATAGAATTGGTAGAACGGGTAGAAAAGAAAGAAAAGGCATTGCAATTTCATTTGTGGTAGAAAAAGAGAAAGAATATCTTTCTGAAATTGAGAATTTGATGAATTACCAAATTCCAATGCTTGATTTACCAGAAGATTTAACGCTTTCAACTAAAATTTTACCTGAGGAAATAGAAAGAGTAGTAATGAAAACGATTCAAGTGAAAGCAACCAAACGTGAAGATGTAGGTCCAGCTTTTCATGAGAAATCTGAAAAGAATAAAAAGGTAAATGTAAGAAGAAACCATGCCGAAGAAATGAAAAAGAAGTACGGAAGAGCTTACAAAAAGAGAGAGTAAGTAAGAGTGATGAATTGTGAACGAAAAATTATAAGCTGTCTATCGGATATAGTTTAACTGATTGAGTATAAAAACAAAAAAGCGGTCGAAATTAGTTTTTCGACCGCTTTTTTTGTTTGACTATAGTTCAGTTAGGAACGTAATGTCGGTAGTAAAAGCACCTTTTTTATGAATAAAACTATTTCTTCTTGCTATGATGCGGGTAATTAAAGAAATAAGAAGTAAGCAACGGAATAGCAAAAATCCCAACGGTTAGCATAGATACATAAGCATCAGCTTCTTCGCTTTCCATGAATTTAGCAATTGGATTTTCTGGTAGAAAATGCGTGAGTAAAGATAAAGTCAGCTTTAAACCCAATACACCGATTACTAAAAAGGCTGCTGTTTCCAAAAAAGGATACTTTTCCATTAATTTCACAAAAGCTTGTGCTACGAATCGCATCGCTAAAATGCCGATAAACACCCCAATGCAAATCAAATAAATATTATCTGTGAAAGCTACTGCCGCAAAAACGTTATCAATAGAAAAAGCTAAATCCATTACTTCCACTAAAAAAACGGTAGCCCAAAATGGTCCTAATGCTCCTAAAGTAACACGGTAAAGCCAATTACTTTTCTTGTCTAATAAGTCATCATCTTGTTGTGGTGTTGCTTCTTTTTTGAAGTAATCATAAGTAAGGAATAATAAATATAATCCACCAATTGGTTTCAACCACCAAACTTGTACTAAGTACGACGCAAATAAAAGACAAAGACCTCTAAAAAAATATGCACCAATAATACCATATTTCAGCGCTTTCTTTCTTTTTTCTGGAGACAAATCCATGACCATTGTTGCCAAAACTGCTGCATTATCAACGGAAAGAAGACTTTCAATCAGAATTAAATTCCCCACTACCAAGGCCGCTGCGCCTAAATCATTACCAAAAATTTGATGCAAAAAATCCATAAATATTGTTTTGTGTTCAAAAGATTCCCAAAGTTACAAACTTTGATGCCTAAAAGATAAGGCAAGCAAGAATATTAATTTGATTGGTTTAATAGGATTGTAAATGGATTTTAAAAGCTTTTGATAATCAAATATTGTCAGTTAAGAAACAGCCAATTACAATTATGAAACAAATGCTTACATTTGAGAAACAACATCTTACAATGAAGAAATAGATACTTACATTTGAGAAACAGCATCTTACACTAAATAAACGAGTGCTGACATCTGAGAAACAATATATTACAATGAAGAAATGATTGCTGACAGTTGAGAAATAGCCAATTACATTAAAGAAACGAATGCTGACAGTTGAGAAACAACACATTACAATGAAGAAACGAATACTGACAGTTGAGAAATAGCCTATTACAATGAAGAAATAAATACTGATAGTTGAGAAACAGCCAACTGTAATAAAGAAATGAGAGCTGATAGTTTAGAAATAGCCAACAACAATGAAGAAAGCCCTAACAACAACAAAGAAATGAAGATAAGTATTAAAGAATTAAGGATTAGCAGCTAAGCAATAGGAAATTAAAAGAGTATTCAACTTAATTGATGTCGTGATTTTACAGAGGCTTTCTTAAAATGCAATATACTGAAAACTAGAATAGGTAAAATCTACTAAAAGTAAAATAATGCTAAGCAAAAACCCTCTAATGATAGCATTTTTAACATTTCTATATCAAAATAATCATTGAAAATTATTAAATTTAGTAAAGCTGTCTGTAAACATTCATCTTCAAACCAAACTATCTTTAATTATTCATCAACATGAAAAAAAACTTTTACGCATTATTCAACCTAATGCTTCTTTTTTGGCTATGTCAACCAATCATTTTTGCTCAATCTAAAAAAGCATCGACTGTCAGTACTGAAATTACTTTAATTGATGCCAAGAAATTAGAAAAGCTCCGTAAAGAAATTTTAGAAGAAATAGACAAAAAGCAAGTCTTTTCTCAGCAAATGGTCGATATGATTTTTAGTTTTGGCGAACTGGGTTTCCAAGAATATGAAACTTCTAATTATATTACCAACATTCTCGAAAAAGAAGGTTTTACCATTGAAAAAGGTGTTTCAGGTATTCCAACAGCGTGGATTGCTAAATGGGGAAGTGGCAAACCTGTTATCGCTTTAGGTTCTGATATTGATTGTATCCCGAAAGCATCACAAAAACCGGGTGTAGCCTACCATGACCCAATTATTGAAGGCGCACCGGGACATGGAGAAGGACATAATTCTGGACAAGCGCTTAATATTACGGCAGCTTTGGTGATTAAAAAAATCATGGAGCGTGAGAAGATAGCTGGGACACTTGTACTTTGGCCGGGTGTAGCGGAGGAATTAGTTGGAACTAAAGCAATTTTTGTACGTGATGGTCACTTTAAAAATATTGATGCCTGTATTTTTACACACGTTGCCAATAATTTGGGCGTTCAATGGGGTGACAATGGAGGGAATGGACTAGTATCCGTAAAATTTAATTTTGAAGGCGAAGCTGCCCATGCGGCAGGCGCACCTTGGAGAGGCAAAAGTGCTTTGGATGCCGTTGAATTAATGAATATCGGCTGGAATTTTAAAAGAGAACATTTGTATCCATCGCAACGCTCGCATTATGTTATTGTTGATGGTGGCGACCAGCCCAATGTTGTGCCATCTAAAGCATCTGTTTGGTATTATTTCCGTGAAAGAACCTATCCGAAAATCAAAGAATTATACGAATCTGGTGTTGCTATCGCCAAAGGAGCAACGATGATGACGGGAACGACGATGTCTTACGAAGTACTAGGAAGCGCTTGGCCCGGACATTTCAATAAACCCATTGCAGAGAATGTTTTTGAACATATCAAAAGAGTAGGTTTACCAAAATGGTCGGAAGAAGACCAACTGTTAGCAACTTCATTGCAAGCAGAATTGAAATCGCCAGAGAAAAAGGGATTAGCCATGAAAATAGATACAACTATCGAGCCTGTTTTGGTAAGTATGGGCGGAGGTTCAGATGACATCGCTGATATTTCTTGGAATCTTCCTACGGTGGTGTTGCGCTATCCTTCTAATATTCCGGGTTTACCGGGGCATCACTGGGCTAATGCTATTTCGATGGCAACACCTATTGCACACAAAGGAGTAACCGCTGGAGCAAAAGTAGAAGCACTTACTTTATTAGATATGTTGGTGAAACCAGATTTGATTACAAAAGCTTGGGATTATTATAAAAACGAACAAACCAAGGATGTAAAATATGAATCGTTGATTTCGCCGACGGATAAGCCCGCTATCAATTTGAATCAGCAAATTATGGCGAAGTTTAGACCTGAAATGAAGAAAGTATATTACGACCCTACTAAATATAAAAGCTATATGGAACAATTAGGAATTACTTATCCAACTGTTCGAAAGATAACTCCAACAGAAGGAAGTACAACTACTGGAAAGAGTGGAGGTAATTAAAAGCAAAACAAATAGCGTATTATCATCACAAAGAATTTAGATTGCGTAAACAATAGAAATTGCTTGATTCGATAAAAAGACGACTGATATAGTCGTCTTTTTTTGTGTTTATCAATAATTATTAGAAAAATTTAGGGTATGTTTCCGTAATAAACTACTTATACATTCTGATTACTTTTTTTCATTAGAAGAAGCCAAACAATCAAGAAAAAATCATAAACAATGTTTTCATTAACTAACAAGTCAGTCGTAATAACAGGTGGAGGTTCGGGAATTGGTCGTGCAATCTCATTATTATTTGCCAAACAAGGAGCAGAAGTAAATATTCTTGAACTCAATGAAGCTGCCGCACAAGATACAGTAGCAGAGATTCGTTCAGAAGGAGGCAAAGCCAATGCTTATGCTTGTAATGTAACCAATCAAGATGCCGTAAAAACAGTATTTGCAACTATTGGTCGTGTAGATATTCTGATTAATAATGCAGGAATTGCTCACGTTGGTAATCTTGAAAAAACTTCAGAAGAAGATTTTGATAGAATTTTCAGCGTAAATGTTAAAGGCGCTTACAATTGTTTATACGCAGCCGTTCCGATGATGAAAGAAGTAAAAGGAGGCGTTATTTTAAACATGGCTTCGGTAGCTTCATCAGTTGGCATTGCAGACCGTTTTGCCTATTCAATGTCGAAAGGAGCAATTTTAACCATGACATTATCTATCGCCAAAGATTACTTAAAAGATAACATTCGTTGTAATTGTATTTCACCAGCCAGAGTACATACACCTTTTGTAGATGGCTTTTTAGCGAAGAATTATCCGAATAATATCGAAGAAATGTTCGAAAAACTTTCGGCTTCACAACCAATTGGTAGAATGGCTAAACCAGAAGAAATCGCTTTTCTAGCATTATATTTATGTTCTGACGAAGCAGGTTTTGTAACAGGTTGTGATTATCCGATTGATGGAGGATTTATTAGATTGAATAACTAAATTTTAAACAATACTCATGAAAAAACTATTGCTATTATCGGTATTATTCTGGTCGATGACCTCTTTTATTCAACAAGAAAAACCTAAAAAAATCATTTTCTTTGGAGATTCTATCACGCAAGCAGGCGTACAGCCCAATGGTTATATCACTAAACTGCAAGAAATGATAGACAAAAAAGGAGACAAAGCCAATTATGAATTGATTGGTGCAGGTATCGGAGGCAATAAAGTTTATGATTTATACTTACGTTTAGAAGATGACGTATTGAGCAAAAAGCCAGATTTAGTAGTAATTTACGTGGGTGTAAACGATGTTTGGCATAAAGCAACTTCAGGAACGGGAACAGACCCCGATAAATTTATCAGATTCTATCAAGCATTAATCAATAAGATTCAAGCAAGTGGAGCGAAATTGATTTTATGTACTCCAGCAACCATTGGCGAAAAAACTGATTTCAGTAATCAACAGGATGGAGATATGAATCAGTACAGTAATTTTATCAGAAATTTGGCAACGAAGAATAATCTTCCACTTTGTGATTTAAGAAAAGAATTTCTTGGACACAATTTGAATAATAATCCAGAAAACAAAGATAAAGGCATTTTAACAACTGATAGAGTTCATTTAAACGAGCTTGGAAATCAATTTGTTGCCGATAAATTATTCCCTTTAATTACAAAATAAATTGTTATGAAATTATTTAGATTTGGAGAAGTAGGTAATGAAAAACCTGGTGTAATCTTAGAAGAGAAATGGTTAGATGTTTCTGCATACATTCAAGATTATAACGAAGTTTTTTTTGAAAATGATGGCTTAGATAAACTAAGTTTATTGTTAGTAGAAAAACAAAATGAATTAGAAGAAATTCCAGCAGGAGTACGCATCGCTTCTTGTGTGCCTCGTCCTTCAAAAATTGTTTGTATTGGTTTGAACTTCGCAGATCACGCTCGTGAAACTGGTGCAGCCATTCCAGCAGAACCAATTATTTTCTTCAAGGCGACGACTGCACTTTCTGGACCAAATGATGACATCATCATTCCTAAAAATTCTGTAAAAACTGACTGGGAAGTAGAATTAGCCTTAGTAATTGGCAAAAAAGCACAATATGTTGACGAAGCTGATGCTATGAATTATGTAGCAGGATATTGTTTACACAACGATGTTTCTGAAAGAGAATTCCAAATTGAAAGAGGAGGGAACTGGAGTAAAGGAAAAGGTTGTGATTCATTCGCTCCACTTGGTCCATTCCTAGCAACTACAGAAGAAATTGAAGATGAGAATGATTTAAATATGTGGTTGAGTGTAAACGGTAAAACAGTTCAAAACAGTAATACTGACCAATTGATTTTTAAAGTACCAGCTTTAGTTTCATACTTGAGTCAATTCATGACTTTATTGCCGGGTGATGTGATTTCAACAGGAACACCTCCGGGAGTAGGTTTAGGGTTTAATCCTCCAGTTTTCTTGAAAGAAGGCGATGTTGTTGAACTAGGAATCGAAGGTTTAGGAACACAAAAGCAAACCGCTAAAAACTGGAAAGCATAATTTTTTATTTAAAAATAAGTTATGTAGTTTGAAAATTTGAAAATGGAGAGAATGCAAAGGAGTTTCGAGCTTTGTGTTTTATCTTTAGGTAATTAAAGCTTACCTCTTTTCAAGTTTTCAAACTATTTTAATTTTAAATAAAAAACAAATCTTATGACGATAGATTCACATCAACATTTTTGGCAGTATGACGCACAAAGACATGATTGGATTTCGGAAGAAATGAAAGTTATTCAACGAGACTTTTTGCCAAGTGATTTAGCTCCAATTTTACAAGAAAATAATATTTCGGGTTGTGTAGCAGTACAAGCAGACCAAACATTGGCTGAAACAGATTTTTTGATTGATTTAGCTAATAAAAACGATTTTATTAAAGCAGTAGTGGGTTGGGTAGATTTATTGGCAGTTGATGTTGACGATACTTTAGAACAATATGCTGAACATAAAATAGTAAAAGGTTTTAGGCACATTGTTCAAGGTGAAGCAGATACTGAGTTTATGTTGAGACCAAAATTTAAAGCGGGAATTACCGCTTTAGGCGCTTTTGATTTTACTTATGATATTCTAATTTATCATTATCAATTAGAGCAAGCCATTCAATTAGCTAAGTTCTTTCCCAATCAAAAATTTGTGTTAGACCATATTGCCAAACCAGATATTAAGTCTGGGGAGTATGCAGCATGGCAAACCAATATTAAGAAATTAGCTTTACATCAAAATGTATATTGCAAATTATCAGGCATGGTTACCGAAGGTGAATGGAAAGATTGGAAAGTATCTGATTTTAAAATTTATTTAGATACTGTTGTAAAAGCCTTTGGCACAGAGCGTATCATGTACGGTTCCGATTGGCCAGTTTGTTTAGTTGCAGCGCAATATGAAGAACAATTAGGGATTGTCAATGAGTATTTTTCTGCTTTTTCTAGTTTAGAAAAGAAAAAGGTCATGGGTGCTAATGCACTCAAATTTTATAATATTTAAACCTTACCAGAGCCAAATAAAACTCTGGTAAATCTTTTAACATGAACTTAGGACTTAAAGAAAAAGTAATTATCGTTTCGGGCGGTGCAAAAGGAATTGGCGAAGGCATTTCTGGCGTATTAGCTACTGAAGGAGCTTATGTAGCAATTGTAGGCAGAAATGACGCTGATAATCAAAAAGCAATTGAGAAAATTCAGGCAGCGGGCGGACAAGCGTGGTCGTTCGTAGCAGAATTATCTCAACCAGAAGAATGTAAAAAAGCCATTGATGAAGTAGTGGCTAAATTTGGCAGAATTGATGGAATTGTGAACAATGCTGGTGTAAACGATGGCGTAGGTTTAGAAAGCGGAAATTATGAACGTTTTGTAGCATCATTACACAGCAATTTGATTCACTACTACTTATTGGTGCATCATGCTTTACCTTATTTGAAAGAATCAAAAGGAGCAATTGTAAACATTGGTTCTAAAACGGCTGAAACTGGACAAGGTGGAACTTCTGCTTATGCGGCTTCAAACGGTGGAAGAAATGCCCTTACTCGTGAATGGGCAGTTGAATTATTACCTTATGGCATACGTGTCAATGCGGTAATTGTGGCGGAATGTTATACACCATTGTATGACCGTTGGATTAAAACTTTACCAAATCCAGAAGAAACGTTAGCGAAAATTACAGACAAAATTCCATTAGGAAAACGCATGACTACTTCAGAAGAGATTGCCAATATGGTAGTGTTTTTAATGTCAAAACGTTCAAGCCACACAACTGGACAATTAATTTATGTAGATGGCGGTTACACGCATTTGGATAGAGCTTTGTTGTAGGGTTTTTAATTTTTCTTGTTGGTCAATATGAGTAAACCTAAATTTTTCCTCTAAAAAGAGAAATTTAGATGTTCTTGGATTTGTTCTCGTCCTTACTTTTCTTTCCTTGATGAAAGAAAAGTAACAAAAGAAAATCAAGAATTCCTAAACTCGCTTCGCTCAAACAGTAGGAATTCATTGCTCATCAATCACAAAAAAGCGGTCGAAATTAGCTTTTCGACCGCTTTTTGATTTTTTAATACTGGATGATTCTTGTTTATTCTCTAAGCTATTTTCTCTGCTTGATAAACCGTTACTGGTTCTTCCAATAATTCATCGAATTGAGCAACGAAACTACCAATATAAGCTTGCTGATTGTGGTTTTCTAAACCTGCCATACTTTCCCAAATTTCGTGAAAAGTAAACAGATTTGATTCATTGATAGATTGGTGCAAATCATATTGAATACAAGCTGTTTCTTTTCTGGATTCAGTTACTAAGTCTGTTAAAATAGCTTTTACTTTTTCAACATGTTCAGGTTTGCTTTTTACGATAGCCGTCAGGTAAATATTCATTTTGAAAGGATGTTAGTTTAAAAACGTTTTACGGAGATGTTCTTGATACAGATTCATATCTCTTGCAATATTACTATTTTTCTCTACATCGTGAAAATGAAAACTCTCAAGTGGCTTCATTCCTGTAAAAGCATTCATTCTGTGAAAACCAAATAATGGACCATCATCTACACTTCTTTCCATGAAAAATTCATTCGGTAAAGTAAACGCTTCTTTAGGTGCATTCCACGAAGTCGTCAGCATATACTTTGTGTTTTTTAACATTCCTCCCGTACCATAATTGATAGCAGGGTTCGCTGATGAACGTCCATCACTATGATAAATACCCTTGTTATAACCTTCAGTAAATACAACGTCAATATACTTTTTCAAATCATGTGGTAATTGAAACCACCAAATGGGCGTATGATAAATAATTACATCTGCCCAAACATATTTTTCAACTTCTTCTTTAGGGTTATATTCTTCGTTGATGTTCGTAGTTTTTACTTCGAAATCAGCATGTTGATTGAAAAAACTAATACTTTCTTGGAAAATTGTTTCATTGAATCTTCCGCCAGAATGACCGAACTTTTGTCCGCCATTAATGATAAAAATTTTTGTTGTCATGATTTCTTTGTTATTGATGGAACAAAAGTAGAAGGCGAATATGTATTATAAAAATAAGATGATTTATAGGAAAGTATCATTAAAATAATAGCAAATGGTAAACTTAGAATGGTATCGAACTTTCAAAGTAGTGTATCAAACAGGAACTTTGACCAAAGCAGCAGAGCAATTATTTATTTCGCAACCTGGAGTAAGCTTACATTTAAGTTCGCTGGAACATTATGTAGGCTATAAATTATTTGATAGAACGGGGCGTAAAATGATTCCGACTGAAAGAGGCAAAGTACTCTATAATTTTACCATGGAAGCTTTGAGTAAATTAGAAGAAGCCGAGAAGAATTTTCAGAAAAGTACTGAAAAACACACCCCAACCATTAGCTTAGGAATGTGTTTTGAAGCCTTTCAAAATGCTTTAGAGGAATTTATTCCAAGCTTTGATTTTAATATCATTCTTCAGTTTGGAGAATATCCTTTGATGATTGAAAACCTAGAAAAAGGTATTATTGATTTAATCGTTACGCCACAAGTATTAGAAAAAGAAGGTATCGAATACTTTCCTTTTTCTGCTGAAAAAATCATTATGGTCGGTGGAAACGAAACAGATTTAGAAGCCTTCAATAAAGTACTAGCGACCAACGATGACGAAATGCTAGAAAAATGGCTTAAAAGTCAAAAATGGTATGGAACAACGGGCGATATGGAACACCTGAGGCATTTTTGGCAATTGAATTTTAATAAGTATCCAGATTTTCGTCCGAATTATATTGTTCCAAATTTGAATTCTATTATTCGGTGTTTAGCACAAGGACAAGGTTTGGCAATTATTCCAGATTTTTTATGTCAGAATGAAATTGATAAAGGAAATATTCAGTTAATCTGGGAAGGGAAAAGTATTTTAAAAAACACTATCCATTTTGCTCATCGTAAAAAGACAATTTATGATAAGGAAATAGCTTTGATTAAAGAAAATATAGCGAGTAAAATGAAGGGAATTAACTAAGTAAGTTAGAATCTATAGAAACATCTGAAAGTTAAAGTTATTTTATGTTAAAAATTGCTTATTCTCCAATATATCAACATCCATTGCCAGAAGGACATCGTTTCCCTATGTTAAAATATGAGCTTATTCCTGAGCAACTTTTGTATGAAGGTACTTGCAATAAGGATAATTTCTTTACGCCCGAACCTGTTACTGAACAATGGATTTTAACAACGCATACAAAAGCATATTGGGAAGATTTGAAGTACTTGAGGCTTGAACCTAAAATGATTCGAAAAATCGGCTTTCCCTTATCAGAGCAATTGATTTTAAGAGAAACGATTATTACTCAGGGAACGATAGATTGTTGTCATTTTGCTTTAGAAAATGGTATTTCTATGAATGTAGCTGGCGGAACACATCATGCTTATTCCGACAAAGGAGAAGGTTTTTGTTTATTGAACGATGTGGGGGTAGCGGCAAATTATTTACTGGAAAATCATTTAGCCACAAAAATACTAATCATTGATTTGGATGTTCATCAGGGAAATGGAACGGCAGAAATTTTTAAAAACAATTCAGCTGTTTTTACTTTTTCAATGCACGGAAAAGAGAATTATCCATTGCATAAAGAACAATCTGATTTAGATATTGAGCTGAAAACTTATACTAAAGATGAAGAGTATTTGAATATTCTTTTCGAAACATTACCTAAATTAATCAAAGAGCAGAAACCTGATTTTCTCTTTTATATTTCGGGTGTTGATATTTTAGAAACCGATAAATTAGGGAAATTGAGTGTGTCGAAAGAAGGATGTTATCGAAGGGATGAATTTGTATTTGAACAAGCTATCGAAAATAAATTATCAATAGTTGTATCAATGGGAGGAGGATATTCTCCTAAAATAATTGACATAGTAGAGGCTCACTGTAATACTTTTAGGTTGGCTCAAAAGATGTTTTTTGAATGAAAAAGGCTGATAAGAAATCTTCTTACCAGCCTTTTTATCTTTAAAAAATAGAAATATCGTCTTTGAAAGTATCTGTTTTTTTGTCTTTTTTTACTTTTTCAAAAGTTACTTTCTTAGTTTTGCATTCTGTTTTTAAGCCTTTTTGAATCTGTAAATTATGTTCAAAAAACTCTATGGCTCGCTGCACTTTCTTTTTATTGATGGTCAGGAAATACGGTTGACGACCATTCTTTTGTATCAAACGGGCGTCTAGTTTATAAATAGTTCCTTCTGGGAAATCAGCGATAATTTTTGTTGGGCAACCAATTTTTAGGTCGCAGGGAATAGCTTGTCCATCAATGGTTTTTAATCTCGGACGGTTACGACGAGTATCAAAGTACACCTTAGCGTAAATGTCCAAGAAGATTTTCTTCTCTAATTCGGGCATTTCAGAAATTAGCGAAAGTTGCATTGATTTTTAAGGGATTTTAATGGTTTTGATAAAATTATAAACAATAATTCAAATTTTCAATAGCCTAACAAGAGTTATGAATTATTATTTATGAATTATGAATTTTAAGTATTAATATTTAGCACTTCAATTCAAGTAATAACGACTTTAGTTTACTGATGCTATCTAATCATTTTACTTAGATTTAACGCTTTTTATTTTTTACCATTGAAAAAGTTGAAAGTTCCGATGGCATAATCTTGTAAAGTTGAGCCATGTGTTCCACCAGCCTTTGTGATTAAAGTAACATTGCCACCTTTTGCTTTCATGGCAGTAACGGCTGTAGATGAATTCAGATAAAATACTTGTTGATCAGCATTGCCATGATACAATTGTGTCTCTGTTTTTGGAGCCCAGTCAAAAACGTCATTGTCTTTCACGGCGTTTAAAAATTGAGTATCTGTTCCATCATTGATATTCTTTTTGAAAGCATCAGCAAAAGCAAGATTGAAACTTACAGGTACATTTGCATTATTACCATTGTTTTGAATATCTGTAGCATAAGGTTCCTTGAAATAAGTATTCATCGCTCTGTTGAGTCCGTAAATACGGTTATAAGTTTGTACTACCCAAATATAAAGTTGATTGTACTCTGGAATCGCATGAGTAGTTTCATTAATCAAATACTTCATGAAAGCCGTTTTATTATAAGCGCCAGCACCACAAGAAGAAGCCACTAAATTGAATTCAGTTGGGAATTGTTCTTCAATTTTCTTTTGTAAAGACATCGTTGCAAAACCTCCTTGAGAGTAGCCCGTAATCATCAATTTTTTACTCCAGTTTAGTTTTTCAGTCGTAATAAATTCTTTAGAAGCACGAATCATATCCAAACTTGCTTGTGCTAAACTTTCACGATGTTCATAAGGATGAACAATACTTTTTGAAGCTCCGTAGCCAATATAATCTGGACAGGCAATAATGTAACCATTTGAAGCGAAAAGGGAAGCAATTGTATAAGATTCGCTACTTGTTCCATAGTTTGATGGAGCATCGTTATCAGAACGAATCGTTCCGTGTTGCTGGCTGATTAACGGTATCGCCTCAGTAGTTTGTGGTACAATTAAAGCACCCGAAGCTTGAATTTCAGTGCCGTCTGTATTTTTGGTTTTGTAAATAATTTTATAGGCTTTGATGTCATATTTCAACAAACCGCTAATGAATATTGCTACAAGTGGGTCGTTGATTCCGCCCGTTAGCACATCAGTTCTGGTTTTTAGTACATCTTTTGAATAAGTACCAATCAGCGTGCTACTTACTAAGTACTGATTACTTGGGATTGGGTCTGGGTCACTGATTTTATTCTTACAACTTGCAAACCAAATGCCTAGACAAGTCATTAAGAAATATAATACTATTTTGTGTTGTTGAGGTTTATTCATTTTGTTGTTTTTGGTTTACTAACGATGAAGACAATTAATTATTTAAGAAATGAGGTCCAAAATTTGGTATTTGTTTAAGGGATTCAAAAAAAATAAATTTTATCATTAAACCATTATCATTGGACAGAATCTAAGGCATTTATATGAATTATCAAAGATAAACAATCCTTACAAATTCAAATTTACCATAAAAGAAATTAATTAGAGATAAGTCGCACAATTATTCGTGCTTGTCTCAAATCTGAGTGCTTCGACTACGTTTTTTTAAATTTGTGTTAAAATAAAAACAAACTTTCGCTATGAAAAAATTATTTATCCTCTTAGCCCTAATCCTATCTTGTACGAAATTCTATGCTCAAACAGTAATTAGCGGAGAAATTAGAGAGATGGCTACCCAAAAAACTTTGAAAAGTGCTTATGTATCACTTGTTAATCTTGCAGATTCTACCCGTAAAAGAACCATTCCTACCAACGATTTAGGAAAATTTCAATTTGCTCAAGTAAGAAAAGGAAATTATTCTATCCGTGTAAGCTTCTTAGGATATAAAGAACTCAGACAAAATATTACGGTTGCAGACGAGCCAAGTATCGCTCTAGGCACAATGCTATTGATTGAAGATAGTCAGACCCTCAACGAAGTAAAAGTAGTTGGGCAAGTAGCTGGGGTAATTCAGAAAAAAGATACTTTGCAATTCAACGCAAGAGCTTACAAAGTAAATCCTGACGCTAATGCTGATGAATTAATTGAAAAATTGCCGGGTGCTGTTGTTGAAAATGGCAAAATGCAAATTCAAGGGGAAGAAATAAAACAAGTAATGATTGATGGAAAGCTTTTCTTCGGAAAAGACGCAACCGCAGCCATGAAAAATATTCCAGCTGAAGTAATTGATAAAATTCAGGTATTTGATCAATTGAGTGAACAATCACAACTAACGGGATTGGATGATGGTAATACGACTAAAACCGTAAATATTACAACTCGTCCTGATATGAGAAATGGTATTTTCGGTAGAAATTCAGCTGGTATTGGTACAAACGATTCTTATCGAGTAGGTTCAAGTATTAATCGTTTTAAAGGAAGTAGCCGTTTAACGGTTTTGTTTCAATCGAATAATATTAATCAACAAAACTTTTCTTCTGAAGACCTTACAGGAGTAGCAAGCGGAAGTGCGCAGTCACGTAGAGGTGGTGGCGGAGGTGGAAACCGTGGTGGCGGTGCTGGTGGCGGAGGAGACAACTCTAGCAACTTTTTGGTAAATAATCAACCGGGTTATAATACCACTAATGCTTTTGGCTTAAATTACTCGAATGAATGGGGAACAAAATTGAAATTGCAAGGAAGTTATTTCTTGAATCAATCAAGTAATTCTATCGTAGAAAACAGTTTTCAACAATATATTCAAAGCTCAAATGCTGGACAAACCTATGCTGAAAACAGTAATTCAAGTACAAAAAGCTTGAATCATCGTGCGTATTTTAGGTTAGAATACAAAATTGATGATAACAATTCATTAGTAATGACACCAAATTTAAGTTTTCAAACGACTGATGCGAACTCTGGTTATGACGGTGTTACTAGCTTGAAAGGAAGTAGCTTGAATGATGTTTTAAATAAAAATGCTAGTAATAATAACGCCATTAATTTTTCAAATAATCTCCTTTTCAGACACCGATTTGCTAAAATGGGTCGTTCGTTGACGTTCAATGTAACGACTACTTATAACGACAGAAATGCTGAAGGTTCGTTGAAATCTGTTAATAATTTTTACGGAACAAATCCATCTGCTAGAATTTTGAACCAGCGTTCAAATACTGATGCCAATGGTTTAGGGCTTTCTACAAGTTTATATTATTCAGAACCTATCAGTAAACAAAGTGCGGTTTTCTTGAGTACAAGTTTTGGTTATAATGAAAATCAGTCGGAAAAATATGCTTATAATTTTTCTGATTCAGAACAAACTTACAATCGTTTGGATACTTTGTTGAGTAACGTTTTCAATAGCGATTATTATAATTATAGAATTGGTACAGGTTTTCGTCAGTTTTCAAGAAATATGAATATTTCTGCCGAAGTGCGTTATCAAAATGCACATTTGATGAACGAACAAATTTTCCCTAAAACTTATAATTTAGATAAGAGCTTCAATAACATTTTGCCTTCTTTTTCAATGCGTTATAATATTAATGGTAATGCAAAATCTGTGCGTTTCAATTATCAAACACAAACCCAGCAACCAAGTATTAGCCAATTGCAAGAAGTAGTAAATAATAACAATCCATTAAGATTATCGACAGGGAATTCTTCGTTGACTCAGGAGTATCAGCATCAACTTTCATTACGTTATACGGCTACAAGCCCAACTACTTTTTCAAATTTTGTTACTTTGATGAGTGCTAATTTTGTAGTAGGAAATATTACTAACAGCAGTTTTATTGCTACAAGAGATACTGTAATTAGTAAAGACATTACTTTGAAAGCTGGTTCTCAACTTTCTCGTCCTGTTAATTTAGATGGACAGTATTCGGTGAGAGGTTTTATGTCTTATGGTTTTCCTGTGAAAGCTATCAAGTCAAACATCAATACCAATCTTACGGCTAGTTTTTCAAGAACGCCCGGTTTAATTAACACAGCTTTGAACTACAGCGATTCTCAACGTTATGCTTTTGGATTAGTGTTGAGTAGTAATATTAGCCAAAATGTTGACTTCACGATTTCGTCAAATTCAAATATTAGCTTTGTTCAAAATACCATCTCAAACAGTTTGAACAATAATTACTTCAACCAAAATGTAAAGTTGCGTTTGAACATTATTTTCTGGAAAGGAATTGTGTTTAATACTGATGCTACTTATTATTCAAATTCTGGACTTTCGTCTTCGTTCAATCAATCTTACACATTATGGAACATGGCTGTAGCGAAGAAATTGTTTGAAAAACAACAAGGAGAAATTCGTCTGTCCGTATTCGATTTATTGAAATTAAACACAAGTATTCAAAGAAACGTAACAACAACTTATATCGAAGACAATCAATCGAATGTACTTCAACAATATTTTATGTTGACGTTTAGCTACAATTTGAAGAAATATTGGAAAAGCTAGAAATAATTATGAGTTGTGAATTATGAGTGATGAATTGTGAATTTTATTCGCTACAACTGTTGAAAAAAAGAGAGTATTTATGAACTTGTTTTAAAGAAGAGCAATTTTTTAACTCACAACTCACAACTCACAACTCACAACTCACAACTCACAACTCACAACTCACAACTCACAACTCACAACTAATAAGGCGAAGGTCCAACAGAAGTCCAACCACCATCTACAACTATACTTTGACCAGTGATTTGTCTGGAAAGTGGAGAAACCAAGAAAAGTGCAGCATTGGCAATGTCTTGAACAGTAGCTGGGCGACCAGTAGGAGTAATCCTCGACCAAGTTTCAAGATAATTAGCATCGCTTAAAGTTCGTTCGGTAAGCGTTGCACCTGGAGCAACAGTATTGATATTAATTTGATGCGGGGATAGATCAACCACTAAATTTTTAGCTAGTTGTTCTATCCCCGCTTTTGTCATTCCATAAGCCGCCAAATATTTATGTGCTTGATGCCCCGTCACTGAAGAAGTTAATAAAATACTTCCGCCATGCCCTTGTTTAAGCATTTGTTTACTTGCTGCTTGTGTCAAGAAAAAAGTACCGAATAAGTTTACTTGTAAGATTTTTTGCATTGATTTTGGTTGATATTCCCAGAAATCTCCAAAAGTAGTAATGCCAGCATTGGCAATTAAAATATCTATTTTGCCAAAGCTTATTATTGTTTTCTGAATCAAGAGCTGAATACTTTCTAAATCAGCAACATCTCCACCAAAAGCTTCACAAAGTCCTCCATTTTCACGAATTGTTTTTGCTGAAGATTCCGCCAAATCCTCATCAATATCGTTTAGGATTACTTTCGCACCTTGTTCAGCTAGTTGTTTTGCAATTTCAAAACCAATGCCAATACCTGCGCCGGTTACAATCGCTACTTGGTTTTGGAAACGTTGTTCAAGCATATTCTTATGTTTTGTTTCGTACTATTTTAATAATTCTTATTCAGGCTCATAATCAGAAGGTAAAGCCGTTCCGATACGATAATTACCCATGCTTCCCGAAAATTTTAAGGACTGTGGAGGATATAATTCTCCTTGTGAAGTTAGGTATTTTACTTCATTTTTGTTGGAAAGCTCTATACTGGTATGTTCATAGCGCATGTAGCGATAACGATAATTGGCTTGTTTGTTATTTTTACCTTCATAAACAATTTCGATAGGAGTGTTAAGTTTGAGAAAGTACTGATGATTGACAGAATCTGGCTCTATCATTTTATCTAAATCTATCTGAAAAGCTTTGTTTGTTAACTTTAGATAGAAATCATTCATGTTGTAATTAACCAAAGTATCTTTAATCACTAAAAACTTATTTTCTTTCAATTGATGCCTTATCAAAGATTTAAAGAAATGGTTTGGTGAACCCCAATAAGCTTCTTTTCGGTTTTGTTCCCAAGTATTTTGTTCTGTTTGGTTTTGAGCTTTTAATGGTTCAAAACGAGTAATGCCTAAATAGGAAACATCGCCATTTGTTTTGTATTGAAACTCTTTCAAAGTACTAAATACTTTATAGCCAAGTTTGTGATTGATGATTACGAGTGGTTCATCACAACTGGCAAAGAGTTTGTTTTCTTCCCAAAACAGTCGGATTTTATTTCGATTTTCAATTTCATAATCTTCATTTTTTTCACTTTCTCCGAGAAATTCTCTTTTAAAAACTTTATAATCTCTGAGCCATTGCTTGCTTACTTTGCCTTCAATTTTTACTTCAAGTAATTCTTTGCTGACTGGCATTAATTTGAAAGTAAGTGTTTTATCAATCAATTGTTTACTCTCAAAAACAGAACTGATTGTATTATAACCAATAAATGAAGCGCCAATTTGTATGGTTCCGAAAGGTACTTTTAGCGTGAATTCTCCATTTTCATTGGTAATCGTGCCAATGGACGAGCCTACTACAAAAACCGTTGAAAAAGGTAATGGCTTATTGTTTTCTTCGTCAATTACTTTGCCTTTAATCGTCACTTGACTAAACGACGCAAAGGAGCAAAAAAGCAGTAAAAAAATAGATTGATAAAATATTTTTTTCATAAAGTATTCTATCGTTTAGGGTTGTTTTGATGAGTGTTTGAAAAAATGGACATAAAAAAATCTGAGAATGAATGTATAAAATAATACAGACATTCCCAGATGATGGCTTATTTGTTTTGTTAATTACTTTTTCAAATACTTTCCAAACCATTTCAAATAACGCTCAAAGCGGTCGATTTGGAAACTTGGATTTGTAATGCCATGAAATTGCCCCGGATAAATAATCAACTCCGTTGGAATTCCTACTGATTTGAACGCTTGATACATTTGTTCACTACCGATGGCTGGCACGTTAAAATCACTTTCACCTACCATAAATTGTGTCGGAGTTTTGATTTTTTCTACTTTCAAGAATGGATACGAAAGTGCAATATATTTATCAAAATTCTTCCATGGTGCACCTAATTCATGTTCATATTGTAAAATATATTGGTCTGCACCATACATTGACGAAATCATCGCTACACCTGCACCACTTGATGCTACTTTAAAACGAGTATCCGTTGCAATGGTATAATCTGTCAGGATTCCGCCATAACTCCAACCGCCAATGCCGAGTTTTTCAGGGTCAGCAATGCCATTATTTACTACATAATCGGTTGCTCCCAAAATATCCATTACTTCTTTGTTGCCCCAATCACCTGAAATTACTTTGCAATAAGCCAAACCTCTACCATTTGAACCACGATAATTTACAGCCACCACATTGTAACCAGCGGCAGCTAACATTTGGCGACTTAAATCAAAACTGTATTCATCTTGTGCCACTGGACCGCCATGAATAAAGAAAATCGTTGGAAGTTTTACCGTTTTTGAAGCATTCGCAGGGCGATACAAAAGGTTTGAAACCAAAGTGCCATCTTTGCTTTTTGACGTAAAACCTTCAACACTTGCTAATGCCAAAGGGGTAAGGAAAGCCTCGTGGTGTTTGGTCAATCTTCTAATGGCATTGTTTTCAAAAACATATAATTCCGCAGGAGTTTGCGGATTACTCATGGTCGTTAAAAAAGTACCAGTAGGATGTCTTTCTAACGTAGTAAAACTTCTTTCGCCATCAAGGAGTTTGGTGATTTTTCCGTCAATAGCGTTGAATTGTGCAATGTATCTTGTACGGTCGTCGGCTACTAAAGCCAGAATGGAAGCACCATCTTTTGTCCATTTATGTGAAGAAACAGGTCTGTCTAAAGACTTCGTCAAGAGTTTTGGCTCGCCTCCATCTTTTGGAATTGTACATAAAATAGATTGGTCGTACATGATGTAGGCTTCCGAAGCAGTGGTTCTCAAGTAAGCAATTTGTTTGCCATCTGGACTCCAAACGGGTGAATAATCTCTTCCCGTCCAAGTTGTCAATTGTTTTGCAGGAGAATTGGCTTTGGCATCCATCACAAAAATATCTGAATTCGCATTTTTGTCTGGGTCATCTGTATGATTACTCAAAAAAGCAATCTGTGAACCATCGGGCGACCAAACGGGTGATTCTTCTTCAAAATTTCCTTTTGTTAAAGTATCAATCTTTTTGGTTTCAATGTCAAATAAATACAAATGCGTTGAGCTTCTGGTGATATAACCTTCAACATCTTTTTTAAACTGAAAGCGGTCGATAACGATTGGTTTGGGTGCTTTTGATTTAGAAGTATCTGCTGAAACTTTAATGACCAACGCAATTTTTTTACCGTCTGGCGACCAAGCGTATTCTTCTAATTCACCTTTTTTCAGGTCGGTCAATTGTTTCGCTTCGCCACCTCTTCTGTCCATCAACCAGATTTGACCACTGGTTAAACCATTTCTTGATGAAACGAATGACAAGTATTTTCCGTCTGGACTCCAACGAGCTTGCGATTCGCCATCAGGCGTATGTGTTAATTGAACGGTTTCTTTGCCATCCCAAGAAACCATGTAAACATCGGCATTTCTTTTGTTTTTGGCAGAATCAATTGTTGAAAGTGTGTAACTTACCCAATTGCCTTCGGGAGAAATTTTGGCATCAGTAACAGTTCTTAAACGATAAACATCAGAAGGTTTTAAAGGACGTTTGGCTGGATTTTGAGCGGATAAATTGAAACTCGCCCAGAGAGAAAGCGAGAGTAATAATAAATGTTTTTTCATGTTGTTGTTGAAGATTTTTGAATGAAATCGAAGATAAGAAAATTCCCCAAAGGATTTGTTAATCTTTTGGGGAATTTTAGGAATGATGAATTAGGTCAGTATTAAAGATTCAATTTTGTGCAATTTCTCAAAACAGTATTTTTTGTAGCGACAAACCCTTGCGGTTGCCGTTTTGTGTGCGGCAACCGCAAGGGTTTGCCGCACACAAAATCTGTTTTTAAAGACAAATCTAAACACCTGTACAGTATTAATGATGAATGATTAGTTTCGAGACTCTTGAGCATTGTTTATATACTCTTGAATATTGTTTAAATGCTCTTGAATATTGTTTAGATACTCTTGAGTATTGCTTAGATGCTCTTTGGTATTGTTTAGATGCTCTTTGGTATTGTTTAGATGCTCTTTGGTATTGTTTAGATGCTCTTTGTTATTGTTTATATACTCTTGAGTATTGTTTATATTGTCTCATCCTAAAAAAGCTTGACAGTATTAGGGGTTAAAAACTGAATTGATTGTCAAGTTTTTTTTATTGTATTACCAAGATTACACCATTTATTTTTTATTTCTAAATGTATTTTA